>NZ_RSAJ01000214.1 GCF_003933965.1 Streptomyces sp. RP5T
CCCTGCCCCGTTCCCGCCCCCGTCGTTGCCGGCGGCCGCCGGGAACACCACGTCCGAGCACGAGTAATAGGTGTCCGCGGTACTGCTGTTCTGCCAGATCGTGTACAGCACCTGCCGGCCCGTGCGGTCCTTCGGCAGCGTCATCCGGATGCGGTACGCGCCGTCCGTCAGCGCCGGGTCCTTCACCTCGGCGAACGGCTGCTGCGGGAGATCGGACCACTTCAGCGGCTTCGACGGGTCGTAGCCCGGCTCGGTGAGGTACATGCGGAACGTGCCGGTGTGCGGGATCGTCGAGACGTACTTCATGGTCAGGGTCGCGCCGGGGGACAGGCGTGTGGCGGGCCAGTCGGAGCGGGCCAGGTCGAGGCCCCGGTAGGCGGGCAGGCCGCCGCTGCACAGCTTTCCGTCGGGGATCGTCTGCCGGTCCCGGCCGTTCACGTTCGCGACCCGCAGGTTGTCCCACGCGGTGAAGGGCGCACCGTTCGCCGCGATGGCGGCCCGGCACGCGGTCGTGCCCGAGGAGCCGCCGTCGGGGGAGCAGGCGAAGACCCGGCTGACCGGATCCGTGGGAGCGCCATGGGCCTGCGCGGGCGCCGCGGCGAACACGGTCAGGAGGAACGGGGTCAGGGCGGCGGCGGCCGCCGCACTCGTACGACGGGCTGTTGTCCAGGGCATCCGGGCCATCCGGAACGCCTCCTCGGGCGGCGCGGGAACGACGGGCTTCCGTGCAGTACGCGACGCGGCCCCCGCGCGTTCACCGACGCACCGGGTTCCTCGCCGCCACGTCGCCGATGCCGGTGCCGCTCGCGAAGATCCGGTCCTCGACGACCAGGGAGGCGAGGGACTGAGCGAGGTCCGCCTCCGCACCGTCCGGCGCGCCGCGCGTGGCGGTCGCCGGCAGCCGCGCGCGTACCTGCTCGACGAGTTCGGTGACGGTGAACGCCTGCGGGCCGTCGGGGCGCGGGAGACCGCCCATCGGATCGCCCGCGGGCAGCAGCGGCACCGCGAGCGACGGGGCAAAGGCGCCCGCACCGGTCAACCGGCCGTCTCGCAGGGGGTGTTTCCGGCCTGATCAAGGGTTTCCCCTGTATCCGCATGACCTGCTCTTTGCCTATCGTTCGACCACAGCTGACCCACAGGTAACCCCGAACGGGTCACGCTTCCCCGTCTTGGCCGGCCCACGCGCTCCTGGCTTCACCCCCCCGCCGCTTCACCGAAGAAGCGAATTCGACTGCTGCTCCGCGCTGCCCGGAGCACGGCCCCGAAAGGCAAGCCCTTGCGTACCTCCCCCTCCCCTCGGCGGAAGCTGATATCCGCCGCCGCCGTCTCCGCGGCTCTCCTCTGTGTCGGCTCGGCCTCCGTCGCCGCCGCCCAGGACACCCCCGCTCAGCCTGCCGCCGTCCCGGCCGCGCTCACCGAGGCCGCCCCCGGCATCCAGGCCGAGCGCCTCATCGTCGGCTACAAGTCCGGTGCCGCCGAGGCCACTTCGAACAAGGCCGCCGAGGCCGACGCCGCCGCCAAGGACGCCGATTTCCAGCGCAGACTCGGCACCGGGGCCGCCCTGGTCGACCTGGGGGCAGACCCGAGCAGGGCCGAAGTCGCCGACGCGGTCGCCGAGTTCAGGGCCGACCCGCAGGTCGCCTACGTCGTGCCGGACCGCCTCAACAAGCCGCAGGCCGACCCGAACGACACCGAGTACGCCAAGCAGTGGGACCTGTACGAGGCCACGGCCGGCATGAACGTGCCGGGCGCGTGGCCGACCTCGACCGGCAGCGGAGTCACCGTCGCCGTCATCGACACCGGCTACGTCACCCACTCCGACCTCGCCGCGAACATCGTCGCCGGCTACGACTTCATCTCCGACACCGCCGTCTCCGTGGACGGCAACGGCCGCGACAGCAACCCGGCCGACCCGGGCGACTACTACGCCGCGGGCGAGTGCGGCTCCGGCATCCCGGCCTCAGGCTCCTCCTGGCACGGCACCCATGTCGCCGGCACCATCGCCGCGGTCACGAACAACGGCAAGGGCGTCGCGGGCATCGCGTACGGCGCGAAGATCTCCCCGGTGCGCGTCCTCGGCAAGTGCGGCGGCTACGACTCCGACATCATCGACGCCATCACCTGGGCGTCCGGCGGCACCGTCTCCGGCGTGCCCGCCAACACCAATGTCGCCAAGGTCATCAACATGAGCCTCGGCGGCGACGGCGCCTGCACCTCGGCCACCCAGACCGCCATCAACAACGCCGTCAGCCGCGGCACCACCGTCGTGGTGGCCGCCGGCAACGACAACGAGAACGTCTCCGGCCACTCGCCGGGCAACTGCAACAACATCATCTCGGTCGCCGCGACCAACCGCACCGGAGCCAAGGCCTCCTACTCCAACTACGGCTCCCTCGTGGACATCTCGGCGCCCGGCGGCCAGACCAGCACCGGCACCGCCAACGGCATCCTGTCCACGCTCAACTCCGGTGCCTCGACGCCGTCCTCGGAGTCGTACGCGTACTACCAGGGCACCAGCATGGCCACCCCGCACATCGCGGGCCTGGTCGCGCTGGTGAAGTCGGCGAACCCGGCGCTGACCCCGGCGCAGATCGAGACCGCCATCAAGAACAACGCCCGTCCGCTGCCCGGCGCCTGCTCCGGCGGCTGCGGCGCGGGCCTGGCCGACGCGGCCAGGACGGTGGCGGCCGTGAGCGGCGGCGGTACGACGACGGGGACGACCTTCTCCAGCACCACGGCCGTCCCGATCCCCGACGCCGGCTCGGCGATCGAGTCCGCCATCACCGTCAGCGGCCGCAGCGGCAGCGCCCCCTCGGCCCTGCAGGTCGGCGTCGACATCACCCACACCTACCGCGGTGACCTGACGATCGGCCTCGTCGCCCCGGACGGCACGGTGTACAGCCTGAAGGCGGCGAGCGGCTCGGACTCCGCGGACAACGTCAACACCACCTACACCGTCAACGCCTCCTCCGAGACGGCCAACGGCACCTGGAAGCTCCGCGTCCAGGACACGGCCGCCCAGGACACGGGCACGCTCAACGGCTGGAAGCTGACCTTCTGAGCGAACTCCCCGAACGAGCGGGCCGGCCGGTGCGGATGGGCACCGGCCGGCCTCTCATGTTCGGGACCGGGCACGGCCGTGCTCGTGCGGGACCGGGCAAGGCCGCCCGCGCACTTGACCCGGCCGCACCCCGATCATGCCTTGGCGCCCACCAGTTCACCACTGCCGAGAGAGGCCAGCACCCGCGCCCCGCGGTCGGGCCGGCTGTCGATGCCGATCAGCAGCGCCGGCACCGCGATGCTCGGCAGCATGTGGGCCCACATCACGGAGATCCGCTGCCCCAGATCCTCCCGCCCGTGCAGCGCCCGTGACATCAACTGCACCCCGGCGAACGCCCCGACCAGCAGGTCCGCCGTGTTCCGCGGCTCGACCGTGGGCAGCAACTCGCCCTGTTCCCGGGCCTCCTGGAGCATCGCCACCAGATGATCGCTCCACTGCCGGAACGGACCCGTGTGATCGACCCCGGGCGGCGCGCACTGGTCCACCGTCAGCCGCACGCTCCCCTTCAGCAGGGCGTTGGTCCGCAGCCGCTGCCCGAAGACGAACGTCATGTCTACGATCTCCTGCACCTTGCACGGATGCGGCGGAACGGCACCCAGGGACAACTGCTCGTCGAGCACCGCCTGGGCCAGCGACTCCTTGGAGGGGAAGTGGAAATACAGGGCGCCCTTGGTGACCTCGGCCCGCTCCAGCACCATCGCGATGGTGCTCGCGGCGTACCCGTGTTCGTCGAAGACGGCGCCCGCGGCCTCCACGATCGTCCTGCGTGTCCTGATGGCGCGCTCCTGTCTCGCCATAAGAACCCCTCCCATGCGCCGAGTTCGGATCTCGTCCGGTCGCGATCGGGTCACATTGAAAACAGACCGGAATCCCTCGTACTCTATCGCTCACCGGCACGGGCACCTCACCGTCCGTCATCGCTTCGGAGGAACGAGGGGGACACATGCCAGAGTTGCGGCAGTTCACGCGGGCCCGGCCCGGTTCCGGGCTCCTGACGGCGACCGTACCCCGTGAGTTCGTGCACCGGGTGGCCGTCGCGGAGATCCTCCTGACCGGCTGGACCAGGGCGGGCGCCGACCGGTTCACCATCACCGCCCAGTGGCCGCGCGCCCATCAGTTACACGTGTCCCCGGACCGCTCGGCGTACGAGCCGCTGTTGATTGCAGAAACGGTCCGTCAGTGCGGGGCCCTGCTCGCCCACGCGGCGTACGACGTCCCGCTCGGGTATCAGTTCGTCCTCCAGGAACTGCGTACCGACACCCGCCCCGAGCACCTGGCCGTCGGCTCCGCCCCCGCCGAACCCGTCATCGACGTCACCGTCACGGAGGTCCGCCGCCGCGCCGGCCGGCCGGCCGCACTGCGCTACGAAGCCGTCGTACGCCTGGGCGGTGAACGGGTCGGGACCGGCGGCATCGCCGTGACCTGGACGAAGGACTCCGTGTACCGCCGGCTGCGCGCGGGGCGCACCGCCGACACCGGCTCCCTGCGGCTGCCGCGTCCGCTGCCGGAGCCGCTGCCCCCCGAGACGGTGGGGCGGGTCCTCGCCGCCGACGTCCTCCTCGCGCCCACCGCCCGACCCGGCCGCCGACGGCTGCGTGTCGATACCGCGCATCCTGTTTTCTTCGACCACCCCCTGGACCACGTCCCCGGCATGCTCCTGCTGGAGGCCGCCCGGCAGGCCGTACGCGCGCACACGGGGCCGGGGCGGGTGCCCGCCTCGTTCCACGCCACGTTTCACCAGTACGCGGAGCTCGATGAACCGGTCTGGGTGGAACTGAGCGAGGCGGCCGGCGACGACGTACAAGTCGTCGCGCTGCAGGGGGAGTCGGAGGTCTTCGCGTGCCGGGTCGGTGCCGTCGCAGGGTGAGATATCGTGTACAGGGAGTCAGAAACAAACGGCATGACCCGTTCTTTTGCGTCACAGGAGTGTGCAGTCGATGCCGAGGCAGTTACGCGCTGAACAGACCCGAGCGACGATCATCACCGCCGCCGCCGATCTGTTCGACCGTCGCGGCTATGAATCGACCAGTCTGAGCGACATCGTCGCGCACGCCCAAGTCACCAAAGGCGCGCTCTACTTCCACTTCGCCGCGAAGGACGACCTCGCCCACGCGATCATGGAGATCCAGTCGCGGGCGTCACGGCAGCTCGCGGGGGACGTGGACGCCCGCGGGTACACCTCGCTGGAGGCACTGGTCCGCGTCACCTTCGGGATAGCGCGACTGTCGGTCGAGGGACCGGTGCTCCGCGCCGGGCTCCGGCTCGCCACGGGCGGCGTCGAGGTGCGGCCGCCGCTGCGCCATCCGTTCACGGAGTGGCTGGAGCTGGCCACGGCGAAACTGCTGGGAGCCGTCAAGGAGTCCGACCTCCACCCGGACACCGACGTGGACGCGATGGCACACTCGCTGGTCTGCTTCTTCGTCGGCACGCGGGTGGTGGGGCGGCATCTGGAACCGGTGGGGCGGCAGCCGCGGCGGCTCGCGGAGATGTGGCACGTGATGATCCGGGGCCTGGTGCCGGTTCCCCGACGGGCCCGCTACCTGGCGCTGGTCAGTCAGCTGGAGCAGGAGTCCCGCGGCAGCGGGTGAGCAGGCCCGACGCGAGTGGTTACAGTCGCTGCATGTCTATCGGCGCCGCCGTCATCCTCGGCAACGAACCCGGATCCTTCCCGTACGGCGTGCTCGCCGAGCGGCATCCCGCGATCATCGAGCAGGTGCGCGAGGCGTTCCCCTACGGGCCCGAGCAGCACCGCGCCCTCGACGCGCTGCTCGACAGCTGCACCAAGGGCGTGATCGAGCCGCTTCCGGGCGGGGCGTGGAGCGAGTGGGGGATCGGCGGCTTTCTCGGACAGTCCTGGTTCGACGTGCCCTGGCTGTGGTCCGAGAGCTACTTCTACCGGCGGCTGCTGGACGCCGTCGGGTACTTCGGGGACGGGCCCTGGCGGGGCATCGACCCCTTCCGCCCCTCCAAGCTCGCCGAACTCGACTCCCCGGAAACCGACCAGGAGCTGGCCGCCCTCGACGAACTCGCCGCCCTGCCGGCCGAGGAGCGCGGCGCGGCCCTGCTGCACGGCTCGTTGTGGGGCAACCGCGCCGACCTCGGGTTCCGGCTCTCCGACAAGGACGCCGAGGGGCGGGCCGCCGTCCCGGATCTGGTCGCCGACGACAGCGACCGGCTCCGGTCCCTGCTCGACGGCGCCGGCACCCTCTGCCTGATCGCCGACAACGCCGGACGCGAGCTGATCCCCGACCTCCTTCTCATCGCCCACCTCCTCGGACACGGCCGCGTCGAACGGGCCGTCCTGCACGTGAAGCCGTACCCCTACTACGTCTCCGACGCGACCTGCGCCGACGTCGTCGACGCGCTGCGCCGGCTCGTGCGGGCGCCGGGACAGGCCGCGGCCTACGGGCGCCTGCTGTGGGACGCCATGGCCGACGGGCGGCTCGACGTCCGTGCGCACGCGTTCTCCTGCGCGCCGCTGCCCTACGCGGACATGCCCGGCGACCTGCGGGCCGAGATCGGCGGGGCCGCCCTCACCGTCCTGAAGGGCGACCTCAACTACCGGCGTCTGGTGGGCGACCGGTGGTGGCCGGCGAGCACGCCCTTCGCCGAGGTGACCGCGTACTTCCCGGGGCCGGTCGCCGCCCTGCGCACCCTGAAGTCCGATGTCGTCACCGGGCTCGACGGGCGCACCGAGACCGCGCTCGACGAGGCGGAGGGCCGCGGCTGGCGCACGAGCGGGACGCACGCGCTCATCCAGGTCCGGCCCTGAGGGGAGTTATGCTGCCGGGGTTTACCGGTGGGCTGCCCTACGTCCCGCCGACGGGCAGCGAAAGAGGACGTCATTGACCCCGCGGTACCTGAGCAATCCTGGGGAGCCCGTCTACGACGTGGACGCACGGCGCTACCTCGACGTCTCGGACGCCCGTGACGAGCCCGACCTGCACGAGGTGTTCACGGACATCTACCGCACCAACCGCTGGGGCTCCGACGAGACCCGTTCCGGACCGGGCTCCGAACTCCAGCGCATGAAGCGCGTCATCGCCCGAATCGGTTCTCTCATCAAGGACCTGGGTGTCCGCTCGGTGCTCGACGCGCCCTGCGGCGACCTGAACTGGATGCGCCACGTCGACCTGCACGGCGCCACCTACCTCGGCGGGGACGTCGTCGCCGAACTCGTCGCCGCCAACCGCGCCGAACACCCCGGCCCCGGGCGGGAGTTCCAGCTGCTGGACTTCACCGCCCAGCCCGTGCCGCGGGTCGATCTCATCGTGTGCCGGGACGCCCTCGTGCACTTCTCCTACCAGCACGTGGTGGAGGCGCTGACCCGCTTCCGGGACAGCGGCTCGCGCTATCTGCTCACCACGACGTTCTCCCGGACGTCCGCCAACACCGACATCGTCACGGGCTGGTGGCGGCCGATCAACCTCCGGCTGGCCCCCTTCGGGCTTCCCGAGCCGCTCCAGGTCATCGGCGACGACGAGTCGGACGACTTCTACGACGACAAGACGCTCGCCCTGTGGGACCTCAGCCGGATCCCCGCCCACTTCCCGGGCTACGAGCCGGTCGCCGCCGAGTCGGGATCCCTGGGCGGCTGATCCTCGGAGCGCAGGCGGTCCAGGGCCGCCCGCGCGGCCAGGGTGCGCGGATGGCGCGACCCCAGCACCTCCTCGCAGGCCGCCCGCACTTCCGTGAACTCCGCTTCCGCCGCGTCCGGTTCCCCCTTGAGGCACAGCAGGTCGGCGAGGTTGTGGCGGACCGCGAGCGTGCCCGGGTGGCGCGGGCCGAGGGTCTCCACGCAGTCCGCGAGCACGGTCCGGTACTCCGCCTCCGCCTGCTCCATGCGACCGCGCAGGTGCAGGACGTGCGCGGCGCCGTGCCGCACGGACAGCGTGAGCAGGTGCTGTTCGCCGAGAACGGTCCTGCGGGCCTCGTAGACCTCCCTGAACTCCTGTTCCGCCGCGGCCAGCCGGCCCTGGTCCTTGAGCAGGTCGGCGAGGTTGTGGCGGACCGCGAGCGTGCCCGGGTGGCGCGGGCCGAGGGTCTCCACGCAGTCCGCCAGGACCGTGCGGTACTCCGTCTCGGCCCGGTCGGTGCGGCCCCGCAGGTGCAGGACGTGCGCGGCGCCGTGCCGCACCGAGAGGGTCAGCAGGTGCTGTTCGCCGAGCACCTCCCGGCGGGCCGCGTACACCTCCCTGAACTCCGCCTCCGCCGCCTCCAGTTGACCGCGCTCCATGAGCAGGTCGGCGAGGTTGTGCCGGACCACCAGGGTGTGCGGGTGCATGTCGCCGAGCAGCCGGCGCTGGACCTCGAAGACCTCCCGGAACTCGCTCTCCGCGTCGGTGGGCCAGCCCCGGTCGCGCAGCACGGTGGCCAGGCCGTGCCGGGCGGCGACGGTCTCCGGGTGGTCCTCGCCGTAGGCGTCCGCGCGCAGCGCCAGCACCGTACGGAACTCCTGCTCCGCCTCCACGAGAAGGCCCCGGTCACGCAGGACGTCCGCGAGGTCGTGGCGCACCGCGAGGGTGATCGGGTGGCGCTCGCCCAGGACGTCCGCGCACAGCCCGAGCGTCTCCCGCAGCTCCTGCTCGGCCTGCCGGAACATGCCGCGCTCGTGCAGCACCTGGGCCATCTCGTGCCGGGTGACCAAAGTGTCGGGGTGGTTCGCGCCGAGCGTCTCCCGGTAGGCGTCCCGCAGCAGGCGGTACTCCTCCTCCGCCTCCGCGAGCAGCCCGCGGTACCGGGCCATCCAGGCCACGCCCTTGCGGGCCGCCAGGGTCCGCGGGTCGCGTTCGCCCAGCAGGGCCCGGCGCGTGGCGTGGACCGCGCGGTACTCGGTCTCCGCCTCGACGGGGCGGCCCCGGCCGTTGAGCAGGTTCGCGAGCGCGTACCGGACGTCCGCGGTCTCACCGGCCGCGTCGCCGAACAGGGCCCGCGTGTCCTCCAGCACGGCCCGCAGCAGCGACTCGGCCGCCGGCAGCCGGCCCCGCAGATGGAGCAGGTGGGCCGCGGCGGACCGTACTTCGAGGGCGTCGGGATCGCGCGGACCGCAGGCGAGCACCACCGGCTCACACGCCCCGAGCACCTCCTCCGCCCGGTCCAGCCAGCCCCGCCGGATCAGATGCCGGGCCCCGGCCGCCGCCGCCCGCAGCGCCTTGGAGACCAGCTCGTCCTGCGCCTCGTACGGGTCCCCGATCAGGGCCAGCGGGGCGTCGCAGTGCGGGAGCAGCAGCCGCCAGCGCGGCCAGTCGCGCGGGTCGTCCTCGCTGAGCTCGACGGTGGCGCAGACGACCAGGTCGGCGACGACGGACGCGTACTCCCTCAGATGCTCGGCCAGGTCCCGCTGGAGCCGGCCGGCGTCCCTGACCAGCGGGTGCATCAGCAGGGTGCGGGTGTGGTCGTCGCCGCCGGGCGGGGTGTGCAGCTCGACCAGGCCGAAGTCGGCGAGCGCGGTGAGCGCGGTGTACAGCTCCTGGGGTGTGACACCGGGCAGCAGCGAGGAGTCCGCCAGCCGGTCGGGGCGTAACAGGTCCACCAGCGGCACCGGCGCCTCGCCGAGACAGCACAGCAGCCGCATCAGCGGCCGGGCCTGCCCGATGCCCCGCCGCTCCAGCAGGTCCAGCGACAGCTCCCAGGTGCCGGTCACCGGGACGGAGTAGCTGCTGCCCTGCCGCCCGGGCGGCCGCTCGTCGAGCAGCTCGGTGAAGCGCTCGTCGAGGGCCACCCGGTAGTCGGCGTACGTCCGCACGGTCGTCGTGCCCGGCCAGGCGGGGAACGCCGACGCGGCCGCGAGATGCGAGCCCGCGATGCGCAGCGCCAGCGGCAGCCCGCCGAGCCGCCGGGTCAGCAGCCGCGCGTCCTCACGGGAACCGGCCCGCTCCCCGGCCAGGTCCCACAGCACCTCGGTGGCGTCGTCCTCCTCCAGGGCGTCGACGGAGTGCAGCGTGGCCCACGGTCCCCAGGTCGTCGGGCTGCTGTCCCGGCTGGTGATCAGCACCAGCCCCGGCAGCTCCGCGGCGGGCCGGATCCAGCCCCTGCCCTCCGCCAACCGGCCGTAGGGCGCCAGGTGTTCGGGCTCGTCCGCGTTGTCCACCACCAGCAGCCAGGGGTGCGCGGTGTCGCACAGCCGCCGCCACAGCAGGTCGGTCGCGCTCGAACGCCCCGACCAGGCACGGTCGATGAGATCCGCGGGGGTGCCGAGCGCGGCCACCACCTCGCGCATCCCGGCGCTCAGTGTGGCGGGGTTCTTCGCCGTCACCCACCACACGTCGACGTTCAGCGCGGCGGCGTGGGCGGCGATCTCCAGGGCGACCGTCGTCTTCCCGCTCCCGCCCATGCCGTGCAGCACCCGCACACCCGAAGTCGGCTTGCCCACCAGCTGTTTGAGGGTGTCGAGGAGCGGCTCACGGCCCCGCACCCGGCGGTCGAGCCGGCCCAGGGGAGGCGCGACGGTCAGCGCGCCCGGGGCACGGACCGGCTCCAGCGGGGCCTGCGCCTGCTGGATCTGGATGAGGACCGGGCGCGCGACGCCGGAGAACTCCTGGACGAACTCGGCCAGCAGGCCGGACAGATCGGGATCGCGGGCCAGCAGAGCGCGCAGGGTGGAGTCCCACTCCTGGCGCTGCTCCCGCAGCATGATCTGCTGCCGGGCCGGCGGTGCCGCGTCGAGCTCGGCGCGGGCCCGGTCCAGCCGCTCGACGTCCTCCCGCCGCAGGAACCGCGCCATCCGCTGCCGGGCCACCTGCCAGGCATCCGTGGTCATCAGCCCGACCATCGTGCCCGCCGCGGCGGCGGCGGTCTGGGTGAACAACTCTGCCCCGAACAACGAGGACCCCCTGTCGGCACACACCTCGACGGCTACGTCCGAACCCCTCTCCTGTCCAGGTTCTCATGTCACATGGGCGCGTAGGGACTTGATCCCGTCGATGAGGTGCGACACGAGACGTCCGGGCGCGTCGGCGGGGCAGCGGGGGAAGGACCGGGACGCTTCTGTCGTGGTCCGCGAACCACCGCGGCGGCCCTCGACGCCACAACAGACGCCGGGAACTGCCGGTTTCGTCCCGGATTCACGCGATGGTGTGATCATGTGTGCCGCGGTGGATGCCCGCTCGGAGCCCTGGGTAGGGCCCGGCTCATGACGCAGCAGCCCTTCGAACTCCCGCACTTCTACATGCCGTATCCCGCGCGGCTGAACCCCCACCTCGACGAGGCCCGCGCCCACTCGACCGCGTGGGCGCGCGAGATGGGCATGCTGGAGGGCTCCGGGATCTGGGAGCAGTCCGACCTCGACGCACACGACTACGGCCTCCTCTGCGCCTACACACACCCCGACTGCGACGGCCCCGCGCTCTCGCTCGTCACCGACTGGTACGTGTGGGTCTTCTTCTTCGACGACCACTTCCTGGAGACCTTCAAGCGCACCCAGGACCGCGCCGGCGGCAAGGCCTACCTCGACCGGCTGCCCCTGTTCATGCCGATGGACCTGTCGACCCCGATGCCCGAGCCGCGCAACCCCGTCGAGGCGGGTCTGGCCGATCTGTGGACGCGGACCGTGCCGTCGATGTCCGCCGACTGGCGCCGCCGCTTCGCGGTCGCCACCGAGCACCTGCTCAACGAGTCCCTGTGGGAGCTGTCGAACATCAACGAGGGGCGGATCGCCAACCCCGTCGAGTACATCGAGATGCGCCGCAAGGTCGGCGGCGCCCCCTGGTCGGCCGGCCTGGTGGAGTACGCGACGGCGGAGGTGCCCGCGTCCGTCGCCGGTTCACGGCCCCTGCGCGTGCTGATGGAGACCTTCTCCGACGGCGTCCACCTGCGCAACGACCTCTTCTCCTACCAGCGCGAGGTCGAGGACGAGGGCGAGCTCAGCAACGGCGTCCTCGTCCTGGAGACCTTCTTCGGCTGCACCACCCAGGAGGCCGCCGACACCGTCAACGACGTCCTCACCTCCCGCCTCCACCAGTTCGAGCACACCGCCCTCACCGAGGTCCCGGCCGTCGCCCTGGAGCGCGGTCTGTCCCCGGCCGAGGTGGCCGCCGTCGCCAAGTACACGCAGGGCCTCCAGGACTGGCAGTCCGGCGGTCACGAATGGCACATGCGCTCCAGCCGCTACATGAACGCCCGTGCCGACACCGCCTCCCCCTGGCAGACCCTGACCGGCCCCGGCACCTCGGCCGCCGACGTCGGCGCCCTGCTCGCCGCGGCCGGCGCCGAGCGGCTGCGCGCGCACACGCACGTGCCGTTCCAGAAGGTCGGGCCGTCCCTGCTGCCCGACTTCCACATGCCCTTCCAGAACGAGCTCAGCCCGCACCTGCCCGGCGCCCGCCCCCGTCTCGCCGAGTGGACGCACCGCGTGGGCATGCTCCAGGAGGGTGTCTGGGACGAGGACAAGCTCGCCGCGGCCGACCTCCCCCTGTGCGCGGCGGGCATCGACCCGGACGCGAGCCCCGAGGCGCTGGACCTGAGCTCGGCCTGGCTGGCCTGGGGCACCTACGGCGACGACTACTACCCCCTCGTCTACGGCGGCCGCCGCGACCTCGCCGCCGCCCGGCTCACCACCCAGCGGCTGTCGGACTGCATGCCCCTGGACGGCGAGCAGACCCTCGTGCCCGTCAACGCCATGGAGCGCGGCCTGATCGACCTGTGGGCCCGCACCACGGCCGAGATGACCCCCGACCAGCGGCGCACCCTCAAGGACGCCGTGAACGTGATGACCGAGAGCTGGGTCTGGGAGCTGGGCAACCAGATCCTGCACCGCGTGCCCGACCCGGTCGACTACCTGGAGATGCGGCGCGCCACCTTCGGCTCCGACCTCACCATGAGCATGTGCCGGATGGGCCACGGCCCCGCGGTCCCGCCGGAGGTCTACCGCAGCGGACCCGTGCGCTCCCTGGAGAACGCCGCCGTCGACTACGCGTGCCTGCTCAACGACGTCTTCTCCTACCAGAAGGAGATCGAGTACGAGGGCGAGGTCCACAACGCGATCCTCGTCGTGCAGAACTTCTTCGGCATCGACTACCCGAGCGCGCTGCGCGTCGTCCACGACCTCATGACCCAGCGCATGCAGCAGTTCGAGCACGTCGCCGCGCACGAACTGCCGGTCGTGTACGACGACTTCGGGCTCTCGGAGGAGGCACGCGAGGTCATGCGCGGCTATGTGACCGACCTCCAGCACTGGATGGCGGGCATCCTGCACTGGCACCGCACGGTCGACCGCTACAAGGCCGAACACCTGGCCGGCCGCACCCACGGCTTCCTCCCGGACCGTGCCCCGGCCCTGCGCTGATCGCGGCCGCTTCCCGCTCCTGACCGCCCGTCAGTCTCACTCGTTCGTGGCTCGTCGCGTGCCGGTCCGCCGGGTAGACACCAGCCGGTGGTGATCAAGCCGGAGGCGATCGATGGAACAGACAGCGTTGCGCCCCAAGCCGATGCCCGGTCAGGAGCCCGGCGCGGGCAGGGCTGGGGG
>NZ_RSAJ01000215.1 GCF_003933965.1 Streptomyces sp. RP5T
GCACCCGAACACCGGCAAGCCGCTCCCATCGCCGTCACCACCGCACCGGCGCCAAGCCGCTACGGATACCGGTGACCGACCCAACCGCGGACACCCCGCGGTGCGAAGCCACCGCGCCGCGAGCCACGGGCGGCCCGGTGGCTCACCCCGTGGACCGGTCAGGATCGGAGAAGCGCGTCTCGGCTCCGCGGCCTAGCGTGAAGCCACCGACACAGACCGTCGGGGACACCGCACGGAGGAGCACACCATGACTGCCGGCCTCAAGACGATCATCTACCCCGTCAAGGACCTTGCCGCGGCGAAGGCCCTGTTCAGCGCGCTGCTGGGCGTGGAGCCGTATGCGGACGAGCCGTACTACGTCGGCTTCAAGGACGCGGGGCAGGACGTCGGCCTCGACCCGAACGGCCACGCCAGGGGCATGACCGGTCCGGTGCCCTACTGGCACGTCGACGACATCCGCGCCACGCTCGCGGCGCTGGTGGCGGCCGGCGCGGAGACACTGCAGGACGTGCAGGACGTCGGCGGGGGCAAGCTGATCGCCTTCGTCAAGGATGCCGACGGCAACCTGGTGGGGGTCACTCAGGACCCGCAGGCCTGACCTCCAGCCCCCCCCCTGCTTGCACGTGCACTAGTTGCGCAGGCAACAATTGGCCGGAACGGTGTTACCGTGCATGTATGGCGGTGAAAACGGTCGGGACCGGCCTTGAGGAGCGGTGGCGGGACATCCTGTCGGTGCACGCGCGCACGATGTGCGAGATCGATCGCGTGCTGCACCCGCACGGGCTGGGCGCGAGCGATTTCGAGGTGCTCGACATCCTCGCCACCGAATCGCCCCGGGAGGGCGACCAGTGCCGGGTGCAGAATCTCGTCGGCCGGGTGCACCTCAGCCAGAGCGCGTTGTCCCGCCTGATCGGCCGTCTGGAGAAGGACGGCCTGGTGGAGCGTTCCGTGTGCGTGGAGGACCGGCGGGGCGTGTGGGTGTCCCTCACCCGCAAGGGCCGCGACCTGCACTCCGAAGTACTGCCGCTCCAGCGCGAGGTGCTGGCGAAGATGCTCGACGGCTAGGAGCGGCGGACGCCGTGCCTCGTGCTCGTTGAACTCCGCAGCGCCGACGCCCTGTTCGGTGACCCCGGCCTGCCTCCTCCGAAATACTCCGACGTTCCCCGCCGGGCATGACCGGCCTTCCTCGGGCCATGCTGAACAGCAGACGCCGAGCAGGGAGGGAGCTGACGCGCCTTGGCCGGGGATGAGGAGCGGGTCGCCGAGTTCAACAGCTACACGACCGGCTCGCTGGAGGAGGCGCACGCGGCCATCGCGGCCCACTACTACGACCTGCGTCTCGAAGTCACCGGCCGGGCAGCGGAGTTCACGACCAGGCTCAGTGTGGTCGATCTCGGCGCCCTCGTCGTGGGTGACATCAGTTTCGGCACCGAGATGCGGATGGGTTTCGGCGAACCGGGCGTGTACCACGTCGCCGTGCCCTTCGACGGCTGCTTCAGCGTCCAAGAGGGGCGCGGGGGCGTGGAGTTCGCGACCGAGCGGCGGGCGGTGGTCTTCGATCCGGCCCGGGACATCCACATCGACAGGTGGTCCGCCGACTGCCACGCACTCACCGTGAAGGTCGACAAGGCGGCGCTGCTACGGCAGTTGGAGGTGCTGCTGGGCCGGTCGGTGCGGCGCCCGCCGCGCTTCCAGCCGTACATGGACGTCTCGCGGGGCCCGGGCCTGAGCTGGATGCGCCTCGCTACGTGGAACCTGCTGGAACGGGACGTCCCGCTCGGGCTGCTGAGCCATCCGATGATCCGCGGCCGTCTCGAACAGACCCTCCTGGAAGGGATGCTGCTCGCCACCGACCACACCTTCCGCGCCGCGCTCGACGCCCCTCCCCCACCCATGCGCCCGGCGTCGGTGAAACGGGTCATGGACGCCGTACAGGAGCAGCCCGCCGAACCGTACGACGCGAACCGGCTCGCGGCCATCGCCCAGGTCAGTCTGCGCACCCTGCAGGAGGCTTTTCGCCGGCATGTCGGCATGTCGCCCATGGCGTACGTCCAGGAGGTGCGTCTCCAGCGTGTTCACCGGCAGCTGCGGGCGGCGGCGCCGGGGACGACGACCGTGACGGACGTGGCCCACGCGTGGGGTTTCGTCCATCTGGGCCGGTTCGCGCGGCGGTACCGGGAGCGCTTCGGTGAGTCACCCTCGCAGACCCTGCGCGCCGTGTGAGCCGTCGCGCCCGCCGATCCGCCGCGTTTTGCGGACATGCGCCACGTATTCCGGAGCGACGGCCCGACGGATCGGTCCTATCGTCGGGTCACGGCGATCGCACAGCGTGCCGGGGATGAGCAGGGTCGGCGCCGCTCATCCCTGTTCTCGTGTGCGAGAACCCGGGGGCGACAGCGGGAGCAGGTCGCGCCCTCTCGCGGGCCCGGCTGCTCCCCCTCCGTCGCACGTGGTGGCCGGGCCCCACCGCGTGGGCCCGGCTTCGGTCTCAGCCCAGCGGCCGTGCCAGCAGGGTGCGCACGCCCTCGGAGGTGAGGGTCAGCGGGTGCGTGGAGCTGGCGTCGATCGACAGCGAGAGATCGCCGTCCGGCCACTGCGCGGCGAGCGCGCCCAGCGGCACCAGTCGGTAGCGGGAGACGAACGGAAGCAGTTCGGCCATCTCCGTCTCCGAGGTGAACACCGGCACCACGGGAGCGCCGTCCTGCTGCTCCAGCACGGGCAGCGCCACGGTCGTGTCCTCGTCGGCGGCGTCATCGGGCACCGGAATGAGCACGTCACTGGTCGCGAGCGTGTCCAGCGCCGTCGCGTCCTCGGTGTTCTGCGTCAGCGCGTCCAGCGCCCGCTGAGCCGGTGTGGCGTTGTGGTCGTTTGCGGGTGTGTCCATGGCAGATCCCCTGGTAGCGGCGGTCTTGCGGCCCGCCCGTGGGCATGATCGCCCGGGGCGCGGTGCTGCTCGCGTACCCGAGCGTGCCGAGGGCATGCGTTCGGGGCGTCAGGGAATCAGGGCGATGTGCTCCGAGGGCGGCCCGAGGGCGTCGCATCCGACCCGGCGTACGAGGGGTTCGTATGCCGGGTCCCGGGGCGGTCGGGATGCGACCGGCGTGCGCCATGTCGGCGGTTGTCGACTGCGCGGTTCAGCGGTGCTTCACGCCGGGCTCGGCGGCCGGGGCCAGGGTGGGGCCGGTGACCGGGACGTCGCCGAGGGCCTGGTCGACGGCGGCGAGCAGGTCGGCGGACAGTTCCACGCCGGAGGCCGCGGCGTTGGCGTGGACCTGGTCGGGGCGGGAGGCGCCGGTGATCGCGGAGGCGACCTCGGTGCGGCGCAGGACCCAGGCGAGCGCCAGGGTCGGCATGCTCAGCCCGGCCTCCTCGGCGATCGGCACCAGGCGCTGGACCGCTTCGAGGGTGGCGTCGTTGTAGACGAGGTCCTTCGAGACGGCCATGTCGGCGGAGGCGAACCGGCTGCCCTCCGGCACCGGCTGCCCGGGCTTGTACTTCCCGGTCAGGACGCCCTGGGCGAGCGGTGACCACACGATCTGCGAGATGCCGTGGGCTGCGCCGAGGCCGAAGACCTCGGCCTCGGGGGCCTGCCACAGCATGGAGTACTGCGGCTGGGAGGAGACGAACAGGTCGGGGCCGGCCAGGTCGACCGCCGCCCGGATCTGCTCCGGGGTCCACTCGCTGAAGCCGATGTAGCGGGCCTTGCCCTGCTCGACGACCTTCTGGAACGCCTCGACGGTGTCCTCGATCGGCACGCTCGTGTCGAAGCGGTGCGCCTGGTAGAGGTCGACGTGGTCGGTCCTGAGGCGGGTGAGGGAGGCGTCGATCTGCCGGGCGATCTGCGCGGCGGACAGGCCCCGGTCGGCCGGGTCGTCCGACATCGGGAAGTAGACCTTGGTGGCCAGGACGTAGGAGTCGCGCGGGTGGGCGGACAGGATCTCGCCCCAGGCCTCCTCGGCGGCACCCCGGCCATAGGCGTTGGCGGTGTCGAAGAAGTTGATGCCGGCGTCGAAGGCCGCCTCGGTGCAGGCGCGGGTGGCGTCCGCCTCGATGCCACCGGAGTAGGTGAGCCACGATCCGAGCGAGATCTCCGAGACGTTCAGGTCCGAGCTGCCGAGTGTGCGGTACCGCATGGTTGTCGCTCCTTGTTTCGGGCCGGCCGCCCGCCCGGGGGCGGGTCGGCCAGGCTGCTCCTCACGCTGCTGTCCACCGGATCGACGACCATGCCACCGCGCCCACCGACCTGGCCGGCTCGTCTCACTCGGCGTCGAGCTGGTGGTCGGCCCAGACGTAGCTCTCGGGCAGCAGGTCCATGATGCGCACGGCCCGGATACGGGCACCCGTGCCGACGATGACCGCGATGTCGGGGAAGTAGTCGAGCAGGACCTGCCGGCAGCGGCCGCACGGCGGAACGATCCCGCGGTCGCGGTCCCCCACGGCGACGATCGTGTCCAGCTCGTACACGCCCTGGGCGGCCGCCGTACCGATGAGGACCAGTTCGGCGCAGGGGCCGCCGGTGAAGTGGTAGGCGTTCACGGCGGTGACGATCCGCCCGTCCCGGGCACGGGCCGCGGCTGCCATGGTGTGGTTGTCGCCCCGGCAGCGGGTACGGGCGACCTCCTCCGCGGCCTGGACGAGTTCATGGTCGACGGGCCGGTTCTGCGGGGTCAACTTCGCTTCCTTTTCTGTTCGTCGGCCGTCGGCCGACGGCCGGATGAGGTCGGCCGGGGTGGCGGGCGCATGCAGAAGCCTGTCGCCTGAGGAAACCCTGTGGTCGTCAGGACGGTCGCGGGGAGTCCTCATCCCTCGCGCAGCGCCCGGTCGATCTCGCCCAGCGCGCCGATGAGCCGTGTGTAGTCGTCGCGGGCCGGTGGCGCGACGAAGTACCGCTCCACGACCTGCGCGTGCACGGCCGCGGCCTGGAGAAACACGGTGTGCCCGTGGTCGGTGGGCTCCACCAGGACACTCCTGCGGTCCCCCGGCGAGGGCGCCCGGCCCACGAGACCGGCCTCTTCCATACGGTCGATCAGCCGGGTGATGCCGCTGCTGGTCAGCGTGAGGTCGTCGGCGAGCTCACGCTGCGAGACCTCCTCGCCCGGCTGGCGGCAGAGCCTGATGAGGACCTCGAACATCGTGTGCCCGATACCGCACTCACGCCGCAGGGCGGTGTCGATCCGCTGCTCCAGCCGGGTCGCGGCCTTGATCAGCAGCCCGAAGTCACGCACTCGGGGGCTGTTCGCCGCGCGGGCGGCCTCACCGCCCCGCCGGGTCCTGGCATCCACCGTCCACGCCCTCTCCTGCCGTGACTCCGTCCGTACCTGCCCGGCCAGTTTACTGCGGAATCATCTACCAACATCTCAATTACTGAGCAATCAATTGCTGAGCAGTCAACTAAGTCCTATGCTCGGCCTCCCCGGCGGAGAGCGTCACAGAAGGGAATGCCCATGGACCTGCAGCACTGGCTGGGCCGAGCCACCGAAGCGATACAGGAGTGGGCCGACGGTTTCGGCCCCTACGAGCCGCACCCCTCGCTCCATGTCGACGACGACCGCTTCGCCGCCGCCTTCCAGGAGTTCACGGGACGGCTGGGCGACAACTACCCCTTCTTCCACCCGCACTACGCGGGGCAGATGCTCAAGCCGCCGCACCCCGCGGCCGTGGTCGGCTACCTCACCGCCATGCTGATCAACCCCAACAACCACGCCCTGGACGGGGGCCCCGCCACCGCGAGGATGGAGCGCGAGGTCGTCGCGCAGCTCGCCGCGATGTTCGGTTACGACACCCACCTCGGCCATCTCACGACCAGCGGCACGATCGCCAACCTGGAAGCCCTGTTCGTCGCCCGGGAGCTGCATCCGGGCCGTGGGATCGCCTACAGCGCCGACGCCCACTACACCCATGGGCGGATGTGCCACGTACTCGGCATCAAGGGCCACCCGGTGCCCACCGACGAGCACGGCCGGATGGACCTCGACGCCCTGGAGGACATCCTGCGCGGCGGCGAGGTGGGCACCGTGGTGCTCACCACCGGCACCACCGGTCTGGGTGCCGTCGACCCTGTTCACCGGGCCCTGGCGCTGCGGGAGCGGTACGGCGTCCGGCTCCATGTGGACGCCGCCTACGGCGGCTTCTTCACCCTGCTCGCCGGCGCCGACGGCCCCGAGGGCATCCCGGCAGAGCCCTGGCGGGCCATCGCCCGGTGCGACTCCGTCGTCATCGACCCGCACAAGCACGGGCTCCAGCCCTACGGCTGCGGCGCGGTCCTCTTCCGCGACCCGGAGGTGGGCCGCTTCTACCTGCACGACTCGCCGTACACGTACTTCACCTCCAGCGAGCTGCACCTAGGTGAGATCAGCCTGGAGTGCTCGCGGGCCGGTGCCTCGGCCGCCGCCCTGTGGCTCACCTTCCGGCTCCTGCCGCCCACCCCGGCGGGCCTCGGCCGTGTCCTGGCCGCCGGCCGGCGCGCCGCCCTGCGCTGGTCGGACCTCATCACCGCGTCCGAGGCGCTGGAGCTGTACCAGCGGCCCGAGTTGGACATCGTCAGCTACTTCCCGCGGGTCGAACCGGCCACCCTGAGCGGGATCGACGCGGCCTCGGCCCGGATCCTGGCGGACGGCATGGCCGACGCCGATCCGGTGTTCCTGAGCACCCTCAGGGCCGACCGCGAGGCGTTCACCACCCGGCATCCGCGGGCCGACGCGGACTCCGACGGGGCCCGTGTCCTGCGCAGCGTCCTGATGAAACCCGAGTCCGAGCACCACGTGGAACACCTCCACGCCCGGGTCGAGGAGCTGGCGCGGGCCGTCTCCGGTACCTCCTCGCGTGCACGTGTACTGCGAGCGCAGTAGAGGCAAGTGTCTGCGCACGGCCAACGACGGGAGAGCCCGGGACTGCGAGCGTGAGGGTGGGCCGGGAAAGCGCCGGCCCGATCACGTGGTGCACCCCTGGAAAGGCTCGTCGATGTCCCCTCTCGCCCGCTGGTGCCACCGGCACCGGCTCGCCGTCGTCCTGGCCTGGGTGGGCCTGCTGCTCGCCCTGGGGGCCGGAGTCGGCGCGGCCGGCAGCGCCTTCGGCAACAGCCCGACCTCGCAGGACACGGACTCGGCCAGGGCGACGGCCCTGCTGCGGCAGGCCTCCGACAGCGCGGCAGGTGAAAGCGGCAGGATCGTCTGGCAGGCCGATGGCGGCAAGGTCACCGGTCCGGACACCGAGCGGACGATGAGCGCCGCGCTGGAGCGCATCTCCGAGGCCCCCGGCGTCGCCTCCGTGACCAGCCCGTACACCGCGGCCGGCTCGGCTCAGGTCAGTCAGGACGGCAGGACGGCCTACGCCACGGTCGCGTTCGAGCAGGACGTGAGCGACGCCCGGATCGAGCACGTCAAGGAGCTCGCGACCGCCGCGGAGTCGGACCGAGTGCACATCGCGCTCAACGGTCAGGCGTTCACCGTCAACCCCGCGACGAACCCGGTCGCCGACGCCATGGGCATCGCCCTCGCCTTCGTCGTGCTGCTGTTCGTCTTCCGCGCGGTCTGGGTGGCGGTACTGCCGATCGTCACGGCCGTCGTGGGCGTCGGCACCTCCGCGGTCGCGGTGATGCTGCTCAGCCACGTCATCACGCTGTCCGACACCACACTGACCCTCGGTTCGCTGATCGGCCTCGGAGTGGGCATCGACTACGCCCTGTTCATCGTCAACCGGCACCGCGCCCACCTCAAGGCCGGCATGGGAGTCGCCGAGTCCACGGCCAAGGCGCTCAACACCTCCGGCCGTGCCGTGGTGTTCGCGGGGCTCACCGTCGTCGTGGCCCTGCTCGGCATGCTCACCCTGAACGTCGGCATCATCAACGGCATGGCCATCGGCGCCGCCGTCACCGTCGTGCTGACCGTGCTGGCCGCCATCACCCTGCTGCCCGCGCTGCTCGGCATGATCGGACCCCGGGTCCTCAGCCGCGGCGAGCGCCATGCCCTCGCCGTACACGGGGGCGGCCCGGAGGACGGGACCGGCCTGTGGGCCCGGTGGGCGCGGCGGGTGCAGGACCGGCCCAAGGCCCTCGGACTGCTCGCCCTCGCCCTGCTGGCAGCGCTCGCCTTCCCGACGCTGTCGCTGCGCCTGGGCGCGTCCGACGACGGCAACCTGCCCACGACGTCGACGAACCGTCAGGCGTACGACATGATCGCGGACGGTTTCGGGCCCGGCTTCAACGGCCCTCTCGTCCTTGCCGTGCAGGCCCCCACCGGCGCCGACAAGGCGGCCGCGGCCAAGCTGGTCACCGCCCTTCAGCAGGTCGACGGCGTCGCCGGTGCCGCTGCCGCTCCGATGAAGGAGGGGCAGACGGTCGGCGTGATCTCCGTCGTGCCCACCACCTCCCCGCAGTCCGCGGCCACCTCCGACCTGATCGGCCACCTGCGGGACAAGGTCATCCCGCCGGCGGAGCGGGGCACGTCGATGAAGGTCTACGTGGGGGGTCTCACCGCGAGCAACGAGGACTTCGCGTCGGTGCTGATGGGCAAGCTCCCGGTGTTCGTGCTGGTGATCGCGGCGCTCGGGTTCCTGCTGCTGACCGTAGCCTTCCGCAGCCTGCTCGTCCCGGCGGTCGGCGCCGTGCTGAACATCCTCAGCATCGGGGTGGCCTTCGGCGCGATCGTCGTCGTCTTCCAGTACGGCTTCGGCGCCTCGCTCCTCGGGCTCGGCTCCGCCGGACCCATCGAGTCCTTCGTGCCGATCCTGGTCGTCGGCATCATGTTCGGCCTGTCCATGGACTACCAGGTCTTCCTGGTCAGCCGGATGCGCGAGGAGTGGGCCCGCACCGGCGACAGCCACCGCGCGGTCCGGGTCGGCCAGGCGGAGACCGGCAAGGTGATCGCCGTCGCCGCCGCGATCATGTTCTGTGTCTTCGGCTCCTTCGTGTTCGGCGGCATGCGGGTGATCTCCGAGTTCGGCGTGAGTCTCGCCGTGGCCGTCGCCCTCGACGCGCTGCTGATCCGGATGGTCGTCGTCCCGGCGCTCATGCACCTGTGCGGTCGGGCGAACTGGTGGCTGCCCCGGCGGCTGGACAAGGCGCTGCCGAACGTGTCCGTGGAGGGGCCGGCGGACCATCCGGACCCGGCGCGGCACCCGGTCCGCGAGCCGCAGCCGACCGGCTGAGACGGGTGATGGCGAGCGGCGTCGTGGAGTGGGGCGTCGTGGAGTGGGGCGTCGTGGCGTACGGCAGCGTGGCGTGCGGCGTCGTGGCGAGCACGTGTGCGGGTCGGCAGGAGCCGGGAGCACCCATCGGGCCCGCGCTCCTTACAGTGAGGAAATGCAGGTGACAGCGATGAGGCGGTGGGTGGCCCGGCATGAGCGGATCGCGGACGCGTTGCCCGCGGTGGCGCTGCTGGTCGTAGCCGTCGGCGCGGCGGCCGCGGGAGACTCCGGCTGGCGCGAGCCCCGGGCGGCGGGGGTGGCCTGGACGGCACTGTCCTGCGTGCCCCTGGTGTTCCGGAGCCGCTGGCCGCTGCCCGTCGTCGTGCTCACCCTCGCGGTCGACCTCACCGCCATGGCCGTGGCCCCCGACCGGGTGTTGGCACCGGCGGCGAGCCTCGTCGCCGTGTACACCCTCGCCACGCGCAGCGACCGGCGCACCGCCTGGACGGTCGGCGTCCTCGCCGCAGTCGCCGTCGCCGGCGTCTACGCGGCCGGCCACCAGGAGCCGCTGCTCGTGGGGACCAGTCTGCTGCGGCTCGACTTCGTGATCGCGGCCACCGCCCTGGGCGACGCCGTCCGCAGCCGGCGTCTGCACCTCGCCCGGGTCGAGGAACGCGCGGAACGCGCCGAGCGCACCAGGGAGACGGAGGCCCGGCGACGCGTCACCGAGGAGCGGGTGCGTATCGCGCGCGACCTCCACGACGTGGTGGCCCACCACATCACCCTCGTCAACGCCCAGGCAGGGGTGGCCCATCACCTCATGCGCACCGACCCCGACCGCGCCTACGAGGCGCTGGCCCACATCAAGGAGACCAGCCGCGCCGCGCTGGACGAACTGCGGGCCACCGTCGGCCTGTTGCGCCAGCCCGACGACGCGCCCGACTCCCGGGCGCCGCTTCCCGGGCTCGCCGACCTCGACACACTGGTCGGCGGCATCCGGGCCGGCGGTCTGTCCGTCACGGTGTCACGCACCGGCCTGGTCCGTCCGGTGGCCCCGGCGACCGAGCTGACGGCCTACCGCATCGTCCAGGAGTCCCTCACCAACACCCACAAGCACGCCCGCGCGGCGCACGCCGACGTGGTCCTGGACTACGGTGCCTCGACACTGCGTGTGACCGTCAGCGACGACGGACGCCCCCGCGCTCCCAAGGGTCCCGGCACCGGTCACGGACTGATCGGCATGCGCGAGCGTGCCACCGCCATCGGCGGCACCCTGACCGCCGGCCCGCAACCCGACGGCGGGTTCCGGGTCGTCGCCGAACTGCCCCTGTCCCTCACCCCCGCGACCGCCTGACCGCGCCGAGGAAGCACCGCCCATGACGATTCGCGTACTGCTCGCCGACGACCAGGCCCTGCTGCGCGGCACCTTCCGCCTGCTCATCGACGCCCAGCCGGACATGGAGGTGGTCGCGGAGGCCGCCAACGGCCGCGAGGCGGTGCGACTGGCCCGGTCCGAGCGGGCCGACGTGGTCGTCATGGACATCCGGATGCCGGAGGTCGACGGCATCGAGGCGACCCGGCTCATCGACCGGGACGAGGACCTGGCCGGCGTGAAGGTCCTCGTCCTGACCACCTTCGAGGTGGACGAGTTCGTGATCGAGGCGCTCCGGGCGGGCGCCAGCGGCTTCCTCGGCAAAGGAGTGGAACCGGCCCAACTCCTCGACGCCATCCGCCTCGTCGAGGCCGACGAGGCACTCCTGTCCCCCGCGGCCACCAAGAGCCTCATCGCCCGCGTCATGGCCCAGCCCGCGGCGGGCGACCTCGCCGACCCGGCCCGCCTGGCCGCGCTCACCCCGCGGGAACGCGAGGTGATGTCCCTGGTGGCAACCGGTCTGTCCAACGACGAGATCGCCGAACGCCTCTTCGTCACCCCGGTCACCGTCAAGACCCACGCGAACCGCGCCATGGCCAAGCTCGGCGCCCGCGACCGCGCCCAACTCGTCGTCATCGCCTACGAGACCGGACTGGTCCGCGCCGGAGAGCGCAAGGACTGAGCCACCCGCGCGTGCCGTACACGATCATCACGCCTACTCTTCCTCTGTTCGAACACTCACGGTCGTGGGTCGAGACGGGGGAAGACACACATGGCATATCGGCGCGCGGTGATACCGGCCCTGGTCGGCGCACTGGTGATCACACTGCTGCTGTGGTGGGCGGGGGCGAGCGCGCAGGCACTTCAACTGCGCGGCAGCACCGGCGTGTTCGACGTGGACTCCGTCAACGAGTTGCGGCGGTGGCTCGGGCCCTGGTCGTACGACTCGACGGTGCTGTCCTCCGACTGGTCCGGGGGCACGGGCTCGGGCACGGCCTCGGACGCCCGCTACGCCGGTCTGTACAGCACCGGGATGCAGATCAGGTTCGTGTCCCTGTTCGCGTTCTTCCTGGCCGGCGCACTGCTCCTGATCCGCAGGCTCCCGCCGGTCCAGGGCCGTACCCCTGCCACGCTGCTCGCGCTGTGGGCCTGGGGCCCGGTGGCCGCGACCCTGGCCGTGACGGTCTCCGCGCCCTGGCTGATCGCGTCCCGGGGACGTGGCAGCTACCGGATCCTGCCGCAGCTCGCGGGAGTGATCGCGTCGAGCGGGCCGGTCGCGGTGGCGGCGGGGCTGGCGGCCGCCCTGCTCACCGTGGTGGTGGCGCGGATCACCGCCAGGGGTGCGGACCCGCTGCCCCGGCGCGAAGTGCCGCCGCGCGCCGCCCGCCTGGCCGCGAGCGTCGGAACGGCGGTGGTCGCGCTGTCGCTGGTGGTCCTGTCGTACGAGTCGGTGGCGGCCTGGATCCAGACCTCGTTCGGCGGGGCGGGCCTGCTGTCCGAGCCCGGGGACCTGCTGCGCCTGTGGCTGCTGCTCGGCGCCTGGTCCGGCCCCTCGACCACGTCCTTCGGCCAGTGGCTGCTGTACCGGGCCGCCGACGTGCTCCTGCTGGCCGTGGTGTGGTGGTCGCTGCGCCTGCTGCCCGCTCTGCTCACCCGGCCCACCGCGCCGGCGATGGCGGTGGGCTCGGTCTGCGCGACCGTACTGGGGCTGTTCGCGAGCCAGGTCCTGCACATGGCGATCGACGACACCGCGTCCGTATGGGGCCCCGTCCACGTGCTGTCCCCGCTCGGCACGGGAGCACCCGCGGCCCTCACTTTCGGCATCGCGTCGGGCCTCGCGGCCCTCGCAGCACTGCGGCTCGCCGGGGACCGCGACCCCGTGCCCTCAGCTGTCGCCGCCTAACTCCCTTGGCAGCATGCCTAGATGCGCGTCGACACCACTTACGAGGGCGCACTTCGCCGTCGATGCGACCAACGGCTCCTACAGGCCGTTCGTCACGAGCCGCGGCGTGCGGCGCGTGCCTCGACTGTCGGGTCCCGTACGAACTCATCGCGGTGAGGGGCGCCGCCACTCCCCCGCCTCAGCGCGCCGCCATCGCGTCCACGCGTCGCATCACCTCGCGGCAGAACGCTCCGACGCCCGCCGGGTCGTCGATGAACTGGTTCGGTTTGACGCAGAACGTGGTGAAGCCCTGCTCCAACTGTTCCGGTATGGAGGCCAGAGCCGCGCCCAGGTCGGCCGGGGAGTGGTCGTCGGGGAAGACGGCGGAGGTGCCGCCGATCATCTCCAGGTCCGCGGCGTCGCGGCCGGCCGCGGCCATCGCCTCCTTCAGCGAGCGCAGATCCTCGGGGGCCGGACGGCCGAGCGGGTGGAAACCGTGGCCGTATTCGACGAGGCGGCGCAGGACGGGTCCGTGCAGCCGCTGACCGCCGAACCACAGTCTCGGGCCTTCGGGGCGGTACGCCTTGGGCTCGAAGTACACGTCCCGGAAGGGGTAGTGCTCGCTGTCGTGGGAGATCGGCGAAGGTCCCCATGCTTTGGCCCAGACCCGCAGGTGCTCGTCGAGGAGCCGTCCGCGGCGGCCGAAGGGCACGCCCAGCGCGTCGTACTCGTCCCTGCTCCAGCTGACCGTGGGCTGGACGACCAGCCGTCCCTCGCTGATCAGGTCGAGTGTGCCGAGTTCCCGCGCCAGCAGCAGCGGATGCCGCAGGGGTGCGAGGACGGCCGCGGCGGCGAGGCGCAGCCGTGAGGTGACCGAGGCGATGGCCGCGAGCAGGAGCAGGGAGTGCGGCCAGGGCGTGAACGGGTCCTGGTTGCCGGGCAGCGCGTAGTCGCGGGGATTGCCCATGATGCCGGCGGCGGCCGCGTCGGGGCCGAGGACGACGTGTTCGCTGACCATGACCGCGTCAAAACCGGCGTCCTCGGCCTCGCGGGCCCAGCGCACGGCCGCCGGCAGGTCGGCCCGGCCACCGGTCAGGGTCCAGTTCTCGCTGAGGACGAGCAGCATGCGGGGGTGGGAGG
>NZ_RSAJ01000216.1 GCF_003933965.1 Streptomyces sp. RP5T
GCCCACCCCACGTCAGCGCGAGCGCCCCCGTACCAGGCGGACCCTGCGGACCAGTGCGATGAGGCCGGCGGCCAGCGTGCCGGCGTAGAGCCAGCCGGCCTGTGTGGCCAGGGCGGTGAACAGGCCCATCAGACGGCCCGACGTGCCGCCGCCGCTGTCGGCGACCGGGATCAGCCCGACGGCGAAGGCGATCGGCACGATGATCGGGGCGGTCAGCAGATCACCCCGGCGCATCCAGACCGACGTCAGCACACTGACCGGCAGGAACAGCACGCCGTACGGCGTCAGGGACGAGCCGAACAGCAGGGACACGAGAAAGCCGAGCAGGAGCATCAGCCCGGTGCAGAACAGTCCGCCGCCGAGTCCGGTGAGCCGGGGGTTGGGCAGCCGCCGCAGCGTCCGGACCACCGGGGGCGGCGCGCGGCGGGCCACCGGCGGCCGGCGCTCGCCGCGGGCTTGCGCGGGCAGCGGTGCTCCTCGGTCCGGGCGTCGTGTTCCGTTGTGCGGGGGACGGGTCCTGTGTTGCTCCACTGGACCAACCTAGGTCTGTTTATGTGTGGAATCGCTCCTCGGACACGCCGTGGGAAAGACCTTGGCCATGCGTTCGAGAGGGCCGCCGGAGCGTGCCGCGACACGCCGTAGACTGGTGGATCGGCCCCCTGGCCGCCAGTCTCCTCACGTCTCCTCTCACGTACGGGAAGTCGCAACGTGTCGCTCACGATCGGAATCGTCGGTCTGCCGAATGTCGGCAAGTCGACCCTGTTCAACGCCCTGACCAAGAACGACGTGCTGGCGGCCAACTACCCGTTCGCCACGATCGAGCCGAACGTCGGTGTGGTCGGTGTCCCGGACCCGCGCCTGACGAAACTGGCCGAGATCTTCTCCTCCCAGAAGATCCTCCCGGCGACCGTCGACTTCGTGGACATCGCGGGCATCGTGAAGGGCGCCTCCGAGGGCGAGGGCCTGGGCAACAAGTTCCTCGCGAACATCCGTGAGTCGGACGCGATCTGCCAGGTCATCCGCGCCTTCAAGGACGAGAACGTCGTCCACGTCGACGGCAAGGTCTCGCCGAAGGACGACATCGAGACGATCAACACCGAGCTGATCCTCGCCGACCTCCAGACCATCGAGAAGGTCCTGCCCCGCCTCCAGAAGGAGTCGCGGATCAAGAAGGACGTCGCCCCGAAGGTCAAGGCCGTCGAGGAGGCCAAGGAGATCCTGGAGAGGGGCGACACCCTCTTCTCCGCGGGCATCGTCCAGGGTTCCGGCAACGAGGAGCTGCTGCACGACCTGCACCTCCTCACCACCAAGCCCTTCCTGTACGTCTTCAACGTCGACGAGGACGAGCTGGTCGACGACTCCTTCAAGGACGAGCAGCGCGCCCTGGTCGCCCCCGCCGAGGCGATCTTCCTCAACGCCAAGCTGGAGGCGGACCTCGCCGAGCTGGACGAGGAGGACGCCCTGGAGCTCCTGGAGTCGGTCGGCGCCGAGGAGCCGGGCCTCACCACCCTCGCCCGCGTCGGCTTCACCACCCTCGGCCTGCAGACCTACCTCACGGCCGGTCCCAAGGAGTCCCGCGCCTGGACCATCAAGAAGGGCGCCACGGCTCCCGAGGCCGCCGGCGTGATCCACACCGACTTCCAGAAGGGCTTCATCAAGGCGGAGGTCATCTCCTTCGACGACCTGGTGGAAACCGGCTCGGTCGCCGAGGCCCGCGCGAAGGGCAAGGCCCGCATGGAGGGCAAGGACTACGTCATGCAGGACGGGGACGTCGTGGAGTTCCGGTTCAATGTGTGATCGACTCGTTACTGTGCGCTAGGACATTCGTCAAGTGGACAGGCCAGAAGGGGGTCAGGCTCTGGTGCGTCTGGCCCCTCGGCGGTTCCCGTGCTGACTTGGTGCTGACTGCTGGTTGCCCCGCGACGGCGTGAGCTTGTCGAGATCCAGGCTCATCTCGAAAGGCGCTGGACGCTTAAAAACGCCTCGGAAGATGCCGACGGGTGTGCAGGCTTCCGTGGTCCGGCGAGTTCGTAGACATGGGCGACGGGGCGCCGTTCTTGATGCACCAGTAGTACGGGACGCCCGCCTCTGCGTACTTGCGGAGCTTGACGGTGCAGTGGCGATGTGCGGATTCGGGCCAGACCGCCTTGATGACGCTGTGGCGGGCGTGGGGAAGGCGGTCCAGGTACTCCGAGAACCAGCTTCCTGGCGCGACGGGCGCATCCAATCGGGCAGTGCGGTCATGGCTCAACTTTGGTCACTCGGCGAGATGCTGGCCACGAGATGGTCAACGCGTTTCCGCCTTTCCGCGAGGGCGAGAAGAGCCTTCTTCAGATGCTCACGTCCACCTGGTCACGGTCAACGGGGTCGCTATCCGGCGTGGCATGTGGCGCCGCTGCCCGTGCTGATTCGATCGGGCCGGCTGCTCAGGATTCTGCCTGAAGCATGGTGAACCGGACCGGCTCTTCGAGTACGAAGCGGGCGCCCGCCTCGTCCACTGTCCGGGCGGCCAGCGTCGCCTCAGCGAGCCTGGCGGGCAGCGCTTCGGCGAACTTGAGGCCGCGCACAGCGCGCCCGTCGATCTCGGGCAGGCTCAGGCCTTCGTATGCCTGGGCCATGGTGTTCGCCCAGTCCTCGCGGGTGAGGTCGTCGCGGAGCCGGATCCAGTGGGCGTGGGCCCGCCTGTGCGGTGACACGGCGGGCAGCAGGGTGGCGGCGAGCGTGGCGTTGGCGCGGTGGCCGGCCCAGGTCCACCACCGGACGTCCCCGTCGGGGCGGCGGGCGATGACGGTACCCCCCGGGTGCATGGTGTCCAGGTGTGTCTCCCTGGCCTGAGCGAGGCGTGCCGAAGCACGCCCGGTGAGACGCACCGGAGGGTCCTCTCCGAGGAGTACGTCGCGTGCGGCGCGGGTCAGCTCGAAGGAGAGGATCCGCTCGGCACCGAAGCCTGCCCATCGGGCCCGTCCGCCCTCGTCGACCGGGGTGACGAAGCAGCGGCGGCGGCTGAAGTCGATGTGGGTGACCTGCCAACTGCGTCCGGCCAGCAGGAGTCTGCGGGGACCCTGGACCTCCTCGGTGAGCAGGTCGGGGTCGGTGCGGCCGATCTCGTTGCGGCCGTTGAGGACGGTGAACTCGGGCGGGGCGGTGAAGACAGCCGTCAGGTTCATGAAATGGCGGTGTCCGTAGCGCTGTTCGGTCTCCGGGCCGATGAACAGCATGCCCGAATCCTGGTCCAGGTAGCCCTGTTCGACCAGATGCCGGACGACGGGTGCCGCTCCCGGGCCGAAGGCCTCGATGCCGCCCCACCACTGCTGCCACAGGTTCTCGCCGACCCGGTGTTCTTGAAGGCACAGGGCCAACAGTTGCTGGGCGACGAGATGGCGGGGCTCGGGGGGCGGGACAACGGGTTCGACCCAGTTGCGGGACCACTGAAGCAGCAGAGCCGCCGAAGCGAGGAGCCCTTCGTCGTCCAGCGCGAGGAAGAGACAGTTGCGGCTGCTGCCTGGGCGGCGGCCGGTGCGGCCCAGCCGCTGGAGGAAGGCGGCGACGGTGCGGGGTGCGTCCAGTTGGACGACCCGATCCAGGTCACCCACGTCGATACCCAGTTCCAGTGTGCTGGTCGAGACGATCACACAGTCCCGCGCCTCGGCGAACGCCGCCTCGGCCCGTCTGCGTTCGTCCACGGAAAGCGAGGCGTGGGAGAGGAAAGTCGTGACACCGAGTAGGCGCAACTGCTCGCCCAGCTCCTCGACGGTGCGTCGGCTCTCGCAGAAGACCAGACGCTTCTCGCCGCGGTGGAGAGCGGCGATGACAATCGCGGCGTTGGCGACGGAGCCGACGTAGTCGAGTTCGACCTCCCCGGCTGGCTGTGTGGTTCCCGCCGGGGGAGGCAGTGGCTGTGTGGCGGGGGCGATGACGCTGCCGGGACCACGACCGCGCCCGGAGCCCTGCAGCCAGTCCAGCAGCTCCGCGGGGTTCCCAACGGTCGCGGACAGGCCGACGCGCTGAAGGGGACGGCCCGCGACGTGCGCCAGGCGCTCGAGGACGGCCAGCAGGTGCCACCCGCGGTCGTCCCCGGCGAAGGCGTGGACCTCATCGATGACGACCGAGTGCAGGCCGCTGAAGAAGGAGCGATGGTCCACATGGGTGCTGACCAGCATCGACTCCAGGGATTCGGGTGTGGTCAGCAGGATGTCGGGGCGTTCGACGAGCAGTCGGCGGCGGCGCGAGGTGGTGACGTCTCCGTGCCACAGCCCCGTGGTGCGGCCCAGCCAGCCCGCGTACGTCTCCAGGCGCGGATGCAGGTTGTTGAGGAGGGCCTTGAGCGGGCACACGTACACCACGCTGGTGCCCTTCCAGCCGCGCCGGTTCATCCGCGTCAGCAGCGGGAAGACGGCCGCTTCGGTCTTGCCGCCCGCCGTGGGAGCCAGGAGTACGGCGTCCTCGCCGGCGAGGAGGGGAGCGGCGGCCTCGGTCTGTAGGGGGCGCAGGGTGGGCCAGCCGAGGGTGTTGACGATGTGGTGTCCGAGGACGGGGTCGAGCAGGTCGAAGGCGTCGGGCGCGTGCCACTCGCCGCTTCGGCCGGACGTCCGGTCGCTCATGGCAGGTCCAGGGGAATGTCCGCCGCACTGCTCGCCGGTGAGGTCGCCGTACCGCTTGCCGCATTGCGCTCGGTACCGCTGAGTTCGGCCGTGTACAGGGTGAGGGAGTAGTGCCGGCGCGGGTCGAAGTCCTCGAACTCGTCGAGGCGGTCCAGGACGTCGGCGACCAGTTTGCGCAGATACAGGCGGGGAGCGATACCGACCTTGCCGCCGAGCGCGCCCGTGACAGCACGGGCCAGTTCCTCCAGGTAGGTGTCGTCCGCATGGGAGGCCACTCGCTCGGGGTGGCGTGCGTCGGTCGCGTAGATGTCGCGCACCTTGCGTCCCAGTTCGCCGAGCGAGGTGAGGTCGAAGCCCGGCAGCCGCAGCTGCACCGCCCGCGGGGAGTCGAAGCGCGGGTCGGTGGTGAAGTCGGTTGCCAGGCGCTGGGCGAGGGGCGCCAGGCGCTGGACACCCTGCTGCCCGTCGTAGAAGGCGGGCGTGCCGGTGATGACGAGGAACAGGCCGGGAAAGCGCCCGGTGTCGATCTCGTCCAGGAGCTGGCGCAGGGCGTTGAGGGACTTCTCCCGGACATCACCGCGCACCCGCTGCAGGGTCTCCACCTCGTCCAGGACCAGCAGCAGTCCGGGGTGTCCGCAGTCCCGCAGCACGGTGAGCAGGCCCTGCAGGAAACCGAGGGCGGCGAAGTGGTCGAGGTCGCCGCGGATCCCCGCGGAGCGCTTGGCGGCGGCGGCCACCGACTTCTGGCCGCCGAGCCAGGCGATCAGCCCTTCGGCGAGGGCGCCGTCACCGGCCGCCACGGCACGCCGGTAGCCGCGCAGCGCCGCAGAGAAGGCGGGGGTGGTGCGGGCGACGGCGGCCAGCCGCTGTTCCAGGAGCACGTCGACGGCGGCCGCCAGCGCCTCCTCGTCGTCGTCCGCCACATCGCCTCCGGCGAGCGCCTCCTCCTCCAGGGCGTAGAACCAGGAGTCGACGACGGCGCGCAGGGCGGACGGCTGGTGGGTGGCGGTGGTGAGCCGTTCGGTGAGTCTGCGGTAGACGGTCTCCAGCCGGTGCAGCGGAGTCTCGGTCTCGGAGATCTGGACCTCACTGACGGCGAGCCCGCGCCGCTTGGCCCGCTCGGCGAGCCACCGCGCGAAGAACGTCTTGCCGGAGCCGTACTCGCCGCGCAGGGCGTGGAAGGCGGCCCCGCCCCGGGCGAGGGTGGCCAGGTCGTCGTCGAGCGCGCCCTCGAAGCGCTCCAGGCCGACGGCGAACAAGCCGAGCCCTGCCCGGGGGACGGTGCCGCGGCGCAGCGCGTCGACGACGTCACGGCGGCGCGCGGCGCTGATGTCGAGGGCGGGGCGGGTCATGCGGTGCCTTCCGGGGACGGGAACTGCTGGCCGAGCAGGGCGCGGTCGAGCTGCACGGTGCGGCCGGACTCGACCAGTCGCAGCACGGGATACCCGTCGATGTTGAGTAGCCGCTCCAGCATCGTGGCGAAGCGCGCCGGGTTGCGCTGCGACCTGCCGGTGGCGGCCTGGGCAGCTGCGGCGACGGCCCCCGGCGACAGCTTCCCGCCCGCCGCGTCCAGGGCGTCGAGTGCCGCCTCCACGGCCTTGTCGGGGGGCGCGGCGCGGACGAACTCGCGCTGCGCCCGGTACGGGGCGCTACGCGTGGTCCGTTGGCCGAGGCTGAGCTCGCCGGACGCGGCGGCGCGCCGTGCCGGCCGCGCGGCCTCCCGTCCGTCGCCGGTGTCCGTCGGCGGTTCCGCCGCGTGACCGGAGGCGACCCCGGATACGGAGTCCCCGGACGCGGCGGCCCCGGAGGCGGCGGCCCCGGATCCGGTCCGCGCCACGCCCCTTGCCGGGGTCCTGGCTCCGACCGTCCCTGCCACCGCCTCGGAGCCCGCCGCGGCCTCCGCTTCCGGTACGACTCCCGTGCCGGACTGCTTCCACCACGTCGGTTCGGCGTTCTCGGGAGGCAGCAGCACCCAGCCCGACGGCACGGCTCCTCCGGGCGGCACCAGGGTGATCACGGGAACGGTGACCTCGGCGAGCGAGGCACCGCCGTGGTAGCCGGCCTGCCGCGCGGTGTAGCGCAGGTCGTCACGCCAGGCGGCGGTGATACGGCGGCCGTCGGTCAGCACCCGGCGACCGGCGAGGGCGACTTCACCGTCACCGGGGTCCCCGGTGCGCCAGCGTGCCCCGCGTACCCCGGTGACCTCGGCGGGCTGGTGACCGCGCTCGGTGCGGTCGATGATGTGGCCGTGGTCGGAGACGAGCACGACCGGACGGCCGTAGTCGCGGGCGGCGTTGAGCAGGTCGGGGAGTTTCCCGATGTCGGACACACCCCAGCGGCCGCTGGTTCCCTCCCGGCCGTCGGCCAGGGCGTCGTCGATGGTGTTGACGACGACGGCGACGATGTCGTCCGAGGCGAGGGCATCGAGGACTTGGGCGTCGAGGCGGTGACCGAGCGGGCCCTCGTACGCTCCCTTGTGGAAGAGGTGCGCGCCCCGGTGCCGCTTGCGCCAGAAGGTGGTGAAACCGGTGCGCTCGGCGGCCTGGCCGCCCTCGCAGGGTCGGCCGCTCAGCAGGGACGCCCGGCTGACGCGGGTGATCGACGGCAGCATGGACACCGCTGCCTGCCGCAGCGGTCGCCTGCCGGGGGTGGCGGGCACGATCTCGGTCCACGCCCTTCCGCTCAGCTCTCCCGCGACCCGCACGGCGACGTCCGCGCTCATCCCGTCGAGGACGAGGACCAGCGGACGGCCGCCGCCCTGGGCGAGCGGTGCCGCGGTCCGGGCGAGGACGTCCTCGATGAGGAGCGCACCGCCGTTCGCCTGCTGGCAGGCGGTTTCCGCCCAGGAGGCGAGGAGCCCTGCGACGTGGGCGTCGAGTGCGGTACGGCGCTCGCGTGCCGCTCCTATCAGCCGCCGGTACGCCTCGCCGACGGCCGGGTCACGGGACGCGTCTCCCTCCGCGAGGACGCCGATGGCCAGGTCGGCCCAGCCCGAGGAGGCGAGGTGCTCCTGCACGGCCTGCCCGACGGTCGCCGGGGGCGCGGGGTCGGTGGCGAGCCAGCGCATCAGGCGGACGGCGGTACGGGCGGTCTCGGTGGATTCCGCGAACAGCGCGGCGAGCTGATGTGCTTCAAGGTCGCGGAGGGCGGACTCGGCGAGCGCGGTTGCGCCCTCGCCGCGGGCACCGAGGCAGGCGGCCAGGGCCCGCAGCCGCCCCAGGTAGCCCGACGGGAGCAGCCGGTCGCCGCGGACCAGCTCCGTCAGGCGCGCGTCGGCGGCGAGCCGGTCGGCGCGTTCGAGGACGGCGAGCACCCGGGAGCGGGCGGGGCCGGCCGGCGCGGTGGGGCCCTCGGCCTGCGCGATCCAGCGGGTGAGGACGCCCGTGGCGGCGTCGGCGAAGGGCCGCAGCGTGTCGAAGGAGGCGAGGGCGGGGCCGAAGAGGGTGCCCAGGACGAAGCCCGCGGCGTCCGCGGACCGTGAGCCGAGGGCGGCCGAGGCGAGCACCCCCAGCGGCAGCGCGTCACTGCCCCGGCCCTCGGCGGCCAGGGCGAGCAGGGTGGGGGCGGCGGGACCGACGGTCCGGGCCAGCCAGGTCTCCAGGCCGTGCTGCTCCTCCTTGGACAGGGCGGCGTACAGAGACGGCCCGGCCGGGGTGCGGGTCCAGGCGAACAGTGCGTCGGCGTCCAGGTCGAGGGTGTCGGACGCGGGGTCGCCGAGCCCGAGGCGGGCACCGAGCAGGGCGCGTACGGCCCGGTCGCGGGTGAGGACGCTGCCGACGCGGGGCCAGCCGTCCAGGGGCTCGGCCTGGAGCAGCGCGTCGAGCAGCCAGTGCTCGCCCAGCATGTGCGGGTCCAGGTCGGCGGCCCCGAAGAGCTGGGCGACGATCTCGGCGCGGTCGACGGGCAGCGGATGCCGCCGCACCGCGTGGGCGCGCAGGTCGAGGCCGAGCTGGTCGGCCGGGACGGTGCCGGTGACGACGAGCACGCTGTCGTCGTCCGTACCGCCCGCGAGATGGCGGTGCCACGCCTCGGTGACGCCGAGCGGGGAGTGCTGGTCGGTGACGACGACGCGGCGCAGCCCGCCGTCGACCGCGACGGTGAACTCGGTGTGCGGTTCTTCGGAATCCCACACCGCGTCGACCAGGACGAGCCGGCCGTCGGGGGCGTCCTTCAGTTCTGTCCTGAGCAGTACCTCGATGGCCCGCCGACCGGCGACGGGCCGGGCGACCGTCACCGGTGCTCACCGCCCGGCCCGGAGCCGTCCGTGGCGGCACTGTGCGGCTCGGAGCCGTCGGGCTCGGCACGCCAGACGATCTCCACCGGCGTGTCCGGGTGCAGGGCGCGGAACGCCTCGATCTCCTCGCGTACGGCGGTGAGGTCGGCGTGGAGCGCCGCGGGACCGGGGGCGATTACCCGGCGGGCGGCCCGCACCGGGGCTACTGCGTCGGCACCGGTCCCGGACCCCTCCGGCTCCCAGGACAGCGGCTCCTGCCTGCCCCGCACCGGCCCGGCGGGCTCGGAGGGGACGGGCGGGGCGCCGTGCTCGGACAGCGGGATCCGCCCGGCGTCGGTCACCGGGGCGGGCCCGGCGGAGGTGTCGACAGGGGCCGGACGCTCCAGTTGCAGGGCGGCGTCCAGCAGGGCGTGTCCCGTGTCGCGGAATTCGCCGAGCGCGGGGATCAGGGACCGCTCGCGCTCCGGGGCGCGGGCGGCCTCACGGATGCGGTCCATGAGCCGTTGCGCGCGGTCGCCGATGCTGTCGTCGCGGCCGGTGAGCCCGTGCACGCTGGACAGCAGCCGCCAGTTGGTGCCGTCCAGTGCCGCGAGTAGGTCGGCGGCACTGGCCATGGCGTGGGAGAGGTCCCGTCCGGGCGTCTCATAGGTGGCGGAGGCCAGCTCGCGGACCAGGCCGGTCGCGTCCTCGGCGTGGCGCACGAGACGCGCGAGGAGCGCGGCGGCCTCGCGCAGGACCCGGGTGCGTTCGGCGGTGCCGTCACCGTCGAGTCCGAGCAGTGTGGCGTGCCGCCTGAGGACAGTGCGTACGTCGCCGACGTTCTTCTCGTACGCGGTGCCCTTGGCCAGGACGTCGGCGGCGAGCCGGTTGACATTGCGCGCGAACAGGCCGGGCTTGGCGGTGACGCCGAACAGCAGGGCGGCGCGGTCGCGGGCGGTGGTGTACTCGTCCGGTCCGGGCAGCTGCTGGGCGCGCAGCTTCCAGCCCAGGCTGATCTCGGACAGCGGGGGAGGCGTGGTCTCGGTGCCGGAGTACAGCACCCAGGAGCGGTCGTCGAACAGGGCGTAGGCGGCGATGAGCAGGCTGGAGACGTGCCGGTCGAGGCCGCGCAGGCCGAGGTCGTCCCTGATCCAGTTGCGGATGTCCTCGACCGCGAGTTCGTCGAGCGAGTCGAGTTCGCCGCGCTCCCTGTGCGCCGCGGCGGCCCGGTTGATCTGCGTGCGCAGCTGGTCGCCGCGAACGACGAGCGGGCCGTCGTGGACGGTGCCCAGTTGCAGGGGCTCGACGACGCGCTTGACGGTCCGCAGCTCCTTCGGGTCGACCTCGGCCCGCCCGCCCTCGTCCATGGCCCGGGTGAGCCACTTCAAGGCGGTGGTGAGTTCGGCCGGGGTGACGGCGCGGGGCGCGGAGCCCGTGCCCGGCCCGAAGTCGGGGTGCTTGTCGTAGAGGGCGGAGAACATCCCGTCGGCGAGCTGTGCCACCGTCTGGTCGAACGGCTTGCTGCCCTCGGCCTGCGGCCGCGGGAACTCGGGCTGCAGGGACAGCACGTGCCGCCCGTCGGGCACCTCCGCGCCCCGCGTGCCCTCCTTGGCCTCGGCGAGCCCGTACACCTCGCGCAGCGAGTCGACGAGGGTGCGGGTGAGGTTCTCGCGGGCGTGCTCCAGCTGGCGGCGGGCCTTGGCGCGGTCGTCCGGCGGGAAGTTGCGGGTGTAGTCGGACAGACGGTCGCGTTCCAGCAGGAAGTTGATCCGCATGAGCTGGCCCAGCTGGGCCTTGCGCTGCTCGGAGAAGTGGTCGCACAGCCAGACCAGCACGGGGGCGCCCGGGTGCGACCTGCCCAGTTCGGTGACGCGCCGGTGGGCGTTGTCGGGGGAGTACCCCGTCTCCTCGTCGTAGGGGCAGTCGAGGATGATCCGCAGGTTGCCCGCGGTGGCCGGCTCGAAGGCTTCGTCCGTGATGCTGCGCGGGTCGCGGACCAGTCCGAACACGAACTCCACGGTGCGCTCGGAGCCGCGCCACACGATTTTCTTCTCGTCGAAGAGCTGCCCCTGCCGGCCGGTGAGCCCCAGCTCCTCCCACAGCCGCTCGCGCAGCCAGGTGCGCCGCACCCCGCCCTTGTCCTCGCCGACGACGGCGTCCAGGATCGGCTCGATGTCCAGGTCGGACAGGTGCAGGGAGTAGACCGGGTCGTCCTTGCCCTCGGAGCGCAGCTCGCTCGGGAACTCGCCCTGCAGGGCCCGCATCCGCTCGACGACCTTGTCCTGCACGGGCACGGCCCGCGAGCGCAGGGTGCCGTGGTTGAGCGCGGCGAGCCGGCCGGCGGTCAGGCGGCGCAGCGCGGGCACGTCGGGCGCGAGGGCGCCGAGCAGCAGCGTCTTGACGAAGCGCTCGTCGGCGACGAAGTCGGGGTGCTCGGCGTGCCCGTACCGGCGCAGCAGGAAGCGGCGCGCCTTGGCGTGGAAGCGGCGGGCGGTCTCCGACTCCTGCTGGAGCTTGGCGGTGAACGCGGTACTGGTGGTGTCGACGAGGACGTCCCACAGGTCGCCGAGCGGGATCAGCCGGCCGATCTCGGCGTCGGCGTTGCGCTCCAGGAGCTGCTGGACCAGCTTCAGACCGGTGCGTTCCCGCTGGAGCGCGCCGGACAGGGCCACGAGCACGTTCAGCAGAGCGGGAGACAGCGGGTAGACGGCCCGGAAGTCCTCCCAGCCGGCGCCGGTGGCGCCCTCACCGTCGAGAAGGACGTCCTTGACCGTCTGCCCCGCCCTGTCGATCCCGACGAACGCGGTGTCCAGCACCCGCTCCTGCCCCGGAAGCGGCTTGAGGACCCGCTCCTTGATGATCTCCGGGAGGTTGCGGTCCTCCAGGTCGATGACGGTGACGCGTTCCTTCAGGTACTCCAGGGCGGCCTGGAGGTTCTCCACGTCCGAGCCGAGGATGTCGGAGCCCATGAGCTGCGACAGGTCGCGCTGGCGGGAGATGAACGAGATGATCGGCACCGGCCGGTCGGGGTTGCTGGACTCGATCAGTTTGACGAGCTTCTGGACCTCGTCGTTGATGAAGGTCCGGTCGGACATCCGGGCCTGGAGCCACAGCACCAGCTCGTCCAGGAAGAGCACCACACCGTCGTAGTTGAGCATCCGGGCGTGCTTGCTGATCTCGCTGAGCCCGTCGTCCAGCGAGATGTACGCGCCCGCATCCCCGCTGACCGTCTCCGCGTAGTGCTTGTTCGGCCCGTTGAACAGGGCCGTCAGCAGCCGGTCGCGCTGCGGGTCGCCGGCGGGCGCGCGGAACGCGGCGTCGAGTGCCTCGGTGGTCCAGCCGACGGCGGGGACCGCACCGATCGGCTTCAGCTCCTCGTCGTCCTCGTCCTCGTCGTCGTCCGAGTCGTCCTCCACGGCGGTCTGCGGTGCGGCGACGGGCGCGGGGAGCAGACTGATGAACGCCTCGTCGCCGATCTTCTCGCGCAGCTCCCGCGCGTCCGCGAGCAGCGAGTCGGCCCGGAACACCAGCGGTGTGGACGCTTCGGGCCGCTCGCGGCGCACCGTGCGCACATAGCCGCCGAGCAGCGCCGACTCCAGGCTGGCGGCGCCCACCAGGTGGTACGGCACCATCAGGAAGTTCCTGCCGGGCAGCCAGTCGGCGTTCTCGGCGATCACCTCGCGCAGCCGCGTTTTGTTCTCGACGGCCGGGTCCCCGTTGAGCACGGCGTGCAGCACGGTCAGGAAGTGGCTCTTACCTGCGCCGAACGAGCCGTGCAGATACGCGGCCTGCGAGGAGTTCTTGCGCAGGGAGCTGCCGACGAGCTTCAGGGCCTTGCGGAACTCTCCTTGGAGCTGCTCCGTGACGACGTAGTCGTCGATCGACCCGGCGCGCGCGTCCGTGAACCCCTCGGAGAGGGCGATCTTGAAGTCCCCGGCGTGGAGATCCTCCTTGATGTCGAGGACATCCCTCAGTACGACCCCGCTGCCTCGCGCCATCAGCCGTTTCCGCTCCCCACAGCCCTCTCACGCCCGGCTGCCGCGGCCGGGCTCCCGGCGGGCACCGGGACTCCGCCCGCGCCCGCGCACACCACGTCCGTCTATCCTGCCAGGGCCGTGGGGAACGGTGGGACGGCCGGGGAACAGCGGGCACGAGCGGGCGTCAGGCCGAGACCCCCGGACCGCCCGCGCGCAGCTCCGCCCACACGGTCTTCCCTGGCGCGTCTGCGCGAGCCGTCACACCCCACGTCTCGGCGATCGCGCCGACGATCAGCAGACCGCGGCCGGCATCCTCGTCGTCCCCGGCCACCCTGACGACCGGAGCGCGCTCGCCCCGCGTGTCGCTGACCTCGATTCGCAGCAGCCCGTCCTCCCGCACCAGCCGCAGCAGCGCGTCCCGGCCGGGCACCCGGCCGTGGGTGACGGCGTTCGCGGCGAGTTCGGCCACGACGAGACTCGCGCCGTCGTTGACCTCCGAGCCGTACGGGTGGCCCCAGCGGTCGAGGCAGTACGAGGTGAGGCGGCGGGCCAGCCGGGCGCCGCGCGGGGTGGAGGTGAAGCGCAGCTCGAAGAGCGTGTCGGCGGGACGGGTGGCGGTGCCGGTGGGGGGCGTCGGTGTCATGCGACGAAGGTGGCGCAGGTGGAGGTGCTCTGACCAGCGTCTTCGGTGGTACGAGAGGGGACTGTCG
>NZ_RSAJ01000217.1 GCF_003933965.1 Streptomyces sp. RP5T
CGACCGCCGGCACCGCTCCCGGCCACCCCCGACCGGCCCGCACCTGGGACCAAGGACCCGCCGTCCGGGATCCCACCGCCCGGAACCCGCGGCCGCGGATCACACCACCCGGGGTCCCGCCACCTGGGATCCGCCAGCCGAGATCCCGTGCCCGACAAGCGCCGCCTACGCCCCCTACGCCCCCGCCGGCTGCCGCACGTTCTCCCGGACCCAGTCCACGATCGACTGGGTCGTCGCCCCCGGCGTGAAGATCTCCGCGACCCCCTTCTCCTTCAGCGGGGGGATGTCCGCCTCGGGGATGATCCCGCCGCCGAACACCAGGATGTCCTCGGCGTCCCGCTCCCTGAGCAGGTCGATCACCGCGGCGAAGAGCGTGTTGTGAGCGCCGGAGAGGATGGAGAGACCGATCGCGTCGGCGTCCTCCTGGATCGCCGTGTCGACGATCTGCTCGGGAGTCTGGTGGAGCCCGGTGTAGATGACCTCCATGCCCGCGTCACGCAGCGCCCTCGCGATCACCTTGGCGCCGCGGTCGTGACCGTCGAGTCCCGGCTTGGCCACCACCACGCGGATCGGACCGGCTGTCACACCCATCACTGCCTCCATGAAGCGACTGCGTGCATTCCCGCTGAACGACTAGTACCGCACAGACCGGGCATGTGAACGAACGTTATCGCCACCATCTCGCACCATGCAGTTTCGCGGCAGGCTCCGAGGGGGAAATTACATGGTGGGACACGTTCGGGAGCCGCAACGAGGTCGCCGCACCACTGCGCCGCAGTCCGCGCGCACGGGTGGCGCGGCGCGCCGGCGACGGCACGAAGGGCACGTAGGACAGGTAAGGCACGACAGCGGGGAGCCTCGTCGCCACACCGACAGGGCGCCTCGTCACGTCACCGGCGCACCACCAGCACCGCGAGCACCATCGGCACCACCGATACGACCGGATCGAGTACCGGCACCGTCGGCGTCGCCCGCACCACCGGTTCCATCCGTTCCGTCGGCCGACCCGGCGGTACCGGAACCCAGCGCCGACCGCCGTACCCACGCCCCGCGCCCCTCTCGCGCCTCGTCGGCGTCGGCCTTCGCCGCGACTCCCCATGAGCGCACACGGGGGACGGAGCAGTCCTCCCGTGTGCCGACAGGAGGTCGGCCATGAAGGTCACCAAGGTGGCGCTGCCCCTTCTCCCGCTCTGCCAGCGTCTGGTTCCCGGCAGGCTGGCGGGACTCTCCCTGGCCCTCCTGAAGGCGACCGCGCTGGAGATCGCGATCCTCGCGGGACATCTCCTCCTGTACCCGTCCGGCATCACCCAGGAGCGCCGCTCCCCCCTGCCCTCGCTCCCCACGCCCGAGGAAGGTGGCGCCCAGCTGCCAGCGGAGGCCAAGCCCCCGGTGGTCCTGCTGCACGGCTTCATCGACAACCGCTCGGTCTTCGTCCTCCTGCGCCGCAGTCTCGCCCAGCACGGCAGGGAGCAGATCGAGTCGCTCAACTACTCCCCGCTGACCTGCGACATCCGTGCCGCGGCGGAGCTGCTCGGCCGGCACATAGAGGGAATCTGCGAGCGCACGGGCAGTGAGCGGGTGGACGTGGTCGGGCACAGCCTGGGCGGCCTGATCGCGCGGTACTACGTGCAGCGCCTGGGTGGCGACGCCCGGGTCCGCACGCTGGTGACGCTCGGCACCCCGCACTCCGGCACCCGGGTGGTGCCGCTGGCGAACGCACACCCGATCGTGCGCCAGATGCGCCCCGGCTCGGAGTTGCTCGAGGAGCTCACTCGGCCGGCGCCGGGCTGCCGTACGCACTTCGTCAGCTTCTGGAGCGACCTCGACCACCTGATGGACCCGCTGGAGGCCGCCTGCATCGACCATGAGGACCTGCTGGCGGAGAACGTCCGGGTGAGCGGGGTCGGGCATCTCGCCCTGCCGGTGCATCCCGCCGTCGCGACCGGCATACGGCAGGTGCTCGACACCGCGCTGCCCGGGGAGGAGACGGCCGACCGCGCGGGCGGACTGACCGTGGCGTAACGGTCGTATCAGCCACCGGCACGGCCGGACTCAGGCGGCCGCCCGCTCGCCCCACAGGCCGCCGACGGCTCACGGAGGACCCGCCGACAGCTCGCGGAGGGCCCCGGGAGCGCGGACCGGAATCGAACATTCTTCGAACTCAGGGCCAAGGTCGCGCCCGCAGTCCCCCGAAACAGAGCCGAATGCCCGTTTCCTGCGCGCCCAAAACCAGTTGAAGATTGTCGCGCCCGCGTACCGCCGGGTACAGTCGCCGCACTGCTCTGGCAGCCCCTGTTGTCGAGGCGAAAGAGAAGTTGGTGAACGACCGTCACCCGTCGGGGACCATGACCACCCCGGCTCCGGCCTCCGAAGCCGACTCGTCGCACTACGCGTCGTACGGCACCCAGGAGGCCCAGTACGGCGACTTCACCACGTACGGCGGCTACGACACCCCCGGTTTCGACGCAAGCGGCGCGCACGCCACCGGCACCTTCGAGACCGACCCGCTCTTCGGCAACATGCCGGATGACGCGACCGGTTCGTACGACGCCTCGACGTGGACCACGGGCGGCCACCAGACCCTGAACTACGACATGTACGCGGCCCAGCACCACGCCGCCTACGACACCGGCGCGTACGACGCCACCCAGTGGGGCGCCGACCACCAGCAGCTCGCCGCGATCCCGCCGCAGTCCGGCGGCGTCGACCACAGCGGACAGTGGGACGCGAGTTCCTGGCACCAGCCGGACCAGTCCGCCGCCCCGGCCGACCCGACCCAGCAGTGGGAATGGGGCACACAGACCTTCGACACCGGGGCGTACGACGCCACGCAGTGGAACTCCGACGGCACGCCGGCCGACCCCCAGCAGACGGCCGCCTTCGAGCAGGCCGGGTACGACGAGACCCGCCCTCACGACGAGGGCCACCCGTACGACGACGGCCAGGCGTACGACGAGAGTCACGCGTACGGCGAGGCGAATCCTTACGGCGACTCCTACGCCGAGCACACCTCGCACGACGGCGAGCCGGGCGCCGACACGGACACCGGCGCCACGGCCACCGGGGAGATGCCCGCCGTCCACGACGCCGACGCCCCGCTCCTGGACGACCAGGAAGAGGCGCCCCGGGCCTCGGCGACCGCCCCCGGCTCCCGTGTCGCCGCGCGCAACGCCAACCGCTCCCGCCGCCGTATGCCCGCCAAGCGCTCCGCGCTGCTGACGATCGCCGTCCCCTCGGCGTGTGTCATGGGTGTCGCCGGGATCGCCGCCGCCTCGGTCGGCACGCTGACCGGCGACGACAAGGACACCACGACGACCCTCGCGGACACGAGCGCCGTCAGGCCGGCCGTCGCGAACAACAAGCTGGACACCCAGCTCGAAAGCCTCGCGGCCGGTGCCGACGACTTCGCCGACCGGGCCAGCCGTACGCAGGAGCGCATCGACCTCAAGGCCCAGCAGGTGGCCGAGCAGCGGAAGGCGGCGGAGGAGGCGGCCCGCAAGGAGCGGCTGCGCCCGAAGTTCGCGCTTCCGGTCGCACAGCGCGGGCTCAGCGCCTACTTCGGCCAGTCCGGCGTCAACTGGATGTCCGTCCACACCGGCATCGACTTCCCGGTCTCGTACGGCACGACGGTGATGGCCGCGACCGACGGCACCGTGCGGACGCAGTGGAACAGCGCGTACGGGAACATGATGGTCGTGACGGCGAAGGACGGCACGGAGACCTGGTACTGCCATCTCTCCAGCTACCGCGTCGCCTCCGGTACGACGGTCAAGGCCGGCGACCCGATCGCCTACTCGGGCAACTCCGGCAACTCGACGGGCCCCCACCTGCACTTCGAGGTGCACCCGGCGGGCGGTTCGGCCATAGACCCGCTGCCGTGGCTGCGCAGCCACGGGCTGGACCCGACGTAACCCCTCGGGCCCGGCCCTCCGCCAGGAACTACAGCTTCTCCACCGGCGCGTACCGCAGCAGCAGCCGCTTCGGCTTCGCCTCGCCGAAGTCGATCGTCGCCTCGGCGTTCGCGCCCGTGCCCTTCACCCCGACCACCGTGCCGAGACCGAACTGGTCGTGGGTGACACGGTCGCCGACGGCCAGGGACACCACCGGCTTCTCCGCGGTCCTGCGCGTCGCGAAACCGGACGCGCCCGACGCCGAGGAACGGGAACGGGACGAGGACAGCGAGGCGGCGACCGCCGAGACCGGTCCCGCCGGTGCGGCGGAAGCGCCCGTGCGCTTCCAGTCGACGTGCTGCGCCGGGATCTCCTCCAGGAAGCGGGAGGGCGGGTTGTACGACGGCTGCCCCCACGCGCTGCGCAGCGAGGACCGGGTCAGGTACAGCCGCTCACGCGCGCGCGTGATGCCGACGTAGGCCAGGCGCCGTTCCTCCTCCAGTTCCTTGGTCTGGCCGAGGGCGCGCATGTGCGGGAAGACGCCGTCCTCCATGCCGGTGAGGAAGACGACGGGGAACTCCAGGCCCTTGGCGGTGTGCAGGGTCATCAGGGTGATGACGCCCGAGCCGTCCTCGTCCTCGTCGGGGATCTGGTCGGAGTCGGCGACGAGCGCGACCCGCTCCAGGAAGTCGGAGAGCGAGCCGGCCGCCTCCTCCTCGCCGGACTCCTGCTCGAACTCCAGGGCCACGGCGGCGAGTTCCTGGAGGTTCTCGATGCGGGTCTCGTCCTGCGGATCGGTGGACGCCTGCAACTCGGCGAGGTAGCCGGTCCGTTCGAGGACCGCTTCCAGCACGGTCGCCGGGCCCGCCCCGGACTCGACGATCGTACGGAGCTCCTCCATCAGGACGTTGAACCGCTTCACGGCGTTGGTCGAGCGCGCGGCCATGCCGTACGCCTCGTCGACGCGCCTGAGCGCCTGGGGGAAGCTGATCTTCTCACGCTGGGAGAGGGCGTCGATCATCGCCTCGGCGCGGTCGCCGATGCCCCGCTTGGGGACGTTGAGGATCCGGCGCAGCGGCACGGAGTCCTCAGGGTTGGCGAGGACGCGCAGGTAGGCCAGGACGTCCCGGACCTCCTTGCGCTCGTAGAAGCGGACGCCGCCGACGACCTTGTAGGGCAGGCCGACGCGGATGAAGACTTCTTCGAAGACACGGGACTGCGCGTTGGTGCGGTAGAAGACGGCGACGTCGCCGGCCTTCGCCTCGCCCGCGTCGGTGAGGCGGTCTATCTCGTCGGCGACGAACTGCGCCTCGTCGTGCTCGGTGTCGGCGACGTAGCCGGTGATGCGCGCGCCCGCGCCCGCGTTGGTCCACAGGTTCTTGGGGCGGCGGGACTCGTTGCGCTCGATGACGGCGTTGGCGGCGGTGAGGATCGTCTGGGTGGAGCGGTAGTTCTGCTCCAGGAGGATCGTCGTCGCGTCGGGGTAGTCCTCCTCGAACTGGAGGATGTTGCGGATGGTCGCGCCGCGGAAGGCGTAGATCGACTGGTCGGCGTCACCGACGACACAGAGCTCGGCGGGCGGCAGGTCGTGCTCGCTCGGCGGCACGTCGACGGGGTGCTCGGAGGTCCCTACCAGCTCCCTGACCAGCGCGTACTGCGCATGGTTGGTGTCCTGGTACTCGTCGACGAGGACATGCCGGAAGCGGCGGCGGTAGTGCTCGGAGACATCGGGGAACGCCCGGAGCAGATTGACCGTCGTCATGATCAGGTCGTCGAAGTCGAGGGCGTTCGCCTCGCGCAGACGTGACTGGTACATGGCGTAGGCCTGGGCGAGGGTCTTCTCGAAGCCGTCGGCGGCCTGGGCGGCGAAGTCCTCCTCGTCGATCAGCTCGTTCTTCAGGTTGCTGATCTTGGCGCTGAAGGACTTCGGCGGGAACTTCTTGGGGTCGAGGTCCAGGTCGCGGCAGACCAGCGCCATGAGCCGCTTGGAGTCGGCGGCGTCGTAGATCGAGAAGGACGAGGTGAACCCGAGCTTCTTCGACTCCCGGCGCAGGATCCGCACGCAGGCGCTGTGGAAGGTCATGACCCACATCGCGTTCGCGCGCGGGCCGACGAGCTGCTCGACGCGCTCCTTCATCTCGCCCGCGGCCTTGTTGGTGAAGGTGATCGCGAGGATCTGGCCCGGGTGGACGTGGCGCTCGCCGAGGAGGTGGGCGATGCGGTGGGTGAGCACCCGGGTCTTGCCGGAGCCGGCGCCGGCCACGATGAGCAGCGGGGTGCCGGAGTGCACGACGGCCGCGCGCTGGTTCTCGTTCAGCCCCTCCAGGAGCGCGGCCGGGTCCACCGCGGGGCGCGGGGCGCCGTCGCGGTAGTAGGCGTCCCGGTCCGGGGGCACGTCGAACTTCCCGCCGAACAGGTCGTCCGGAACCTGCTCCGGTCCGTGCTCGTCCTCGGGCGGCGGCGGGGGTTCCTCCGCGTGCCCGCGAGGGGCCTGGAGGTCCGCCAGGAAGCTGTCGTCAAAGAGGCTGCTCATCGCTCTCCGAGTCTAGGGTGCCCCACTGACAGACCGCCGCCGCCCTGAGAACATCCGCCCGCATCGGCAGCCGGTGATCTTGCGGTCCGGCACCGTGGACCCGGCCGCGCGCAAGGGGGTGACGTCGGCGACGTCACCCGGCAGGCACGTGCGCAGGCCGTACGAGACCTTGGTCACTGCACCGGTGACGGACACCGTCCGGGCCGTCTCCGCGGGACCGGCTGAAAACGAGCCCCGAAAACCGGACGGACGGCCTCAGCTGCCGGAAACAAGCTCAAGTCATGCCAGACCGGACCGGATTGCCCACGCCGGGCGCCGCCTGGGACCAAGGTCACGAAAATGTATCGGGCATATCGAACATCAACCTTCACAGGGGCCACACCGGTTGGCTACCGTTCCGGCAGGCCGTACGACCCCCTCCGGCGAACCTCGCCGGGCCGCACGGCCTCCGCCGAGTCCGCGGCGCCGCGCGCCCGGAGCCGGGGACCCACCGAACCTGGGGTGAATCGGCCGACTCCCGCGCGGGGAGAGCCGTAGGGCAAACCTTCCGAAGCAGCACGCCCGAACCCGACAGCTAACCCGGTAGGCGGAGCACGGGAAGGAGTCGCCTCCCTTGGCGTCGCACCGCAAGTCGCGTCCCGTCGGTACGCGCGTGGCAGGCATACGGACCCCGGCCCTCGCAACGGCCGCCCTCACCTCCGTGGCCCTGCTGTCCCAGTCGGCGAACGCCGCGCCGGCCGATGACCGGCCGAGTCTCGAAGAGGTCGAGAAAAAGGTCGACGACCTCTACCGCCAGGCCGAGTCCGCGACCGACAGCTACAACGCGGCCAAGGAGAAGACGGCCACGCAGCGCAAGCAGGTCGACACGCTCCTCGAGGACGTGGCCCAGCGCACCCAGAAGCTCAACGAGGCCCGGGAGGAACTCGGTTCCTTCGCCGCAGCCCAGTACCGCACCGGCGCCGCCGCGCCCGAGACGGCGACCTTCCTGCTCGCCGACACCCCGCAGGACTACTTCGACCAGACGCAGCTGATGGGCCGCTTGACGAGCCGTCAGAAGGGCGCGGTCGACGACTTCGTCTCCGAGCAGTCGGCGACGATGAAGAAGCGCCAGGAGGCCTCCCAGAGCCTTCAGGAGCTCACCGAGACGCAGAGCGGCCTGAAGACCGCCAAGGCGACCGTCCAGAAGAAGCTCGCCGACGCGCGCGAGCTGCTGTCGGAGCTGACGGCCCAGGAGAAGGCGCGTCTCGCGGCGATCGAGAAGCGCAAGCAGGAGGAGGCGGCCCGCAAGGCGGCCGAGCTGGCGCAGCAGCAGGCGGCGGCCGAGAAGGCCGCGCAGGAGACCGCCGCCCCGCAGGAGAGCACGCCGACGGCGACCGACTCCTCGTACGCCACCAAGGCCGCCAAGGCCCTCGCCTTCGCCCGCGCGCAGATCGGCAAGCCGTACGTCTGGGGCGCCACCGGCCCCGACTCCTACGACTGCTCAGGGCTCACCCAGGCCGCCTGGAAGGCCGCCGGCGTCGACCTCCCGCGCGTCACCTACGACCAGGTCAACGCCGGCACCACGGTCTCCCTGGCCGACGCCCAGCCCGGTGACCTGGTCTTCTTCTACGACGACATCAGCCACGTCGGCCTCTACATCGGCAACGGCATGATGATCCACGCCCCCAAGCCGGGCGCGTACGTCCGCGAGGAGTCGATCTACTACGACGGCGAGTCGGCGATCCACAGCGTGGTGCGCCCCGCCTGAGTCCGCGGGCCCCGGAGGCCGGGGCCCGCACTCGCGTGCATTTCCCCCACGCGCGCGTGCGCGTCCCGCCCGCGCCGTGCGGGGAGCTTCCTAGCATCGGCACATGGCCGGTACCTCCCCGCACTCCCCCCTGCGCGTCTGGTGGACGCTGCGCCCGCCCGCGGCCGGGGCCGCCGTGATGGCGACCGGCATCATCTCGATCGGGCTCCATCTCACCGGTCACGAGACGCTGTCCCGCGTCGCCCTGGTGATCACGTGCGTGGCCTGGCTCGGGCTGGCCGCCGAGTTCGCCGTACGGCTGCTGCGGCAGCGCGCGCGATGGGCCGCCGACGCCGGGACGCCGGGCGCTCTGACGGCCGTGGCGGCGACCACCGTCCTCGGCACCCGATTCTCTGCGCTGGGCCGGCAGACCCTCGCCGAGGCGCTGCTGGCGCTGTCCGCACTGCTGTGGCCGCCGCTGACCGTGCTCGTCGTGGGGCACTGGAAGCGGCGGATGCCGGGCGGGGTGTTCCTGTGCTGTGTGGCCACCGAGGGCCTCGCGGTCCTCGGCGCCACGCTCGCGGCGGCGGAGTCGGCGGCCTGGCTCGCCCACACGGCGCTCGTGCTGTTCTGGCTCGGCCTGGTCCTCTACTGCGTCGCGCTGTTCCACTTCGACCCGCGCCAGGTGCTCCAGGGGGCGGGCGACCAGTGGATCGCGGGCGGCGCCCTCGCCATCTCCGCGCTGGCCGGCTCGAAGCTCGTCGCAGCCGACAGCGCGCGCCTGTACCTGTGGAACGACGACGACCTCGGCGTGCTGCGCGCGGTGACCGTCGCCCTGCTGGTGCTCGACCTGGCCTGGTACGCCGTCCTGCTGGCGGCCGAGTGCGTACGGCCGCGCCTTCGTTACGACGTGCGCCGCTGGGCCACCGTGTTCCCCATGGGGATGACGGCGGTCGCGGCCCTCTCGGTCTCCACCGCCGTGGACGTTCGGTGGCTGAGGACGCCCGGTGAAGTACTGCTGTGGATCTCGGTGGCCGCCTTGCTGGCCGTCGCGGTGGGGGCGGCGCACTCCGCCCGGGCCGCCGTCAGGTCCACAGCACCGCGATGAAGACATTGGCCGTGGTCAGCGCTCCGACCAGCCCGAACAGGCTCTTGTCCACCGTCTCGTCGTCCCGCTTCACATAGACGAGTCCGAGGATCACGATCAGCAGAGCCAGCTTGATGCCGATCTTGATGTTGTTGACGTGCTGGTCGTCGGCCTGGTTGAGGCCGACCAGGATCATCCCGGTGACCAGCATCGTCGCGGCGCCGTGCAGCATCGCGGGCACGAACCGGGCGGTGCCCCGGCCCATCGCCTTCATCTGGGTGAGGAAGCCGCCGAGCAGCGCGGCGATGCCGATGATGTGCAGGCCGACGAAGAGATGGATGAGTAGGTCCATGAGGCCGGAGCCTATGCAGGGGCCGTGACGGCGTCCGCACCGGCCCCTCGCACGGATCTTGCATATATGCGACCCATAGCACTCCGTGTCCGCCGCGTGTCCCGGAATCCGCACTTCGGTCAGCGCCCCGCGCGAAGTCGACGGTGCCACCCCGGCCGCGCGGTCACCTTCGGTCACCCGGCGGTCGCCTGACGGCTCTTCCGTACAAAGCGTTACCTCCCGGACACGGGCGGGTTTAGCGTCCTCCACCAGGTGACCGGCTCCCCACCGCCGCCCGGGCCAGGGGCGGCAGCCGGACACCACCGCCGAGAAGGTCCGGCGGCGGCCCGCTCCCCCTGTGCAGGCCGTCGCCGGACGCGCACACCGCCCCGGGCGGTCGTACGGCCGCTCTCCCCGGCGTTCGTACTTCCCGGAGCCCCGGGGCGGGCGATCGTACGAAAGGACGTGCAGTCCACGTGGCAGCACACCGCAAGCCCCGCAGGCGCTCGGCCGGCGGCCATACGGTCCGTACGGTGGCGACGATCACCCTCGCGGGGGCCGCGACCGCGACAGGCTTCGACGGGATCGGACACGCCGACCCCCGGCTCAGCCCGGAGCAGGTCAGGGCGAAGGTGGACCGGCTGTACCAGGAGGCGGAGGCGGCCACCGAGAAGTACAACGGCGCCAAGGAGAAGGCGGACGCGGCCGAGACCCGGCTGGACAGCCTGCGGGACGAGGCGGCCCGCAGGACGGAACAGCTCAACGAGGCGCGGGACGCGCTGGGTTCGATCGCCGCGGCGCAGTACCGTGGCGGCGGTCTCGACCCGGCGATGCAGCTCGCCCTGACCGACGACCCCGACCGGTACCTGGACAGCGCCGAGTTCGTCGAACGCGCGGGCAGCCGCCAGGCCACGTCCGTGGCGACCGTACGACGGCAGCTGCGGGAGATCGAGCAGCTGCGCGGGGCCGCGCACATCGAGCTGGCCGCGCTGAAGTCGCGCCAGGCGGAGCTGAAGCGGCACAAGAAGACGATCACCGGCAAACTGGGCGCGGCCCGCCGCCTGATGTCCCAGCTGCCGGCCGGGGAACGGGCGGCGCCGGGAGGCGACGGCGACCGGGCCTCCCGGGCCACGCAGGGCGCACGCGAGGAGCTGACGACTCCCGGCGCGACCACCACGGACGCCCCCAACTCCCGCGCCGCAGCGGCCGTCTCCTACGCCTACAGCAAGCTCGGCAGCCCCTATGTGTGGGGCGCCACCGGCCCGGACGCCTTCGACTGCTCAGGGCTCGTCCAGGCCGCCTACCGCTCCGCGGGCATCTCCCTGCCCCGCACGACCTACGCCCAGATCGACGCCGGCCGGCGCGTCTCCCGCTCCGAACTCCTCCCGGGCGACCTGGTGTTCTTCTACTCGGGCATCAGCCACGTCGGGCTGTACATCGGCAACGGGGAGATGATCCACGCCCCCAACCCGTCGGCACCGGTACGGGTGGCGCCCATCGACGAGATGCCGTTCGCGGGTGCCACGCGCGTGGTGTGAGCGGGCGCGGCAGCGCGTCAGACCAGCCGGCGTGCCGTCGCCCAGCGGGTCAGCTCATGACGGTTCGACAGCTGCAGCTTGCGCAGCACCGCCGAGACATGGGACTCGACCGTCTTCACCGAGATGAACAGCTGCTTGGCGATCTCCTTGTAGGCGTAGCCGCGCGCGATGAGCCTGAGCACCTCGCGCTCGCGCTGGGTGAGGCGGTCGAGGTCCTCGTCGACCGGCGGGGCGTCGGTGGAGGCGAAGGCGTCCAGTACGAAGCCGGCCAGCCGCGGCGAGAAGACGGCGTCTCCCTCCTGGACGCGGAAGACGGAGTTGACGAGGTCGGTGCCCGTGATCGTCTTGGTCACATAGCCGCGCGCACCGCCCCGGATCACCCCGATCACGTCCTCGGCCGCGTCCGAGACGGACAGGGCGAGGAAGCGCACGGGCTGCTCGGCGTCGGCCATCAACGGGGCGCACCGGCGCAGGACTTCGACCCCGCCGCCGCCCGGGAGATGGACGTCGAGGAGTACCACCTCGGGCCGGGTCGCGGTGATGACGGTGACCGCCTGCTCGACGTCCGCGGCCTCCCCGACCACCTCGACACCGGTCTCCTCGGTCCGGCCGATCTCGGCCTGGACGCCCGTACGGAACATGCGGTGGTCGTCGACGAGGACCACGCGCACGTGCCGCTCGCCCGCGCCGCCGGCCGGCGTCTGCTCCGCGGGGTCCGTGTTCGCCTCGGTGGGGTCACTCATGACGTCTTCTCCGCCCTCTCCATCTCCAGCTCGACCTCCGTGCCGCCGTCCGGCACCGCGCGCAGCCGGGCCGTGCCGCCATGGCGCTCCATGCGGCCGATGATCGATTCTCTGACACCCATCCGGTCGGTGGGTATCGAGTCGAGGTCGAAGCCGGGGCCGCGGTCCCGGACGGACACGAAGACCGTCCTGCCCTCGACTTCGGCGTAGACCTGTACGGCGCCGCCCTCGCCACCGTACTTGGCGGCGTTGACCATCGCCTCGCGCGCGGCCTGCATCTGCGCGCCGGTTCTCTCGTCGAGCGGGCAGTCGCCGACGACGACCACCTCGATGGGGACGCCGTGCTTGTCCTCGACCTCCGCCGCGTTGCGCCGCACGGCGTCGGCGAGGTGGGTGGGTTCGTCGGCCTCGTCCTTGCCGGTGCCCTCGGGCTTGTACAGCCAGGTGCGCAGGTCGCGCTCCTGGGCGCGGGCGAGGCGGCGGACCTCGGACGCGTTCTCCGCGTTGCGCTGGATCAGGGTCAGGGTGTGCAGCACCGAGTCGTGGACGTGGGCCGCGACCTCCGCGCGCTCCTGGGCACGGATGCGCATCAGCCGCTCCTCGGAGAGGTCCTGGGTCATGCGGACGAGATACGGCCCGGCGAGGAGCGTTATCCCGACGAGGACCGCGAGGGCCGCCTGGAGGACGGAGCCGAGGTGGGCGGCGGAGCCCTGGAGGACGAAGACGCCGGAGACGCCGGCGGTGACGAGGAGGACACCGCCCGCGGCACGCAGCAGTGTGAGGGTGCGCCGGCGGCGGCCCACCTCCATCCAGCGGGCCCGGCGGGCGTTGTCCGCCTGGCGCCAGACCAGGGCGACACCCGCGCCGACCAGGACGGCGGGCCAGAGGTAGGCCTTGGCGCCATTGCCCACGTTGACATTGCCGACGAAGACCATGGCCACGACGACCATGAGCAGCAGGGCCACGATCTGGCCCTTGTCCGGGCGGCGGGCGACCAGCCTGCGGCGGCCGTCCGGTGAGGTCTCGGTGGTGACGAGGGACGGGGGCTTCTGTCCGCCGACCCCGCCGACGCCGAGCGGCACGAAGAACCAGAACGCGGCGTACAGCAGCGCACCGAGCCCGTCCGCCATGAACAGGCCGACGAAGACGAGCCGCACCCAGATCACGGGCAGCCCGAGATGCCCGGCGAGCCCCCGCGCCACGCCACCCAGCCAGCGTCCGTCGCTGCTGCGGTAGAGCTTGCGCGGCGGCCGCGGTTCGACGAGTGGCGCTGCTGCGGCTTCCGGCATGCCATCGATGGTCACACGGCCCGGGTACGGGGGCATCAGGGTTGGCCCCCGAGACGCCCCTGATCTTCGACCGGCGCGCCTTCCGAACACTCCCCTCCCCGCTCTCAGGGCCGATATCAGGGTCCGGCCAGGGTCGTGACGCCTCCCGCCGCGCCCTCTCGCCCGTCACCATGGACACATGACAGATCACCAGCACGCCGCGGGCGCCGGATCCGGCGGAGGCCCGGACCCGGGCACCGGCCGCGGCCCCGGCGCGGGCACGCGGAAAGAAGGAGGCACAGCGGCGGACCCGCGCACCGAGCCCACAGGCCACCGGACGGCGACCGAGCCCCCCGGGCACCGCACGACGACCGACACC
>NZ_RSAJ01000218.1 GCF_003933965.1 Streptomyces sp. RP5T
GCAACCCCGTTCCGCGGCACCAGGAAGGAAGGTGCCGACGGCAGCGAACCGTCGGCCGCGCGCGGCCCGGTGATCGCCGCGGGGTCCGTGCTCAGCACCGACGACGTGTCCCAAGTGCCGCCCAGGTTCCAGGAGTTCCCGCTGGAGACGGTGGCCGAACCCACCGCGGCGGCCTTCGTGTCGGCGACGGAGAGGTTCGCGGTCAGTCGGGCCGTGCCGCCCGCGACGTCGGCGTCGAAGCCGGTGCCGCCGTTGGCCCAGGTCGAGTCGCGGCTCAGAACGAGGGCGCCGGTGTTGCCGTTGTCCGTGGCGCCGTGCGCGGCGTTCTTGAAGGCGGCCGAGTTGCGCAGGGTGTGCGCCACCGCCGGTGCCGGGCTGCCGCCGCCCAACTTGAAGCCGTTGCCGTCGCCCGCGAAGTCGGGGAAGTTCCAGCGGTTGAAGCCGTTGCCGTACGCGATCGTGTTCTCGATCAGCACGGGTGAGGTGAACTTCCAGAGGTCGAGGCCGTCGTCGACGTTGTTCCACAGCCGGGCGCCCCGCACGACGTTGCCGGTGCCCGAACCCTCCTTGACGGCCAGGCCGTCCGCGCTCTCGCCGTTCTTACGCGGGTCCCGGTTGGCCCAACTGTCAAGGTTCAGAATCTGGTTGTCGCTGGAGGCGCCCTGGAGCTGGAAGCCCGACTCGTAGTTGTCGTGGGTCTTCAGCCGGGCGAAGACGTTGCCGTTGCAGCCGTCGCAGTACACCCCGTACGGGCCGTTGACGATCTCCAGGTCCGAGATCCGCCAGTAGGAGGCCTCCTGGTGGATCGCCCCGCGCTCGGCCCGGGGGATGCTGCCGCCGACCGGCGTGTGGCTCGCGGCCAGTTGTTCGCCGTCGATCACGACCCGCTCGCCCTGATAGGCGCCCAGGGTGATGGGCTGGGAGGCGGTGCCGGAGGTGGTGACGGTGATGTTGTCGGTGAGGGCGTAGGTGCCCGCGCGGACGGAGATCGTGTCGCCGGGCTTCGCCAGGTCCACGGCCCGCTGGACCGTGCGCAGCGGCTGGGCGAGGGTGCCCGGGGCGGTGTCGTTCCCGTTCGTCGCCACCACCAGGGTCGTCGGCGCGGCGGCCGCCTCGGTCGCCGGTAACGGCGTCATCAGGACAGCCCCCACCGCTGCCGCCGTCCAGAGCGCCTTGTCCATGTGCATGGGTTCTCCCACCTCGGCCCGAGTGCTGTGTCGCCGCTCAGTGGTCGCCGGGAACGGGAAGGTTGCCGAGGTGCTCAGGGCCGAGCACGGTCGCAACCCGCGCGCAGGCCACCGGCCGAGCGTGCCGGGGCGCACTGACTAGGGTGGGTGAGGTGACCGACAGCGACAAGCGCCCGCTCGCCGTGTTCGACCTGGACAACACCCTGGCCGACACCGCCCACCGTCAGCGGTTCCTGGAGCGCAGGCCGCGCGACTGGGACGGCTTCTTCGCGGCCGCGCCGGACGATCCGCCGCTCCCGGAGGGCATCGCGCTGGTGCTGGAGAGCGCCGAGGAGTGCGAGATCGTCTACCTCACCGGGCGGCCCGAGCGCTGCCGACGGGACACCCTGGCGTGGCTCACCGCGCAGGGGCTGCCCGAGGGGCGCGTCCACATGCGGCGCAACGACGACCGGCGGCCCGCCCGGCGCACCAAACTGGAGATCCTGAAACGGCTCGCCCGCACCCGGGAGATCCGGGTCCTGGTGGACGACGACGAGTTGGTCTGCGAGGACGCCCGACGGGCCGGCTTCACCGTCGTACCGGCACGCTGGACCGCCCCTTCCACGACCCTGAAGGCGGCGCAGGAGCGGGAGGGGCGGACCTGACGGCCGTAGGTTCAGTCGGACTCGTCGAGGCGGAAGCCGACCTTCAGCCCCACCTGCCAGTGCTGGATCTGTCCGTCCTCGATCTGGCCCCGCACCTGGGTGACCTCGAACCAGTCGAGGTTGCGCAGGGTCTGCGAAGCACGGGCGATGCCGTTGCGCACGGCCTGGTCGACGCCGTCCGGTGAGGTGCCGACGATCTCGGTCACGCGGTAGGTGTGGTTCGTCATGCTTCCACCGTGCCCCAGGCGGCTGCCGAGCGCGAGCCGTCCGCCGGTTCATCAGGAAGCGCTGGCCCCCTATCTTGGGCCCATGGACGGTATGCCGCGAGACATCCCAGCCCCCGCCGCCACCGGCAATCCGCTGCGCCTGCTCACCCTGGAGCAGCTGCGACGCCGCACGAGCATGAAATGGCGGACGTATCCCGAGGACGTGCTGCCGCTGTGGGTGGCCGAGATGGACGTCCCCCTCGCCGAACCGGTCGCGCGGGCCGTCCGGGACGCGGTGGACCTGGGGGACACCGGCTATCCGGCCGGGACCGCCTACGCCGAGGCGCTGAGCGACTTCGCGAGGAGGCGGTGGGACTGGGACGGCCTCGCGGTGGAGCGCACGGCGATCGTCCCGGACGTGATGCTGGGCATCGTCGAGATGCTCAAGCTGGTCTCGGGGCCGGGTGATGCGGTGGTCGTCAACCCGCCCGTGTACCCGCCCTTCTACCAGTTCGTCGGCAACATGGGCCGCAAGGTCGTCGAGGCTCCGCTCGGCGCGGACGGCCGGATCGACTTCGGGGTCCTGGAGGACGTCTTCCGGCAGGTGCACAATTGCGCCGCCCGGCCCGCTTATCTGCTGTGCAGCCCGCACAACCCGACCGGTGCCGTGCACAGCGCCGAGGAGCTGGCGCGGGTGGCCGCGCTGGCGCAGGCGTACGGGGTGCGGGTGGTGGCCGACGAGATCCACGCCCCGCTCATCGCGGCGGGGGCCAGGTTCGTGCCCTACCTGAGCGTTCCCGGCGCGGGGAACGGACTGTCGTTGATGTCGGCGTCCAAGGGGTGGAACCTGGCCGGGATCAAGGCGGCCGTGGCCGTCGCCGGGCCCGACGCGGCGCAGGACCTCGCGCGTCTTCCCGAAGAGGTCGGCCATGGTCCCAGCCATGTCGGGATCCTCGCCCACACCGCCGCGCTGCGGGACGGCGGCGCCTGGCTCGACGCCCTGCTCGCCGGTCTCGACGACAACCGCCGGCTGCTGGCGGAGCTGCTCGCCGAGTCGCTGCCCGCCGTGCGCTGGGCACCGGCCGAGTCCACGTTCCTGGCCTGGCTGGACTGTCGCGCGCTGGACCTGGGCGACGATCCGGCGGCGGTCTTCCTGGAGCGCGGCCGGGTCGCCCTCAACTCCGGTCTCCCCTTCGGAACCGGGGGCGCCGGCTTCGTCCGGCTGAACCTCGCGACCTCGCCCGAGCTGATCACCGAGGCGGTACGGCGGATGGCCGCCGCCCTGGACTGAGGGTGGGGGCCGGGCGAACCGGCCCCCACCGGCCGACCGTTACCGGACCACGCTCAGCGACAGCGCGAAGCGCCCCTCACCGTCCGTCCACCAGTGCGCCAACTCCAGCCCGGCGGCCGACAGTTCGCTCCGGACGCCCTCCTTGCGGAACTTCGCCGAGATCTCGGTGTGCAGCTCCTCGTCCGCCGTGAAGTCGACGGCCAGGTCCAGCGCCGGGACCTTCACCGTCTGGTCGGTGCGGGACCGCAGGCGCATCTCGATCCACTCGTTCTCGGCGTCCCACAGGGCCACATGGTCGAAGGCGCCCGGATCGAAGTCCGCGCCCAGCTCGCGGTTCACCACGGTCAGGACGTTCCTGTTGAACGCGGCCGTCACCCCGGCCGCATCGTCGTACGCCCTGACCAGCACGTTCTCGTCCTTGACGAGGTCCGTGCCGAGCAGCAGCGCGTCACCGGGGGAGAGCAGGGAGCGCACCGAGGAGAGGAACGCGGCGCGCTCGACCGGCAGCAGGTTGCCGATCGTGCCGCCGAGGAAGGCCACCAGGCGCGGCCCCGGTGTCCCCGGCAGGGACAGACCGCCCGTGAAGTCGGCGATCAGCGCGTGCACGCTCAGCTCCGGCCGCTGGGCGATGAGCGCGTGCCCGGCCTGGGTCAGCGCGCTCTCGCTGACGTCGACCGGCACGTACGTGTGCAGCCCGGTCAGCGCGTCGAGCAGGAACCGGGTCTTCTCCGACGAGCCCGAACCCAGCTCGACCAGGGTGCGGGCGCCGGTCGCTGCGGCGATCTCGCCGGAGCGCGCGACGAGGATCTCCCGCTCGGCGCGGGTCGGGTAGTACTCGGGCAACTCGGTGATCTGCTCGAAGAGTTCGCTGCCGTGGGCGTCGTAGAACCACTTCGGCGGCAGTGACTTGGGCGTGTGCGTCAGGCCCTTGAGGACATCGGCGCGCAGGGCGGCCTCGGTGGCGTCCTCGGGCAGGGTGCGGGTCAGCAGGAACGGACTCACGTGCGGGGCTCCTTGAGTGGTTCCAGGGACTTCAGGGGCGTCAGCAGGACATCGGTGCGGCTCGCCGTGAGCAGCGTGCGGTCGGGGACCTCCTGCCAGTGCGGATCGTCGTCGAAGGGCTCGGAGGCCACGACCGTCCCGGCGCCGGGACGCCGCAGGTACCAGAGGGTGTCGCCCCAGGCGGTCGCGGCGATGGACTCCCCGTTGGACAGCAGGAGGTTGAGCCGGGAGTCGGGGGCCGCCTCGGCGACCTCCAGGACCGTGTCGGCCAGCGCCTGGCCCTGCTCGTCGCCGCCGCGCAGCCGGTTCAGGACCAGGGCCCACACGAACGCCGAGTCGTTGCGGGCCTCCATGGACAGCAGGTCCGCCGGCGGGAGCGAGGCGGTCAGGGCGGCCAGGGAGCCCGGCCAGCCCGGGACCGCGCCGTTGTGGCTGAACAGCCAGGGTCCGAAGGCGTACGGCGCCGCGGCGGCCTCGGCGTCGGCTCCGGCCAGGGTCGCGTCCCGTACGGCGGCCAGGACCGCCGTGCTGCGCACGACCCGGGCGAGATCCGCGAAGGACGTGTCGGCCCAGATGGGCCCGGCCCGCCGGTACCGGGCCGGGACGGGGTCGCCGTCGGCGTACCAGCCGACCCCGAAACCGTCGGCGTTGACCGTGCCGTACCGCTGCCGGCGCGGTGCCCACGACTGGCGGTACAGGCTGTGCGGGGGCTCCACCAGGAGACGGCCGAGCGGCTCCGCGGGCCCCACATAGGCCAGGTGACGGCACATCAGACGGCCCCCGCGGAACGGGCGGTGCGGAAGCCGGAGAAGATCTGCCGCCGGATCGGGTAGTCCCAGTTGCGGAACGTGCCCCGGCAGGCGACCGCGTCCACGGCGAACGAACCACCGCGCAGGACCTTGTGGTCCGGGCCGAAGAACACCTCCGAGTACTCCTTGTACGGGAACGCCTGGAAGCCGGGGTAGGGCTCGAAGTCGCTCGCCGTCCACTCCCACACGTCGCCGATCAACTGCCGTACGCCGAGCGGTGACTCGCCCTCGGGGTAGCTGCCGGCGGGGGCGGGGCGCAGGTGCCGCTGGCCCAGGTTGGCGTGCTCGGGGGCCGGGTCGGCGTCGCCCCACGGGTAGCGCGTCGAACGGTCACCGGCCGGGTCGTGGCGGGCCGCCTTCTCCCACTCCGCCTCGGTCGGCAGCCGGCGTCCGGCCCAGCGGGCGTAGGCGTCGGCCTCGTACCAGCAGACGTGGACCACCGGCTCGTCGGGCGGCACGACCTCGGTGACACCGAAGCGCCTGCGCAGCCACTGCCTGCCGTCGCGGCGCCAGAACAGCGGGGCCTGGAGGGAGTGCGCGCGGACGTGCGCCCACCCGGCCGGGGCCCACCAGCGCTCGTTCTCGTAGCCGCCATCCTCGATGAATGCCTGGTACTCGGCGTTCGTCACCGGGGTGGTGTCGATGTAGAAGGCGTCCACCTCCCGCCGGTGCGCGGGGCGTTCGTTGTCCAGCGCCCAGGGTTCGTCGGAGGTGCCCATGGTGAACGGGCCGCCGGGGACCAGGACTTCGGCCGGGCCGGTGAACAGCGGGGCCGGCTTCGGGTCGGGGGCGGTCAGCGCCTGGGGGCCCTTGCGCAGCTGATGGGTGATCAGCATCGTCTCGTCGTGCTGCTGTTCGTGCTGGGCGATCATCCCGAAGGCGAACCCGGCCTCGGTGAGCCGGGTCCCGTGCAGCGCGCTGCCCTCCAGGACGTCCAGGACCCGTCCGCGCACCTCGGCCGCGTAGCGCCGGGACTCGGCGGGCGACAGCAGGGGCAGGGTGGGGCGCTCGGAGCGCGGGTGCTCGAACGCGTCGTAGATGCCGTCGATCTCCGGCCGTATCGCCTCCTGTCCGGCGACGGTCCGCAGCAGCCACTGCTCCTCCTGGTTGCCGATGTGGGCGAGGTCCCACACGAGCGGCGACATGAGGGGCGAGTGCTGTGCGGTGAGGTCCGGGTCCTCGACACAGCTGGTGAGGAGGGTCGTGCGCTCCCGGGCGGTGACGAGCGTGGACACCGCCCGCTCGCGGAAGGTCTCGGGATCGGCTGACAGGTCGGCAGAGGGGTCGGTCATGTGCGGATTTCCTTCCCGAGCGAACCGTGCGTCCGGTCCAGCAGATCGTCTGCGGGGCAGCGGCCCCGGATCACATAGCGGTGCAGATACGCCCCCACGGCGTCCGTGACCGCGGAGGTGGCGCCCAGCCGGGGCAGGGCCTCCAGGGCGGCCGCGAAGCACGCGATCGCCGCCTCGTGCAACTCGGGGTCGGCGAGGCCGTCCCGGGCCGCGTCGATCCACAGCGGGTTGTGCGGGGCGGGCAGCGACAGGGTGCGCTCGGCCAGCGGCTTGACCACCCGGTAGGCGGTCTCGGCGGTCTCCGGGTCGTCGAAGAGCGCCGCCGTCACGGCGAGCGGGACGATCCAGCCGTCGTCGCCGGGCTGGGCGTCGATCATGCGCAGTTCCAGATGGCCGCGCGGTCTGACCGGCGGGAACAGGGTCGAGACGTGGTAGTCGAGGTCCTCCCGGCTCGGCGGGCGCGGCGTCCCCGTCCTGGCCCACTCCCGGAAGGTGAGCCCTTCGGGGACGTCCCAGGGGCCGCTGTCCCGCCGTACGCACATCACCGGCGCGTCCAGGACGTGCCGGGCCCAGGCGGTGCGGGGGTCGGTGGCCAGGGAGGGGCCGCCCGCGCGGTCCTTGCCGATCTCCGTCCAGCGCAGCTGGCGGGTCGAGAGCCAGCCGGTGCGCTCGGAGCGGGCGAGGGGGGAGTTGGCGAAGGCGGCCACCAGGACCGGGCCCAGCTGGTGCGCGAGCCACCAGCGCCGTCCCAGCCCCAGGGGGCCGGGCTCCTCGTGCCCGGCGTCCACGCACACCTGCACGGAGGCCGAGGTGCACATCATGGCGCGGCCCGCCGGACCGGTGCGGTCCAGGCAGGTCTCCATGGCGTCGTAACGCGGCTCCCGCAGGTACCTGCGGGGCGGGTGCCAGGGGTCGTGGCCGAGCCCGACGAGGCCGAGACCGTGCTCGGCGAGGGCCGCGCGGACGGCGGCCAGGTCGGCGGAGACGGTACCGATGCACTCCATCAGGGAGTCGGCGGGCTGCGAGCTCAGCTCCAGCTGGCCGCCGGGTTCGACGGTGAGCGCCGACGTCAGGGGCACGGTCCGCAGTGCGGCGTAGGCCGCCGCGAGTCGTTCGGTCGTGACGGGGAGCCGCTGGTCGCGCAGCTCGTGGACGAGCCATTCCACTTCCACCCCGATGCGGCGGGGCGGGCCGGTCTTGAAGCAGATGCCGCGGACCAGGGCCTCGAGCTCTGCTTCGGGGAGCGATGTACGAGGCTTCGTACAGTCGCCGAGTGAATCGGACATGTCGGGATCCTCCTGAGATTCCACCATGCCACCGGTCCGGGGATCATGGTGGGTCGGACCGGCAACGCTCGTCCCACCCAAGACCCTCGTCTCGTTCCGCACAAGGGGGCACATCCTTGCATTGGGGGCTGTGGATCTCCGTTCTCCCGGGGTTTTCGAGGTGTTTTCCGGTTCTGCCCGGCACCGGAAACTCCGTTGCACCGCACCACCGGCATCGCCCACGATGCCTGCATGGGCACGACGGGGGAGACCGCGCGGCGTGCGGTCATGGCGCTCACGGGGGTGGCGCCATGAGCGCGCGTCTGCGCGGCATCGCACAGGAGACGGAACGGATCGTCGCGGCGGGGCACTATCGCGCGCCGGACGGGCGCGAGGTCCCCGTGGCCGCCGCGATCGAGGCGGCGCGGGCGGGGACGCGGATGTACGGTCCCGAACCCGTGCCGGTGCCGGACTTCACGACGGTGGACACGCGCTTCGAGGTCACGGGCGAGAGCAGCCTGGAGGCGGCCCGTCGGCTCGGCGGCCGGACGGCCGTGCTGAACTTCGCGTCGGCGCGCAATCCGGGCGGCGGGTATCTGAACGGTGCCCAGGCCCAGGAAGAAGCCCTGTGCCGTGCCTCGGCGCTGTACACCTGTCAGCTCCGGGCCCGCGAGTTCTACGACCACCACCGGGCCCACCGCGACCCGTTCTACACGGACCGGGTCATCCACTCGCCCGCCGTACCGGTCTTCCGGGACGACCACGGACGGCTGCTGGACTCGGCCGAGCCGGTGGGGTTCCTGACAGCGGCCGCCCCGAACGCCGGGGTGGTGCGGCGCACGGCACCCGAGCGGACGGCCGAGCTGCCGGGGGCCCTTTCGGCGCGCGCCCGGCAGGTGCTGTCGGTGGCCGTGACGCAGGGCTACCGGCGGCTGGTGCTGGGCGCCTGGGGCTGCGGAGTCTTCCAGAACGACCCCGCCCAGGTGGCGGGGGCGTTCCGGACTCTCCTCGCACCCGGCGGACGGTTCGGCGGTGCCTTCGAGCACGTGGTGTTCGGGGTGCTGGACCGGACGCGGGGCGCGGTGGTGCGGGAGGCGTTCGTACGGGCGTTTCCCGAGGAGCGACTGCTCCAAAGGGGTTAGGCGGCCGCCCCCGCGCCGCGAGCGAGCCGTGCCGGCGTCCCCCGGGAACGCCGGCGGCTCACGGGGTCGCCGTCAGGTCCAGCCGTACCGCTCGTGCAGCCGCTGCCTGACCAGGTTGAACCGGCCCCGGTCCAGCGCGCACGCCTCCCGGCGCATGCCGTCCTCGTGCAGGCGCAGGATGCGGTCGACGTCGACCCACGAGTCCCGGCCGGTCCGGTCCCAGGGGCCGCTGCCGATCGGCACCCACTCCCGGTCCCCGTCGTGCCGCTTGCTCGACAGCTGGACGGCGAGGAAGGTGCCCGCCGCCTCGCGGGCGACCACGAGCACGGGACGGTCCTTGCCGCGGCCGTCGTTCTCCTCGAAGGGCACCCAGGTCCACACGATCTCGCCGGGGTCCGGGTCGCCGTCGTGGGCGGGGGAGTACTCGGTGCGCACCCGGCCCACCTCGCGCGGGTCGGCCTCGGTGGTGGCGGTGGCGCCGAAGCGGCCGGGGACGTTCTCATCGGTAAACGCAGTCACGGGGGCACCCTATGGCGTCCGCCGGACCGGGGAGGAGTACGGTCGGTCGGGTGAGTGAAGCGGCGGGCGCGGTCACCTTCGTGTGGCTCGGGATGGTGCTGGCGATCTCCTTCCTGGAGGCGCCGCTGAAGTTCCGCGCGCCGGGCGTGACGGTTCAGCTCGGCCTGGGCATCGGCCGCCTGGTCTTCCGGGCCCTGAACCTGGTGGAGAGCGTCCTGGCCGTTGCCGTGGTCGTCCTGGTCGCCGTCGGCGGCGCATCGGCCGGGGTCCTCGCGTGGACCGTGGCGGTGATGGTGCTGCTCGTCGGCCAACTCGCCGTGGTCCGGCCCCGGTTGAACCGCCGCTCCGACCGTGTCCTGGCCGGCGAGGACCTGCCCCGCTCGCGCGGACACCTCGTCTACGTCGCCTTCGAGATCGCGAAGGTCCTCGCGCTGATCGGTCTGGGCGTCACGCTGCTCGCCGGGTGAACGAGGGCGGCGTCTCGTCGCTCCCCGGCTGAACACGGGCGGCCCGGGGCCTTTTTCGCCAAGGCCCCGGGCCGCCCGCGCCTCACTCCTGGACGGGCACCTTCTGGGCCGGCGGCGGAGCGGTCACCCCGTTGAGCGAAGTGCCGTTCGGTGTCTGTCCGTTCTGGTTCATCGACGCCAGCAGCTGCCGGGCGAGCCCCAGTCCTGTGCCGCCCATGGTGAGCGCCTTGGCGAACATGTCCGCCATGCCGTCGGCACCGTTGAGCACCACCATGTTGTCGACGTTGCCGAACGCGGACGCGCCCGCCTTGACGATCTCCGGCCAGTTCTCGGCGAGTTGCTGGGCGACGACCGCCTCCTGGTTCTCGGCGAGCGCGGCGGCCCGGGCCTTGATGGCCTCCGCCTCCGCGAGACCCTTCGCCTTCGCGGCCTCCGCCTCGGCCAGCCCCCTGGCCTGAGCCGCGGCGGCCTCGGCCTCACCGGTCGCCCTGGTGGACGCCGCCATGGCCGTACCGCGGGCCTTGGTGGCCTCGGCCTCGGCCATCGCGGCCGTCTTGACCCGGGTGGCCTCGGCCGCGGCGGCCAGCTCGGTCTCCTTCGCCTTGGCCTCGGCCCCGGAGATCCGCGCGTCACGCTCGGCCTCGGCCAGCGTGCGCTTCTCGTAGGCCTTGGCGTCCGCCGGCTTGCGGACGTCGGCCTGGAGCTGCTGTTCGCGCCGGTGCGCCTCCAGTTCGGCGACCCTCGTCTCCTGGACCACGACCTCCTGCCGGGCGGCGGCGTCGGCGAGCGGACCGGCCTGGCGCGCCGCGGCGCCCGCCTTGTCCCGCTCGGCCTGGTAGCCGGCCTGGAGGATCTCGCTGTCCCGGGTGGCCTGTGCCATCCGCGCGAACGATTGCTGCTCGGCCTCGGTGGCCAGCCGGTTCGCCTCGGCCTGCGCGATGCGCGCGTCCCGCTGGACGGCCGCCGCGTGCGGCATGGCCAGGTTCTGGATGTACCCGGTCGGGTCCTCGATCTCATGGATCTGCAGGGAGTCGACGATGAGCCCCAGCTTCTCCATCTCGGTGCCGCAGGCGGCCCGGGTCTGCCCGGTGAGCTTCTCCCGGTCGCGGATCATGTCCTCGACGGTCAACCCGCCGACGATGGAGCGGAGATGACCGGCGAACACGTTGTGCACCCGCTCGGCCATCAGCTTCTGCTGGTCGAGGAACCGGCGGCCGGCGTTGGCGATCGACACGAAGTCGTCGCCCACCTTGAAGATGACCACGCCCCGCACCTTGAGCGGAATGCCCTGGTGGGTCACGCAGTCCACATGCAGTTCGGTCTCGTTCAGGTCGAGCGAGAGCTTGCGCACCGCCTGCACACCGGGCAGCACCAGAGTGCCGCGGCCGGTGACGATGCGGAATCCCATCCCCTCCTCAAGGCCCTCGGTCCTGTGCTTGGAGCCGGAGATGATCAGTGCCTCGTTGGGTTCCGCGACCCGCCACATCATCTTGAACAGACCGATCAGAACGGCGACGGCAGCTACGGCCACCCCCGCCACGACGCCGACAACCATCGGCATACGCCCCCTTTGCATGGTGCCCTCACGGCACCGAACGAAGGGAGTGTGCGCCTGTTCGGGCCCCCGGAGAAGACGTCGGCCCATCCTTGTCGAAACCTTGATACACACGCCTCTCAGCTGGGCGTGAGCAGGCTCAACTGTCGTACGCCGCCTGCACGTAGACCGTCCTCGGCGGCAGGTACTCCACCACCATCACCACCGTGCCCCGCTCGATCCGGTCGGTGCCGGCGGCCGGGTAGGCGAGGAAGTGCTCGGCGCCGCCCCGCACCCGGACGATCACCTCGCCGACGAGCCCGGGCCCGATCGTCCCCGTGACCCGCCCCATGAGCCCGACCATCGACGCATCGTCCATGGTCACAGGGTACGGGCGGAACGCCGTCACGCGGCCGGGGTTTCCGCGGCGAGCTGCCCGGACGGCCGGACCTCGTGCCAGCGCAGTTCCGCCTCCAACTGCGCGGCCAGCGACAGCAGAAGCGGCTCGCTGTGCGCCGGTCCGAGCAACTGGGCCCCGACCGGCAGGCCCCCGCCGACGAACCCGGCGGGCACGTTCACCCCGGGCCAGCCCAGCACGTTCCAGGGCCAGGCGTAGGGACAGGCCGCGATCATCGCGCGGTCCGTGGCCAGCCCGCCGAGCCGGAGCATCGCCCCGACACGCGGCGGGGGAGCGGCCGTCGTGGGGGCGAGGACGACGTCGTACGAGGAGAAGAAGGCGCCGATACGGCGGTGCAGGACCGCCTCCGCGCGCCGCGCCGCCCTGAGCGGGACCCCGCCGAGCAGTCCGCCGAGCCGGGCCGCCTCCCGGGTGCGGCGGTCCAGGAGCGCGGGGAAGGGCGCCTCACGGACCCACTCGGCGAGGCCGGCCGTGGCGCGCGGGACGAAGGTGAGCCCGATATGCCCGTACGGCGGGTCGGCCTCCTCGACGGTGTGCCCCAAGGCGGCCAGTTTCTCGGCGAGTTCGACCACGCGTGCCCGCACCTCCGGCTGGAGCCGGGCGGGCAGCGCGGTGAACGGCGGTTTCAGGGCGAGCGCGATCCGCAGCCGGCCGGGGTCACGGCCGACCGCCGCCGAGGCGTCGACGGCGGGCGGGCGGTGCGGGTCCAGCACGTGGTTGCCGGCGGCCGCGTCCAGGAGGAGGGCCGCGTCGGCGACCGTGCGGGCGAGGGTGCCGTTGACGGTGATGCCCTGGAAGGACTCGCCGCGGGGCCAGGTGGAGATGCGGCCGCGCTGCGGCTTGATGCCGACGAGGTGGGTCCAGGAGGCGGGGATGCGGACCGAACCGGCCCCGTCCGAGCCGAGCGCGGCGGGCACGAGACCGGCGGCGACGGCCGCGGCGGACCCGCCGGACGAGCCGCCCGGGGTGTGCTCCAGGTTCCAGGGGTTGCGGGTCGCGCCGAAGGCCGGGCCCTCGGTGAACGGCCACTGGCCGAACTCGCAGGTGTTGGTCTTGCCGACGACCACGGCCCCGGCCGCGCGCAGCCGCCGTACCGCCTCGCCGTCCCTGGCGACGGCCGGGAACTCGCCCCGGCAGCCGAACGCGGTGGGCTCGCCGGCCACGTCCATGTCGTCCTTGACGGCGACCGGCACTCCGAGCAGCGGTGTGCGTACTCCGGCGGCCAGCCGGGCGTCCGCGGCCTCCGCCTCGGCGAGTGCGGCGCGCGTGCGTACGATCCGGAAGGCGTTGAGCGTGCCCTGGCTGCCCTCGATCCGTGCCAGGGCCTGCTCGACGAGCGCCCGGGAGGTGATCGTGCCGTCGGCCAGCGCGCGGGCGGTCTCCACCAGGCCTGCGGAACGGTCGTACGTCATGCGGGGGACCTCCGGGACTCCGGGCCGACGTTGCCTACCGAACGGTAACGTCGGAAAGCGCTTCGCCGGAACGACTCCGGGTGCCAGCGGCGGTTCGCCGGACGCCACCGGCGCCTCACAGGGCTCACCAGGTCGTGCGCAAAGCATTGACGCTTCCGGGTCACGGCCCTACCTTCTGATCGACTTCCCGAACCTTGTTCGGTATGTCGCACATCTGGCGTGTCGGACGCCCAGAACCGCGTTGTGCCCCTGCCCCCCGGGAGAGCCGCCGTGACCACAC
>NZ_RSAJ01000219.1 GCF_003933965.1 Streptomyces sp. RP5T
CACCTGTCCCTGTGAGGTACGGCGACACGCTCCGCGAGGTTGCACGCCCCGCGAGAAAAGTTTCCACACCGCCCCGTGCAACCCGTCCGCGCGGCCGCCCCGTACTCCTCTCACGCAACCGCACCGACCACCGAGGAGTCGTTTTGACGAACCGTCATGGCATCCGATTCACCCGCCGTCTGCTGATCGGCGTGCTCGCGGGAAGCGCCGCGGCCGTGGGCGGCTGGGCCGCCCTCGCGGGCGCCGCGACGGGCTCCCCGTCGCCGAAGCCGGCGGCTTCCACGGTGCCGTCAGTGGCGCCCTCGACGGTGCCGTCCGCGGATCCGTCCGCGGTGTCGTCACCCGTGCCGTCCGACCGGCCCGCGACCGTCCCGACCCCGGTTCCGGCGGAGCCGACCCTCGCTGCGAGCCCCGTGCCGTCCGCACCGGCGACCGTGCCGAGCCCGGTTCCGACCGTCGTGCCCTCGGAGCGGCCCTCGGGGCGGCCCTCGACCGTGCCGAGCGCGGCCCCGGTTCCGGCGGAGCCGGTCACTGAGCCGAGCCCCGTGGCGTCGGTCGCCGGGCGGTCGTCGAAGTAGGCCGGGCGGACACACCGGCGCCCCGGGTCCGGGAGGCCGGCGGGCCTTGGCACCGGACCCGGTGGCGTCACAGCGGGCCGCGCTGTGCGGCCCCCGGGCCCGGTTCCTCAGGCGCGCACCGGCCGGGCCGCCTCCCGGCGGAACGCCCACCGCATCTCCGGTTCCACCACGTACCGCAGCACCCGCCGGACCGGCGGGGCGCACAGGGCGGTCACGAGGACCGCGGCGACGAGGGAGACCGCGCCCACGCCGAGGGGACCGTGCACCCAGGCGGGCCCGTACCAGCCCCAGGACCGGGCGCCCTGGACGAGGAACCCGTGCAGCAGATAGCCGTACAGCGTGCCCGCGCCCAGCACGGTGAACCAGGTCCGCCGCCCGGGCACCAACGCGAGGAAGCACCCGACCAGCACCAGCGAGCACCCGAAGGCGAGCAGGGTCATCACCGGCCCGGACCAGGCGGGCGCGCCCAACTCCCGGGCACTGTCCCGGTGGTAGAGCCAGGCCGCGCTCATCCGCGGCGCCACCCAGTAGGCCGCCACGAGCGCGACGGCGAACACCGGCCCGGCGACCAGCCGTACCGTACGCCGACGGACCAGCCGGAAGTGCTCGGGCCTGAGCGACAGCCCCAGCACGAAGTACGGCAGGAACTGCAGCACACGCTGGAGGTCGAGGTCGTCGCCGATGGAGGGCGTCAGCGTCGCGAGCATCGCCACGACGAGCGCGAGCGGCACGGGATGCCGTATTCGCTGCCACAAAGGGGTGGTCAGCCGCCAGACGAACAACGCCACCAGGAACCACGTCAGATACAGCGGATCCAGCAGACTCACCGGCCGGTCCGGCGCGTGGTCCGTCCACCGGGTGAAGAAGGTGTACGCCGTCTCGAACACGACGTACGGCACGACGAGCCCCGTCACCAGCCGCCGCAACCGCCCCGGACTCGCGTCGAAGTTCCGCGAGAAGTACCCGGAGACGACTATGAACGCCGGCATGTGGAAGGCGTACACGAGCAGGTACAGCGCGGACACCGCGCGACTCCCGTCCCGCAACGGCTCCCAGGCGTGCCCCACGGCGACCAGCACGATGGCCAGGTACTTGGCGTTGTCGAAGAAGGCGTCGCGCTCCGCGATTCTCTCCCGGGTGGCGGCGGTGACAGTTACCTCGTGCATCCCGGGCGCCTCACCACTCCGACCGCACCCCAAACGCCGTACCTGTGAGCACAGCGAGAGATCCGCCGGGCGTTCACGTCCCCTGGACCCCGCGGGCCGGGCCGAGAACGGAAGTGCCCTGCTCCCTGCTTCGTTGGCGAGCTGGTGAAGCGCGTGCAGTTTTGCACCGAGTGAGGCTGTACGCCGCTGGAGGTCGTCGGCCTCTGGCGTTCTGAAGCCTGACCAGGTGGAGGAGGTGCCGTCGCCAACTTCGGAGTCGGGCCTGAGCCGGTGCATCTCAGCGTGCTGTCGGCCTTCAGCTTGTGAGCCCGTCGGGGCGCCCTGTCAGTGCCGTCCCTTACGCTCCGCGCTTGAACACGCAGTTCGAATGGAGAGGGAACGCGGATGGGCGGCAATGCATGGACTCATACGGGCCCGTATCAGCGTGATCTGGCGGCCGCGTTCCGGCAGGCCCAGGAGGATGAGCTGGCGCGGGACAACCACGGTTTCGAGGGCCGGACCGTCGAGGAACTGTGGCGCGACCCGGAGTGGGAGGAGTACATCTTCACCGGTGGCACGGGCACCGTGCTGGACTTCCCTCTCATGATCGAGGCCACGGACAGTGATGACGGTCCGTTCATGCGACCGCTGACCGACGAAGAAGTGCGAGCGTGGGCTCCTCACGGCCGGCCCACCTACGAGGAGTGGGACACCGCGCTCGACTCCGAGCAACTGGACTTCCCAGGCCGCGCCCGGGGGAACTGCACAGTGCTCTACCGCGACGGCAGGCCGGCGCAGATCGCCTACTGGGGGGTCACCGCCGATTAGGGGCATCCGCTACTGCCTTGCGATGCAACCGCCTCACTCGTCCGGGGGCTGGGGCCACATCGTCTTGCGGAGCTCATCTGTCGTGGTGCTCCAAGATCCCGTACACGCCTCGTCCACAGACCTCGACATGTGACCGCTTCGGCCCGTCCGCATACGCCTGCACATACGCGAAGACCCCGGCTTCAGCGTCTCCGCTGGTGACGGGGTCTTCGGGCACCGTATGAAGGGTGCCCCCGGCAGGATTCGAACCTGCGCACACGGCTCCGGAGGGGGTTTCTGACTTGTGGAAATGTGCAGGTCACAGAGCCTAGGGGCGCCTGCTGAGATCACCCTGTCCACAGGTAGTCCACGGCCTGGCGCTGGAAGTCAGGCCAGGCGTGGGACGTAGCACCCGTCACGAGGGCACAGCAGGAACCAGTAGTTCCCGCCCGCGACGGCAATGGCCAGGAACACGAGTGCTCTCAGATGAGTCTCGACACGTATTCGACAGCGCACCCAATCCTGCCGGCGCCGCCGTCTTCTCTCTCAACGCTCACTACGAGCGGCACACGGTCCCGACCTGCCACAGCTACGCGGGCTGGGCTGGCATCTCAGACCCGCTATCAGGTAGTGCGCAAGTCACTGTCCGCGACGAGCAACCGCTACAGGCTTCGTTAAACACATCCAGACCCAGGGCGAAGCGGCATTTTCTTCGGAGATCTTGCAGAACAGGCAGCGCAAACACGGGCAAACCGCGATGCTCCGCTGAAGGTGGCTGCTGCCCGTCAATACGCCGAGATCCTGGTATCCCACGGCATTACAACCCTCGCTGAAGCCAACGCGTCGCTCGCTGACTTGGACAAGCTGAAGGCCGTTGAGCGTGACCTCGCGGGGGTTACCGGCCACGGCTCCGGCGCACGTCTCGCCTATCTGTGGATGCTCTTGGGGGACGACAGCCGCATCAAGCCGGACCGGATGGTTCTTCGACGGCTGCAAACAGTGCTGCAGCACACGGTGACTACGGCCCAAGCGATCGAACTCATCACTGTGGCTACGGCACGCTTGAGGCGCACACCGGAGAGCTAGACCACGCGATCTGGGAAAGCCGGCGGAAGGTCTGACCACTCGACAGTCATTCGCGTCCGACTCCGGAGGGCGTCTGCTTCAGCCGTCTGGGCTGGTCAGAGGGATGGGTAGGTCTCGATAGCCACTGCTCGTCCACCCCTGTCCGATGGGTTCGGCGCCAAATGTCCTTACCTCATGGTGGGTTGTCAGACCTCAGTGTCATGCTTCCTCCTGATGCTCGCGTCGCTTGATGCGTCAGCCGCACCGACAACACGTGCACAATCTGACAGAAGGTACAAAAACCCCTGATGGAATCCGCCTTCACAGTTCTCGCCACTCCTGGACAGCTCACCGCTCACAAGGTCTACGAAGTCCTCCGTGACCACAGTGGGGGCCCTCTGGAGTTTGATCGAATTCTCACGGAATTGGGTGACGAACAGATCGCCAGCAGTAGCCTCGCGCAAGAGCAGCTGCTTGAAGCGTTGTTGAAGGATGACAGATTGCGTTCGGCGCGAGGATATCGACAGCGCTTTTCAATGTCCGGGAGGTCTATTCGCCTTCGCCCTCCCGGCAACCGAGCTGAGCTGGCCATTGAACAAGAAAATGAGCAAGTCAAGGAGCAGCTGCTGAAGCAGTTGCGAGAAGTTCCTCCGGAAGTTTTCGAGCACATTGTAGCTGACTTATTCACTGCCATGAGATACGAAGATGTAAAGGTCACTAGAAGATCTAAGGATGGTGGCGTTGACGTCCGAGCCACTCTCGTTGCAGGCGGCGTTATGACAGTACCTACCGCGATTCAAGTGAAGCGCTGGTCGAAACCAGTAACCGTCAAGGAGGTTAGAGAACTCAGGGGTACACTGAGGGCCGGTACGCAGGGGATCATCGTGACCACCGGAAAGTACACTAAAGATGCTCCCAAGGAGGCCCTGGATGATGCTCTCACTCCAATTCACCTAATCGATGGCCGGTTGTTGACTGATTTGCTAACTGAGCACGGTATTGGAATCCAAGCCTCGCGCCTTTCCCTCCTTTCTCTTGACTTGGAGGCACTGGCAACTATTACAGGCAAGGCTGGGAGCCCCATTCAAGGACGCTCCTCCCAACCGTCTCAGAATGCTCTGCCGCGCTACTACATCGAGAAGATGCCATCGGATCGAGGTAAGGATCTTTTGGACTGCATCGTCTCTATGACCGACCTTGCCGATGGTCAGCCGAGTTGGGATGACTACGTCGCCAAATTCCAGGAGCGGTTTCCTGCGATCACACGCTCCGATGAGGCGCGTCGACGGTCGCGTGTCCTAGTTTCCCTGGGGCTAGTGGATGTTGAGAATGACCACATGAACTTGACCCTGGCTGGTCGGAAATTGCTGGAATATCCTGAGTCAAGCTTCCTTCTCGAGCTGTTTCTAAGCCGTATCGTAGGTGCCCGAGAAATCGAAGAACTATCCAGGTCTCTCACGAGGGCGGATCTACGCAAAAAACTGCAGGATGGATCCCTGGCGGGGCTTACCCCTACTCAAGCGACACTGGTCGAGAAGTGGCTCAGTCACATAAAGAGGCCCGCCGCATCCCGATAGGGCGCGCGGTGGCAGACGCGGCGGCGGCGAGCGTCAGGTGCACCCTCGCGTGTACTCATAGCCGGGCTACGTTCATCGTCGCAAGGCCTGGCCAGGGTGCGTGACAACCATCCACTGCCAGACAGCCGCCTGCTGGCGTTTAGAGGCATGTTTGTCGTTGCGTGGGTGTGCCGGTCCAATGTCTTCTACCCTGCTGATGGTGTCGTTACCTGGACGCAGGTGTCTGTTATGCAGCAAATCTGGGGTAGTGAGCGTCGGCGGACGGCGATTGGGCGCCTGACGCTGTCGGTGCCCGCGCGTCAGGCGCTGGCGGACCGCCAGTTGGTACCCGAGCGGACGATCCTCGACTACGGCTGTGGCCGTGGTGACGATGTCAGAGCTCTGCAGCAACTGGACTGCCAGGTGGCTGGGTGGGACCCGTATTACTGCTCCGATACACAACTGGTCGCCAGCGACGTGGTGTTGCTGACATACGTCCTCAACGTGATCGAGGACCCAGCGGAACGTCGGCAGACCTTGCAGCAGGCGTGGGATCTAACCTCGACGCTGCTGGTTGTCTCAGCCCGGCTGACATGGGAGAAGTCAAAGGTCCACGGCCAGGAGTTCGGTGACGGCCTGCTCACGAGCCGACAAACTTTCCAGCATCTATATGCCGCGAGTGAACTGCGGGAGTACGTGGAGCAGGTGACCGGCGCACGGGTGGTGGCGGCTGCGCCAGGGGTCATCTACGCGTTCCGGGACGAGGGCGCCCGTCTGAGCTATCTGGCGCAGCGTGTGATCCCAGATGCCGAGTGGCTTGCTTCCGAGGACACTGAATCAGCGGTGAGTGCGGTGGTGGGCTTCTTCGAGCGAAAGGGACGTCCGCCGCGCATTGAGGAGATGCCGCGGACCGTCGCGGAGCTGTTGGCTCATCTGCGGCCCGACGAGGTCAAGCGTCTCGTGCGGGATGGTGCTGATCCTGAGCGAGCCACTGCGGGGGCTAAGCGATCGACACTGAACACGTTGCTCTACCTGGCGGTGGAGCTCTTCAATGGCCGCGGACCGTTTGGCAATTTGCCAGTGGGGCTGCAGCACGACGTACGTACGTTCTTCAGCTCCTATAAGGAGGCCTGTCAGCGGGCTGATCGACTGCTGTTGAAGCTCCGCGACGACGGTTACGTGCGCAACGCCATGAACGCCTCCGTCGCAGGCAAGGTGACCCCGACGGCGCTGTATGTGCATCGACGGACGCTGGAGCGGATCCCGACAGTGTTGCGCTTGTACGAGCACTGCGCATCGATCGCTGCCGGTCGCCCGGAACAGTGGACAGTGGCAAAGCTCAAACACCAGGGGCGAGCGGTGTCGTGGCTGGACTACCCAGACTTTGATGCAGACCCGCATCCGCGGATCCGATCCTCCTACATGGTGGACCTGCAGACGCTTCGGGCATCCCATCTCTCCTATGAGAGCTCGGCTAACCGCCCCTTGCTGCACCGCAAGCACGAGTTTCTAGCACCGGATGATCCGGACGTGCCGCGGTACCGGCGTTTGACCGAGACTGAGATGCGGGCGGGGTTGTACGAACGGCCGCACCTGATCGGGACCGAGAACGGATGGGAGGCCGAGCTTGTCAGGTGCGGTCGGCAGCTGCGCGGGCACCGGCTGGTGCGTCGCTCCGACGCGTAGGGCTGGTCAGCCTCCCTGAGGCTGCATGCTGGCGATGGTCTCGGCGAGCGGGAGGGGATCGAAGTCGGCTGCCTGGGAAGGGAACCAGGAAAGACGCAGTCCGTTGGCAGCCACCGCGTCGTCCAGGCCCATCGCCTGAAGGACGTGGCTGGGCGTGTAGGAAGCGCTGGTGCAGGCCGAGCCGGTGGCGATGGCGACCTGGTCTTTCAGGCGGACGATGAGTGCTTCGGCATTCAGCTCATCGAAGCTGACGTTGAGGATGTGGGGGACGCTGTGGTCAGGGTCGCCGTTGAGGTGGAAGCGTGTCGTGCTGAGCGCAGCAAGGATTCGCTCGCGCATCGCCTTCGCCTCCCGCTCCCACGTTTCCCGCCTCTCGGTGAAAATCTTCGCGGCCTCGCACAGGCCCATGATCAATGGCACTGCGAGGGTGCCGGGGCGCAGTTTGCGCTCCTGCCCACCGCCGAACATGATCGGTTCAAGCGGCACCTTGTCCCATCCCCGTCGGCGGGTGATAAGAGCGCCGACGCCCTTCGGGGCGCCAATCTTGTGGCCGGAGATGCTGATCAGGTCGATGGGCGCCATCAGGTCGGCGGGAACCTTGCCGTAGCCCTGAGCGGCGTCCACATGCAGATAGGTGGGCGTGACGCGCAGCTTCTCGGCGAGTTCGGCGACCGGCTGGATGACGCCGGTTTCGTTGTTGACGTGCATCAGCGACACCGCCAGGGTGTCCGGACGCAGCCGCTCCAGCACGGCGTCAGCAGTGATGCGGCCGCTAGGGCCGGGGGAGAGGAAGTCGACCTCGAAGCCGCGGTTGTCGCGTAGGTGCGTCAGCGGCTCCAGTACCGCCTTGTGCTCGATGGCGGAGGTGATGATGTGCTTGCGGCCCGTGAGCTCGCCGTGCGGCGCCAACCCGAGCAAAGCGATGTTGTTGGACTCCGTCGCCCCGCTGGTGAAGATCACTTCTTCCGTCTTGGCGCCCACGGTGCCGGCGATGAAGGAACGCGCCTGCTGCACCGCCTTCTTGGCACGTGCACCGTATTCGTGGGTGCGGCTGCCGGCGTTGCCGAAGTCTTCGGTCATCCAGTGCAGCACCACCTCGGCAACCCGCGGGTCCACCCGTGTCGTCGCCGCCACATCCAGATACGCCACCACGGCGCTCACCCGCCTCTTTGCACACTTACATAACGGTCGTACGTCAACTGGTTAACGTACACGCTGAGACCGCAGCGCACGAAGTAACTGCCCCCAGTACGTCAACAACGTCCTCGGGGTGCTTGTTTCTCTGTCGCTTCGCCGACTGCAGACGCGTGGTCGGAGGCGTGGTACGTCATTCCGTGCATCTGAGTACGTTGAGAAAGGAGCGATGTACGTTTCTCTGGACACGTACGCGCACGCTAGAGTGCATGGGTGCAGACTGAAGTGGCGAGCAAAGCTGCGGGGCGGGCTGTCTCGCGGGTGTCTACTGGCTTTGAGTACACGTTCCCTGCGATCCGCGGGGTGCAGGCGGGGCGAGAGTTTTATGCGTCGATGTGCCCGTTGCGGCTCATCCCGAAGATCTTCCTCTTCGACGAAGATGATCTCTCTGCCGAGCTGAGAGCCCAGCGCGTCCTGAACAAGGGGCGCCTGCCGGCGCTCGCCCGCTACATCCTGGACAACCCCGAGGACTACGTCTTCAGTGCCCTGACCGCCTCCGTTGACGGAGACATGGTCTTCGATAGCCAGGGAGCCGAAGGAGCCGCGCACCGTACCGGGCAGCTGCGCATCCCCATGGACGCACGCTTCCTCATCAACGACGGGCAGCACCGCCGCGCCGCCATCGAGCTGGCGTTGAAGGAAAACCCCGACCTGGGGGACGAGACCATCGCTGTGGTCTTCTTCCACGACACGGGACTCGCCCGCTCGCAGCAGATGTTCGCGGACCTCAATCGGCACGCCGTTCGTCCGGCGCGCTCGATTGGCGTCCTGTACGACCACCGGGACGTCAACGCACAGATCACCCGGACCCTCACTGAACGCTCGGCCATCTTCAAGGGCTTTGTGGAGATGGAGAAGAGCACCCTGTCCGCCCGCTCCCGCAAGCTGTTCACCCTCAGCGCCTTGTACTTCGGCACCCAGTCCCTGCTCCAAGGCCTCGAGCTGAAGCAGGACGAGGCGACTGGGCTGGCGCAGTCGTTCTGGGAGGCCATGGACGCGGCGCTGCCTGAGTGGGCGATGGTGCGTGACAAGCAGCTGTCCGCGCAAGAGATGCGCCGGGACTTCATTCACAGTCACGGCATCGCCCTGCATGCGCTGGGCCGTATCGGCAACTCGTTGCTACGGGAGTCCCTCAAGGTGACTGTGTGGAAGAAGCGTCTGGTTCCGTTGAAGCACGTGGACTGGAGCCGGGCCAACGCCGATTGGGAGGGGCGCGCCATCGTTGGCGGCCGCGTCTCCAAAAGCCACCAAAACATGACACTTACTGTTAATTACTTGCGTAAGCATCTGGGCCTGGAACTGAGCCCGGAAGAACAACGTGTGGAAGACGCATACCTGCGAGGCGAGGCATGACCACCATCCCCCTCAATCTTGGGCTCACCCCCGTACGGCGCAAGCCCTTCAACGGGCGTTCGCTGGACGAGGTTGTCACCGAGCTCACCGAGGAGATCCGCGAGCTTTACACTGCCGACCAGGTGCCCTGGGTCATCGGCTACAGCGGAGGCAAGGACTCCACCGCCGTCCTGCAGTTGGTGTGGATGGCCCTCGCAGACCTGCCCGCCGAGCAGCGCACCAAGGCCGTGCACGTCATCTCCACCGACACCCTGGTGGAGAACCCAGTCGTCGCTGCCTGGGTCTCCGCCTCCCTGGGGACCATGCAGGACGCGGCACAGGCACAGAGCCTGCCGATCGAACCACACCGCCTCACGCCGGAGATAAAGGACACCTTCTGGGTGAACCTCATCGGCCGCGGCTATCCCGCCCCGCGCCCGAAGTTTCGCTGGTGCACTGAGCGACTGAAGATCAAGCCGTCGAACAGCTTCATCCGCAGCGTGGTCGCTGCCCACGGCGAAGCGATCATGGTGCTGGGCATCCGTAAAGCAGAAAGCCAAGCCCGCGCCCGCGCCATGGAAAAGCACGAGAAGCGACGCGTGCGCGACCGCCTCTCACCCAACGCCAACCTGCCCAACTCCCTCGTTTACAGCCCCGTTGAGGACTGGACCAACGACGATGTGTGGGAGTTCCTGATGCAGAAGCCCAACCCCTGGGGCTACAACAATCAGGACCTACTCACTATGTACCAGGGCGCCTCCGGGGACGGCGAATGCCCCCTCGTGGTCGATTCCACCACCCCCTCCTGTGGCTCCAGCCGCTTCGGCTGCTGGACCTGCACCCTCGTCGAGCAGGACAAGTCCATGTCCGCCATGATCCAGAACGACGAGGAAAAGGAGTGGATGCTCCCCCTGCTGGATCTGCGCAACAAGCTCGATGCCCCCTTCGGCCACTACCAGGAGGGTGACCCCGACCTCCCGCCCGGTCGCAAGGCACCCTTCCCGCGCCCCGACAAGCCGGCCCGTGACTTCCGCCGGATGAACGGCAAGGTCATGCTGTTCAACGACGGCGCCATCCACGGCCCTTATCTGCAGTCCTACCGCGAAGAATGGCTCAAGGATCTGCTCCAGGCACAAACATGGATCCGTGCCCACGCCCCCGAGCACGTGCAGAACATCGAACTCATCACGCTCGACGAACTTCATGAGATCCGCCGAATCTGGGTGTTCGACAAGCATGAGGTCGAGGACAGCCTGCCGCAGATCTACCAAGATGCCACCGGCGAGCCGTTCCCGGGCGGCCCGCTGGATGAGCAGCTTGTCATGGGCTCCGACGAGATGGATGTCCTTAAGCAGGTCTGCGACGGCGACGACCTGCACTACAACATGGTCCGCGAACTCCTCGCCGTCGAGCGGAAGTACCGCACCATGGCTCGCCGGTCCGGCCTCTTCCAGGCCCTTGAGCAAGCCGTGCAAAAGGGCTACTACGACAACCACGAAGACGCCGTGGAATTCGCTACACGCAAGAAAAAGTGGCGTGACGACATCGCCGAGAACCTGACCTTCGACGACGAAAACGAACTCGATGCTCCTGCGTAAGATCACCCTCGAAGAATTCGGGGCCTACCGCGGCAAGCAGTCTCTTGATCTCACCCCCAAGGAGAACAAGCCGATCATCCTGATCGGCGGGTTGAACGGGTGCGGCAAGACAACCCTGCTCGACGCCATCCAGCTGGCGCTCTACGGCAACCGCGCCCGCTGCAGTGGCCGCGGCACCAAGGCTTACGACGCCTACCTGCGCGAAAGCATCAACCGCAAGGCCGACCCCACCCGCGGCTCTGCCATCACTCTCGAGTTCACCGTCATGACCGGCGGGCACGAGCACTACTACCGCGTCGTCCGCAGCTGGCACATCAGCGGCAAAACTCTCAAGGAATTCCTCAACGTCTACGTCGACGACACCTACGGCGCACGCGCAAAGACGCGACGCAACGTCACGCCCGAGGGCAAGTTCAATCGGCTGTTGAGCGAGGGCTGGGCCGACCACGTCGAATCCCTCCTCCCCCTGGAGATCGCCTCCCTGGCCTTCTTCGACGGTGAGAAGATCGAATCACTGGCCGACCCCGAACGGGCCGCCTCCGTCATCGAGTCTGCCGTCCACTCCCTCCTGGGCGTGAGCACCGTCCAGCAGCTGCGCAACGACCTGCTGGCACTGCAGCGTCGCCAGAAGCTGTCCGACGAAGAACAGCACCTGCTGGACAACATCCGCGCCCAGGAAGCCGAACGCGAAGCGGTGCTCTCCCAGTACGACATCGCCCATCAGGAACTCGCCCACTCCCGTACCGAGCTCGGTAAGGCGCAGCGCAAGTTGGACAGCCTGGAGAAGGCGTTCGCCGACGAGGGCGGCGATTTGTTCACTAGGCGCATCGAGCTGGAGAACGACAAAAAGCAGACCTCCGCCCGCCTGGCCCAGGTGCGCGGCGAGCTGATCCAACTCGCCGCGGGCCCGCTGCCCCTGCTGATGGCCCAACCACTCCTGCAGGACGTGCGCCGGCAGGCCGAAAGGGAGCAGGAAGCCCAGCAATCGGCACAGGTTCTGGAGGTACTCGAAGCGCGTGACCAGTGGTTGCTGGATCTGGTGCCCGACACCGTCCGCGCCGATGTGCTTAAGAAACTGGACGCCGACCGCGCCGAGCGTGCCGACAAGACGCAACTGCCTATGGACCTACGCTTGCCGCACGACGCGCTGGCCCAGCTCACCGTCTTGAATGAACTCCTCCAGCGGGACCAGGAGCGCTCACAGCAGCTACTGCACAGCGCCGCTGAACTGACAGACCAACTCGACCAACTGGACCGGCAGCTCGCCGGCGTCCCCGCCCAGGACAAGGTCGAAGCCCTTCAAGTCGCCCGAGACGAGCAGATCGTGGAAGTCGCCCGCAGCCAAGCCGCGTGCGACCGCGCCACGGCCAAGCTGCAGGACCTCAAGCGACGCCGCGAGCATGTCACCACCCTGCTCGAACGAGCCCACAAGGAGTTCGTCCGCACCAAGGTTAAAGCAGAAGAGGTCGAGCGGATCATCAAATACTCTGAAAAGGCCCGCGAAACTCTCGAACGCTTCGGCTCCGCACTCCTCAAGCGGCACATCAGCCGACTCGAAGTGGCCGTCCTGCAGAGCTTCAAGGTCCTCATGCGCAAGCAAGGACTCGTGCACGACCTGCGCATCGACACCGATAAGTTCACCCTCACCCTCGCCGATGCCGACGGGGAGTCAATCGACCCCGCGCGCCTGAGCGCCGGCGAGCGCCAGCTCCTGGCCGTCTCCCTGCTGTGGGGCCTGATGCGGGTCGCCGGCAACCGCCTGCCCAGCGTTATCGACACCCCGCTGGGCCGCCTCGACAGCCGTCATCGCGAGCACCTCGTCGACCGCTACTTCCCCAACGCCAGCGACCAGGTCCTCCTGCTGTCCACGGACGAGGAGATCGATGAGTACCTGCTGGGCCGCTTGCAGAGGTCCGTCGCCCAGACCTACACCCTCGTCCACGACGACACCGAGTTCACCACAGCTGTCGTCGAAGGCTACTGGTGGAACGCAGGAGCACAGCATGCCGGTTGACAACGTCCGCCTGTCCCAGCCAGCCAAAGACCGGCTGATCTACCTCAAGCGCACCACCGGCATCACCCAGTGGAACGTACTGTGCCGCTGGGCGTTGTTGCTGTCCCTCAAAGACCCCTCGACTCCGCTGGTCAAGGACATCGTCACCGACTCCAACGTGGAGATGACCTGGAAGACCTTCGCTGGCCAGCACGGTGATGTCTATCTGGCTCTGCTCAAGCAGCGCTGCGCGGCGGTTGGGCAGGAAGTATCTGATGAGAACGTCGCTCGCATGCTGACCGTGCACCTGCACCGCGGCATCGGATATCTAGGCGCGGACAAGCAAATGGCCACCATCGAAGGGCTAGTTGGCGCCGCCATCACCGGGCCTTCCCCCGTGAAGGTGGGCACGCGGTTATTGATCACGCGGCGAGCGTGAGTTTAGCGGTGTGGTGTCGGCGTTCGTATTCGTTGGGGCTGAGGTGGCCGTTGGCGGAGTGCCGACGGCGGGT
>NZ_RSAJ01000021.1 GCF_003933965.1 Streptomyces sp. RP5T
GGGTGACCGGGGTCGGGCACCATGACCTCGGGGCTGCCCGGCTCGCACTCCGGTTCCGACACGCTCAGGCCCTCCGCGGCCAGGGCCTGCCGGACGGCCTGGGCACGGTGCAGCAGCGCGGCCTCGGAGGTGACGTCGTGGTCGTAGGAGAGCACCCGGATCACGCACTTCTCCGAGTCGGGTTCGGCCTGGGCCACGTCCACCACGAGTTCGTTGTCGCCGTTGCGCAGCCTGGCGGTGTACCGGCCGCGCTCGTCGCCGTTCTCGTAGTCGCCCTCGACGAGGTCGTAGTAGGCGTACTCGTGAAGGGTGGTGGCGACCGCGTCGGCCAGGTTGACGCGGATCTGCGCGGCGAGGTGACGCATGCCCGCGCGTTCCACGGTGTCACCGAGGACCTCTTCGAGGCGGGCCGTCTCCTGGTCGCGCAGTTCGAGGAGTTCACCGGTGTCGGTGGCGTCGTCGCGGGCCCGCTCCAGAGCGTTGCGGGTCTCCTCGCGCAGGGCCTCGTACTCGCCGTGCGACCAGTGCACGACGTCCAGTTCGTAGCCGGCCAGGGCCTGGCCGTCCGGTCCGATCACGGGGCGGCGTGCGTTGCCCTCGGCCAGCTTCTCGACGCGCACGAGCGCCTCGACGGCCTCCGACTGGGCGGAGCAGCGCTCCAGTTCGCGCTGTTCGGTGTCGACGCGCAGATCGCTCAGGGAGTGGAAGGCCTCCTGCGCGACGGCCAGGGCGGCCTCGTAGCGTCCTTGCGCCGCGTTGTGCTCGGCGGTGTTCAACCGGCCGGTGAGCCGGGACAGTTCACCGGGTGCGTAGCGCTCGTGCGGGAGGGTGTCGGCGATCAGCGTGACCATGGTGCGGGCGTCCCCGAGCCAGGCGCGCACCATCTCCTCGGAGCGAGCCCGGTCCTGCTTGATGGCGTCGATCTCCTGGTTCACCCGGAGCATCTCGGCGCGGCGCTCCTCCCGTTCGGCGGTGAGGGCCTGCCGGGTCTCCTCCCGCTGCCGGGCCAGGTCCCGCCGGGTCTCGGCCCGGATCTGCCCCGCGGCCTCGTCGAGCGACCTGTGCAGCTGGTCGGCCTGTTCGCGGAGCCGGCGCGTGGTGGTCTCCTCCAGCCGCCGGGTCTGGTCGCTGAGCGCGCTCATGGCCTGCTCGTGGCGCCGCTGGCGTTCCTGGACACCGGCGAAGGACCGGTCGATGTCGGCGCGGGTCTGGGCCCGTACGTCGTCGATCAGCCGGGGGATGTTGCGCTGGACCTCCTTGAGCTGCTGGGCCTTTCGCTGGATGCGGTACCACTCCGACTCGTCGACCTGGATGCGCTTCCTGCCGCTCATGACGGATCTTCCTTCCTGGGGACGTACGCAGAGGTGCCGCTGCCCCGGACCTCGCCCGGGGGGCGGGCCAGGGGGGCGGCGAGGACGGTGTCGACGGCCGTGTCGAAGACGTCGAGCAGGCCGGGCGGCGGTACTCCGATGAGCAGCGTCTCCGGTCCGTCGACGGCGATCTCCGCGGAGCGCGGGCGGGCGTCGAAGTCGTAACCGCAGGCCGCCAGTCGGCCGGTGAGGTGGTGGACGCGCTGGTTGGAGCTGCCGCGCAGGCCCCGGCCGTCGTCCAGGGAGGCGACGTACCGGCCGTCGATGAGGACGTCGACTCGGGCGAGCAGGTCCGCCACCCCCGCGGTGGGCGGGTCGGAGCGCAGCCGTTCCAGCCGGTGACCGGTGAAGCAGACGACGGAGACGTCCCGGATCAGGCGGGCGTGGCGCACCAGTTCGGCGAGTCCCGCGGCCTGCTGCATCGGCTCCCCTCCGGAGAGGGTGAGGCCGGAGACCCGGGGGTCGGCGAGCAACTCCGCGGCGAGGGCGACGGGTTCGGCCCGCCGGGCCGGGCGGTCGGGGATCCAGTCCGGGGCGATGCAGCCCGGGCAGCGGAAGGGACAGCCCTGTACCCAGACGACGGACCGGACACCGGGCCCGAGGGCCTCGGTGCCGACATGGGTGGCCGCGAGGTTCAGGGAGGTCGTCACGACCGGCCGCCCGCGGGCACCCGGTCCTCGGCCCCTTGCGGGAGGTAGGTGAACGACACCCCGTTGACCACGACTTGGCCGCCCGGTCCGCAGGTGGCGTCGCTCTGCCGCCCCGAGGTGCCGTCCGGGGTGTAGCGGATCAGCAGGTCCACGCGTGAACGGCCCTCGGTGGACCGGCGTCGCCCGCGCACCGAGCCCCGGCCGCCGACGGCGTCGGGGCGCAGCTGGACCCGGCGCCCTCGCAGGGGGATGCGGTCCGGGGGCCGGTCCGCGTAGACCGGTGTGAGCAGCAACTCCCCCCGCAGCCGCGGACGGTGGGTGCGCCGCCACGACAGCCACCAGATCAGCAGGACGGCGGCGAGGCCGCCGGTCAGCGCCGGCAGCAGGAGCGGTGAGCCGACGGTGGCGTGCACCGGCAGCGGGGCGCCGGTGGCGCGGATCTCGCGCGGCACCTTCAGCCGTACGTCCGGGGCGAGCGGCCGTTCCCACGCGGAGGAGACGCGCCCCGACAGGCGCAGGGGCACCTCGGTGCCTCGGTCCCGGCGATAGGGCAGCGGTCCGTCCGCCAGGGTGCCGCGCAGCCGTACCGGGAAGGTGCGGGTCTGTCCCGGGTCCAGCGTCAGGGTGCCCGGCAGTCCGGAGATCCGGACCGGCTCGCCGGGCACGGAGGCGTGCAGACCCCGTACGGTCAGCGGGGTGCGCCGGGTCGTCGAGGTGAGCGTGATCTGCGCGGTGGCGGATCCGTCGGTCAGGTCACGGCCGCGGTGGTCCGTCCAGGTGGCGTCGATCCCCTTGCCGGCGTCACCGGCGAGCAGCAGTCCGGCCTTGCGCAGTCGGGTCTTGTCCCCGGCGCGCTGAAGGTAACCGCCGAGGTCCTCGACGCTGTCGGGGCGCAGCACGGTGGCGTGGTCGATGACGTCGCCGAGCAGGTCGGCACCGGTGGCTCCGTCGCCCAACGGCAGCGCGTACCCGGCGAGTTCGGTGCCCCGCTCGTCGAGGGCCCGCGCCCGCTCGTGCAGGGCGGTCCAGGCCGGGCCCGTGCCGTCCGGGTAGGGCGAGCCGTCCGGTGGGCTGTGCGCGCCGTCGGTGAGGAGCACCACGGAGGCGACTTGGGCGGCGTCGCCGCGTTCGAGTTCGTCCAGCGCGCTGTCCAGTGCCGACCCGATGTCGGTCGCGCCGTCCTCGTCGGGCGCGTCGGGCAGCATCGACAGGATCCGGTCGGTGTCCCCGGCCGCGCCGATGTAGCGGGGCCGCGGTGTGGAGTCGAAGGTGAACAGCGCCACGTGGTCCTCGGCGGACAGCCCGTCGAGGAAGCCGCCCAGCGCGGTGCGGACGGTGTCGTAGCGGCCCCCGTTCGCCATGGATCCGGAGGTGTCGACGAGGACGGCGTAGTCGGCGGGCTGGTCGTCGAGACCGAGTTCGGTGTAGACGTCGGCCCGGCTGGGTGTGGTGTCGGCCGTGGCCGTGGGCGTGCCGAGGGACGCGGCGGCCAGCAGCGCGAGGAGGGCGACGGCGGCTCGGGCGGGGCCTCGGGGACGGGTTCCGGCGGGCTTGGCGGCGGCCGGGGGCTTCGTGGCGGCCCGGCCCCGGAAGGGGAGTGCGAGCGGTCGCCCCCTGACGGTCGGCTTCACGGACGTGCTCCCTCGATGTCGGTCGGCAGCGTGCCGAACGGGTGTTCACTGGCTGGTCCGGAACCCAGCGGTGCCAGGACGAGCCGGGCGGTGCCGTCGGCGGTGAGGCGGACGCCGACATGGAATCGGGTGCCTTCGGGGGCCGGTGGGACCGTCAGCGTGCGGACGGGTGCGGCGGCGCCGTGCCGCGCGTCCCGGACCTGGATCCGCACGGGCCGGCCGGCCGCGCCGCCGGAGGTCGAGGTGCGCAGCCGCACCCGCTCGTCCCCGGCCCGGGCGAAGACGGTCGGTCCGCCGGGCTCCAGGGATCCGGCGGGGCAGATGAGCAGTTCCTCGCTCCGGGGCAGTCCGTCCACCGTGCGATGGGTGCCGACGAACACGGCGTGCGGATAGCGGTCGGCGGGATCGATCCGGCCGGCGGCGACCAGGGCGGCGCCGAACGCGGCGGCGAGCGCGGGGTCCGTGCCGTCGGGCAGCGGGGCGGGCGCTCCCCGGCGCTGGGTCAGGTGGCGGCGCAGCGGCGCCGAGCGGGCGGCCCCGCCCACGGTGACGACCTGCGCGGCCGGCTGTCCGTCGGCCGTCCGGTCGAGCACGGTGTCGAGCCCGGAGGTGAGCCGCTCCAGAGCCTGCCGCAGCACGGCCACGGTGACCGGCCGCCCGGCCACTTCGAGGACCTCGGTCTCGCCGTAGGCCCCGGGGCGGCCGGCGCTGCGCCCGAGGGCGAGCTCCATCCGCTGCACGACGCCGTCCGTGGCCAGGGCCTCGGCGAGCGCCGCACGGGCGGCCTCGTCGTCGGCCAGTCCGGCGCCGGCGAGCACGGCCGCGTCGAAGCCCGCGGCGAAGCCCTCGGCGGGCGCGTGCCGGGCCGTGCCTGTGACCGCGACGGCCCCGGCCGTGAGCGCGCACAGCGACACCTCGGCCGCCGTGGCGCCGAGATCGCACACGGCGTACCGGGGGCTGGTCGCGGTCCCGGCATGGCGCAACAGGGCCAGGACCGCGTGCGGGGTGCCGAGGGGACGTACCCGGGGCATCGGGTCGGTGCCGTGCAGCGCGGTCAGCACGTCGGTGGCCCGGCGTGCCTCGTCGGCCCGCGCGTGCTGCGGTACGACGACCACGACCCGGTCGGGTGTGCCGTACTGCCGGCGGTAGGCGGTGTAGGCGGCTTCGAGCCCGGCACCGCGGTGGCCGCCCGCCGCGCCGGAGGTGGGCAGCCCCTCCCCCGGTACCGTGCCGGGCAGCGCGACCAGGGCGGGGGTGCCGTCGGGGCCGAGATGGGCGATGCGGGTGTAGCGGGCCCCGGGGTCGATCGCCACGGCGGGCGCGTTCATCGCAGCCCCCGGAACCAGTCGGGGCGGTGGAAGGGCCACCGTAGCCATGCCAGCGGACCTGACCGCTGGGCGTGTCGTCGCGGCCCGGTGACGGCCGGCGTCATAGGCGGCGCCGCCCACGCCTGGACGGTCGGTGGCTGTGGACCCGGGCCCTGGGAGGGGGCTTCGGAGCGCGGTTCGCCGAGCAGCCTGCGGTGGCGGCGGATCTCGTCCCGGTGGAACTCGTCCAGCGTGTGCGCGACGTGCCGGGTCTCCGCGGCGCCGCGCAGTGCCGCGTACAGGGCGAGGTCCAGGTCCTGTCGCACAAGTCGCAGTTCCCCGGCGAGAGCGTAGGCGGCCGGTGCTCCGCTCGTGTCGATGTGGTCGGCCACCGCCGAGAGCAGTTGGGGAGCGAACACGCCGTGCGGCGCGCCCGACACGATCACCCGCGCGAGCCCTGCCGGCGACACACCCGCGCTCACCGCGTCGTGGAACTCGACGACCGGTCGCAGCCAGCGGAGCCGGTCGCGCGTGTACAGCAGGGCCAACAGGTCGGCGGGCAGGCCGAATTCGAGCCACCGGGTGTGGTTGTCGACGAGGCGACGTTCCAGGCCGTCGCAGAGGGGGTGGGCCAGGCTGGGCATCCGCTGGGTCAGCGGGGCGAGCAACCGCATGCTGCCGCGGTCCGGTTCGGTTCCGAGCAGGGCCTCGACCACGGCCCGCTCTGCTTCCGGCACCTGTGCTAGGCGGGTGCCCAGACGGGACGCGTAGGCCTCGCGGGACCGCTCGTCCGGCAGGTAGGGGGCGCACGCCAGGCTCAGGCCGGACGGCGCCCCGCCACGGGTGTGCCCGTGCAGCACGCGCAGCAGGTCGGCGTCGGCGGCGACGGTCGGCACGAGGCCCGCGTCGCCGGCCGGAACCAGGCTGTCCAACGCGGCCGGCAGCCGCGTGGACGCCTCCCCGCGGGTGCGGGCGACCTCCAGCAGCCGCGGGTAGAGCAGGCCGACGGCCTCGGGCCGGCGCGCGGTCGCCGCGAGACCGAGGGCGACCTCCCAGGCGTCCTCGTCGGCGCCGGTGAACTCGGCGGCGTCCCGTTCCGTCGGCACATCGGCACCGGCCTGTCCGGTCACGAAGGCGGCGAACCGCAGCCAACCCGTCAGCTCCCCGGCGGGCCGGGTCGCCGCGCAGGCCACCAGCCGGAGCAGCGGGGCGGAGTGGTGGTGGATGGCGCGGTCCTCCAGCCAGGTGCGCAGCCAGCGCAGTCCCGCCGGGTGGGAGCCGCTGACGGCGGCATCGGCCGCGCCCGTCGAGCGGCCCATGGTCCGCTCCGTCACGTAGGCGAGGGTGCCGATCCACTCCGGGTCCTGGTGCGGGGAGGACGCCAAGGCGGTCAGCAACACGTCGAAGGCACCCGGCTGTTCGGTCTCGACTGCCTGCATCACCTGGAGGTGGCCTCGCGCGAGGGTGAGGGAGTCCTGCGTCGAACCGCGGGCCAGCACGTCCTCGGCCAGCAGGGTCGGTGTGTCGGGGCTCCGGTGCCGTCGCAGCAGACCGAGCGCGAGCCCTTCGGGGGCGCACCCGCTGAGCGCCGCGCACCGGGCCAGGTAGGGCACGAGCACGGCGAGCCGGTCCGTGCCGATGGCGTCGACGGGGTACCTCTCCAGCACCCGTTGTACGTCGTTCAGATCGCCCCGGCCCTGGCGTACGGCCTCGACCACGGAGTCCAACAGGTCGGCCTCGCGCAGTACGCGCAGCGCTTCGGCCGGGTTCTGCCCGGGGATGACGTCGGTGCTGGACAGCAGGTGCGCCACGAGAGCGCCGGTGGTGTGCTGCTTGGCGTTGAGCCGCAGGAGTTCCGCCAGGTAGGCGCGCGCGACCTCGCCCCGGGGTTCGGGCGGCGGGCCGGCACCGAGCCGGACCTCCGTCTGGCCGGACCTCGCGGCGGCCGTGAAGACGAGCCGTATGTCGTGCTCGCCCCGCCCGGTCCAGGTGGCGGCGCTGAGCCAGGCGCGGCAGCCGTAGGGCAGCAGGGCGCAGACGGCGTCGAGGGCGCGGACCCGTTCGGTGACGTCCGGGAGGTTCGCGCCGGGCTCCGGCACGAGTGCCACCCGCCGGTCGTCGAGCAGGAGCGCCGCCACGCCCGCCGCCCACGCGAAGCCCAGTTCGTCGATGAGTGAGGCGAGTTGTGCGCCGGGCGGGCGGGGCGCGGGCAGTGGCACCGACCCGGCCGGCAGGGGCCGTTCGTCCCGGGGCACCGCCTCGTCCAGCGCGGACCAGGTCAGCCGCGCGGCACCGGCCTGTGGCCAGTCGAGCAGGAACAGCCGCCAGGCGTAGCTGGGCGCCCCGGTGCCGTCGCGGCTGCCGTCCCAGGTGGTCTCGACGGTCGCGCAGACGGGGGTGGGGTCGGTGGAGGTGCTGCCGAAGAAGACCCGCCAGGGCAGCGCGGCCGACGGGTCGCGGCTCTCCGGGGTCCCCGTGCTGGCACCCCACAGGTAGCTCTCCGCCCGGTCCCTGGGCATGCTGCCGTCGAGCACCTGGTAGCCCATGACGTGCCCGGGGCGCTTGCCCAGCACGGCCCAGTCGGCGGTGAGCCCCGCCCCGGGGCCGCCGTTCACCACGGCCGTCCCTTGCGCCCGGTGCCGGAGGCACGCATCCGGCGCTCCAGGTCCGTGAGCGGTTCCAGTACGTTGATGGGTTCCGGGGAGGTGCAGATGCGGGGTTCGCCGTTGACGATCTCGACGTTGGCGTACTTGCGGTAGTCGAAGACGTGCTGCGGGTTCAGCCGGAACCCGATGGCGGAGGTCGCGTAGTACTTCACGCGCTCGGGGTGGAAGTAGGCGGCGAGGCCGTCGCGCACCAGTCGCGCGGTGGCGCCCCGGTAGTCGTCGCACAGCCACTGGAAGTAGCTGTCGGCGAGATGGGACGGGACGCGCGGCAGCTGGGCGCCGACGGTGTCCTGGGTGACCCAGCCCGCCTTGACGGCGGGCTCGAAGATCTCCGGATGGTCGAACTTGGCGATGCAGACGGAGACATGGTGCGGCAGCCGGCCGCGGTCGTGGCCGCCCGCGTTCCTGATGCGGTTGTTCAGTTCGTTCAGCGTGGAGAAGAAGAAGGTCAGGCTGTGGGTGTCCGTCTGGGCGTCGCCCAGGGGGTCGAAGAGGTAGATCAGGCCCTGGGCGCGGGCGAGTTGGTCGAGCACGCGGACGTGCATCGGGTTCGTCGGCTGGAACGCCTCGCCCGGCGCGTCCTGGATCTCCAGGACGAAGCCCGCCTCCCGCAGACGTCTGCGCATCAGCCCCGTGCCGGGTTCCTGGCCGTTGAACGACCAGCTCATGCTGTCCAGGGCCACCGTGGCGGGGGGAAACCTGCGCTCGATCATGAGGTTGGTGACGCTGTTGTTGAGGAAGTCGCTGGACTCCGCGGTCATCCCGCCGATCAGCCAGTTCCCCTCCTCGTGCCGCTGGTACTGCATCGCCGCGATGGGCAGGGCGGCCAGATAGGTCGTCTTGCCGGAGCGCGGCGCGCCCCACAGTCCGACGCGCATGCGGTCGGCGACGCTGCCGTCCTCCTGCCGGGCCGTGGGGATCCGCAGCGGCGCGAGGTTGCCGTCCTGGACAGGCGGTGCGGCGGGCTGTGCCGGATAGGCGGGCGCGGAGCCGGGTTCCGTGCGTCCGGGCACCTGGAGCGGCAGCACCACGCCCTGCTGCCACGAGGGCGGCTGCTGGGGCTCGGGCGGCCGGTCGGACGGGGCCGCCCCGGGCGCCGCCGGGCCGGTGGCCGCGGCGGCCGGGCTGCCCGGCGGGGTGTGCGGCGGCTGTGCGGGCTGAGGCGTGCCCTGCTGGGGGTCACCCGGCGGCTCGCTCTTGGGGTCCCAAAAGGATGCGGACATCGCGTTCTCCTCGTACCGGAACGGAGGGTCAGTGCAGGGGCGCGGCGAAGGGCAGCCGGCAGGGCGGGCCTTCGAGGCGCCAGGACGGAAGGAGGGCGTGGGCCACCTCGGCCGCCGAGTCGTGCCCGGGCCTGAAGTAGCCATCGGCACCGAGCTCGGCCCAGGCCGTGTCGGCGTAGTGACGGGCCGCCAGGCCCGGCGCGTCGGCCGGGAGCGTGCCGGTGACCGGGTCGGCCCGGGTCATGACCCTGATCCCGGCGGCGCGCAGCCGGGCGACTTCACCGCGCCAGTCGGCGCCGAGCGGACAGGCCGGGTGGATGCCGTGCTGTCGGGGCTGCCCGGGCGGGCGGCGGGCCACGACGAGCAGGATCCGCCGGACCACCTCGGACGGCCGGCCCCCTGGCGCGCTCCGCCCGGACGGGACGACCCGCAGCGCGTCCTCCAGGGAGGAGGCGAGGTCCTGTCCGCGCGTCGCGGGCTGCCAGGCGGCCATGGCGGCCAGAGCCACGGGGACGGGTCCTGCGGGGACCGGTGGCAGCACGGTGTAACCGCGCGGGGTGTGGCTGTTCTCGTGGATCGCGTGGTCGTAGTGCCCGACGGCCCCCGCGCGGATCGAGGTTCCGGTCGGGTCCTGGCGGGCCAGGGCGGCGAGCAGGTCCCGCGCGAAGGTCAGGCGCTCCTCGGTCTCGGCCTGGTCCGCGCCGCTGAGTTCGACGGTGAGGTGGAGTTCCAGCGGGGGCGGGCGAAGGATCCGGTGCGGCAGCCGGGTGAGCAGCTCCGGGATCTCGGCGGCGTCCTTGTGTCCGGCGTGCGGCACACCGGTGCGGGAGTCGAGGAGTTCGACCTCGCCGGGGCCGCGCAGCACGAAGGTGAGGCGAGCCGGTGCCAGGGCCCCCACGACGGCTTCGTGGAGGGCCACGAGCGGGACGGCGGGGCCGTTGCGCTGCGGACGTCCCGCGAACACCGGAAGCTTCAGGGGTGCGCCGGCGTCGAGTCCCCCGTGCACGGTGACCTCCGCTGTCGCCGTCTCGCCGCGCCCGAGGCGGGACCCGGCCGGGAAGAGGACGTGGTGGTGCGTCCCCACCGCGCCGGTGTCGCGGTCCGCCAGAGCCAGTGTCAGTACGTGGTCGGCGAGGAGGGGCGCGGTGCGCAGGACGTCCCGCACGGCGTCGGCGGTGCTGCTGCCGGCGGGGACCGCGGCGCCCCGCCGCAGTTCGGCGAGGAGGGGGAAGACGGAGCGCGCGGTGACCGCGGCCCGTTCCAGCAGGACCCATCCGGTCCGCGGGGTGAGCAGGACGACGGAGTGCTCGTAGGAGGGTGGGACGTAGGCCTTGAGCCAGTGCAGTACGGCGGTGTCGAAGTCGGTGCGGGAGACCGGCGGGAGGGTGCCGATGCCTCCGGCGAGCTGGAATCCGCGAATGTCGTCACGACTGTCGAGCTCTGCTGCCACGGAAGACCATTGCGCGCTTCCCGCATCGGCTTGCCGGGGTATTCCTCCGGCACCGAGGGAAACTCTGACCATGCTCACTTCATCGGGCCTGAATTCGATGAAGAGTAATTCCTCCACCCGCTGCCCGAGAAGATCATCGAGGGCGGCTTCGCATTCTTTTGCCGTCTCCCTCGAGGTCCCTTGAGTGAAAGGTTCCGGCGAGACCCGGGAATCTCCCGGAGCTCTCTCCCCGGGTCTCGGCGGCCCGCCCCTGACGACCGCCCCGACGCGGTCGCCGACACCTCCCCGCTCCGATGCCCCGGCGGCCAGCACGGCCGCCCGGGTGTCCCAGGCGTGTCCGGCCGCGGCCAGGGCCGCGCGTGCCGCCTCGACGTCCTCCGGGGTCAGCTCTCCGAGGACGGGGACGTCGCACAGTTGCCACTGGCAGACCCCACAGAAGTCATCACCGCGCGTCGGAGTTCCGCACACGGGGCATGCCTGACCGGAACATGATTCCCCCATTCCTCGACTCCCCCCGATGCGGCACACCTGGCCTTTTCACAGACCTGCCGCTTGATCCCCCTCTGAACGCCGCGTCGGATCCCCACCCGCACGCGAACGCCAGTCAGAAGCACTCGCCCCCGAGGTGTTTCATGATGGCACAGCGCAAGGCGGCCGGATGCAGTTCTGCGGGAATTTACGCAACGATCGGAATCGGCCCAGAAACTCACCCCAAAGGTGCTGCACAGAGTGATATGGGAACTCATGTTCCTATCATTTTTGAGCGACTTCAGGAGAGGGTGATCCGCCGGATTGCCTCTTTCTCGGGCATCCACGCTCTCACGATCGCGGGCAGCTCTCGTCCGACCCTCTGACCAGCCGTCCCGCGCCGTCGGTCACCTCCGCGGTGACCGTCTGGAGCGACGGGCGGGTGAGGCGGTACGCGGCGGCGGCCGTGCACAGGACCTGGCGCGCCCCGAGATCGGACAGCCCGTCCGTGCCGGGCGGGAACCGGATCGTCATCGTGTCCCCCCGGGCCGTCACGGCCGGGGCGCCCAGGGAGGGTTCGCCGGGCACGTCGGGGGTGGCCGTCGGGAGGGCCGCCGAGGTCGCCAGTCCCGGCACCTCCGTGGCCAGGCCGTCCGTGCCTCCCTCCCCGGTCAGCGGACCCGCCATCAGCAGTCGCAGCGCCGCCTCGGGTTCGCCGGGCTCCTCGGTGGTGCGGGGAACCGCGACGAGGGAGCCGCCCTCGACGAAGTAGACCCGCGTCAGCGGGGGCGACCCGCTCGCGGGGCCGCCGGCCTCCACCACCCCGGTCGCGGGGATCCCGCACGAGGTGAGCGCGAGCAGCGCCAGCAGAGGGACGCGGCGCAGGGGCTTCATGACGGATTCTCCTCGGGCGACTCGTCCCGCCGCAGCGGGAGTTCCACGGTGAAGACGGCACCGCCCGCCGGGTGGTTGGCCGCGCGGACGGCGCCGCCGTGGACACGGACGTTCTCGGCGGTGATGGCGAGGCCGAGGCCGCTGCCCTCGGAGCGGATCCGGGCGGTGTCGGACTTGTAGAACCGCTCGAAGACATGGGGCAGGACGGCGGAGGGGATGCCGGGCCCGCTGTCCCGCACCTCGATGACGGCCACCGCGTCGGCGGCACTCAGCCGCACCCGTACCGGAGGGGCACCGTGCCGCAGCGCGTTGCCGACCAGGTTGGCGACGACCACGTCGAGGCGGCGCGGGTCGACACGTCCGCGGACCGCGTCCGGGGGCGGCAGTTCGGTCGCCACCGTGTCCGTCCAGCCCCGGGAGGCGAGGGTGCGGCGGATGGACTCGGCGAGGTCGATCTCGTCCAGGTGCAGGACCGCCGCGCCCGCGTCGAAGCGGGAGATCTCCATCAAGTCGTCGACGAGCCGCGCGAGTTTGACGGTCTCCTCGCTGATCAGCCGGACCGCGGTGGCCGTGTCCGGGGCCAGCCGCGCGGCGTCCTCGTCGAGGACGTCGGTGACCGCGGACATGGCGGCGAGCGGGGTGCGCAGTTCGTGCGAGACGTCGGCGGCGAAGCGGCGGGCCCGGGACTCCATGTCGCGGAGTTCGGCGACCGACGCCTCCAGCGCGGCGGCCGTCTCGTTGAACGTGTGGGACAGGTCCGCGAGTTCGTCCGAGCCGTTGACCGCGAGTCTGGTGTCCAGGCGCCCCTCGGCGATCCGGCGGGTGGCGAGCCGCAGCTTGCGCACCGGCACCAGGACGCCGCGGGCGGCGAGCAGTGCGAGGACGACGGCGAGGGCGAGGGCCGCCACCATGGCCCGTTCGACGGCGGTGACCAGGGCGTCGACGTACGCCTGTTCCGTGGCCTGCGGAACGACGAGGAACACCTGGACCCCGGTGGCCGTGGCAACGGTGTCCCGTCCGCCGAAGAGGATCGACATGCCGACGACGAGGGAGGTCCGGCCCTCGCCGCGCACCCGCTGGAAGACGGTGGCCCGGCTGGAGGCGACGGCGTCCCGCAGGGCGGGCGTCACCTCGGTGAAGGGGTCGCCCGGGGCGGAGGAGCCGCTGCGGTCCCCGTAGGTCACCAGCACTCGCCAACTGCCCTGCGACTCGGTGGCCGCCACGTCGTGCGCGAACTCGCGCAGCGCCGACTCGGCCGGGGGGACGGCGAGTTCGGCGGCGTGCTGGTTGAGCTGGGCCCGCAGTTGTCTGATGGTGGCGTCCTGGCTCTGCTGGAGCACTCCGGTGCGCGCCTCCCGGAAGGTCAGGGCGCCGGTCGTGATGGCCGCGACGGTGGCGACGAGCCCGAAGGCCACCACCAGGCGGGCTCGCAGGCCCCGCAGCCGGCGCCGCCTCACGGCGCCGCGAAACGGTAGCCGAAGCCGCGCACGGTGTGGATGTAGCGGGGTGCGCGGGGCGGCTCGGACATCTTGGTGCGCAGCCGCTTGACGCAGGCGTCCACCAGGCGGGCGTCGCCGTGGTAGTCGTGTTCCCAGACCGCTTCGAGGAGTTGCTGGCGACTGAACACCTGGCCCGGCGAGGCGGAGAGGGTGAGCAGCAGACGCAGTTCGGAGGGGGCGAGGGCGATCGGCTCCCCGCCCAGCGCGACGGTCAGTCCAGCCCGGTCGACGGCGAGGTCGCCGTAGGTGTCGATCTTCGGCAGGCCCTCGGCGCGGGGTGCGGCCCCCGCCGTCCGGCGCAGGACGGCGCGTATGCGGGCGTCGAGCACGCGGGCCAGAACGGGCTTGACGACGTAGTCGTCGGCGCCCGCCTCCAGGCCGACAACGATGTCCACCTCGTCACCCCGTGCCGTCGCCATGATGATCGGCAGGGTCTGGTCGAGGGCCCGTATGCTCCGGCACACCTCCAGGCCGGGCATGCCGGGCAGCATCAGATCCAGGACGACGATGTCGGGCCGGAAGGCCCGCAGCCGCTCCATCCCCTCCTCGCCGGTCGCCGTGGCGGCGACGTCGTGGTTCTGGCGGCGCAGGGCCAGGGCGACACCCTCCCGCACGGCGGGGTCGTCCTCGATCAGCAGTACACGTGGCATGCGCACAGTATCCACATGACCATGACCACAAGGAGGGTTATCGGTTCGTTACCTTCCGGGCCAGGTCCGATCACATGGCGATCACATCGTGTACGACCGTGACAGCGCACAAACGAGACCCCGTCGGCCGTCGTCGCCGTACGCCCTCCGAGCGGAGTGTGAAGCGCCAACTGATGGGCGGCCTGGCCGCGTTGGTCGTCCTCGGGGCGGTCGGTGGCGCGGTGGTGGCGTGGTTGCCGTCCGACGCACAGCGAACGTCCGCGGGCGGTTCGCCCGTGGGGAGTCCGGCGCCGCAAAGGACCACCGGGTCCCCGCAAACGGCCACCGGGTCGCCGGAACCGGAGCCGGGCCCCGGGAAGTCCAGCGCGCGCACCCCTTCGGCGACTCCCCTCCCGCAGAGCGGCCCGGGGACCTTCGTCACCGCGCCCGGTGGCAGCGAACCGGCAGGCAAGGGCACGCCCCTGCGCTACCGGGTCGAGGTGGAGAAGGGCATCACCCTCTCCCCCGCGGACGTCGCCGCCCAGGTGGAGCGGACCCTGGCCGACCCACGCGGCTGGAGCGCCGACGGCCACTCGGCGTTCCAGCGGGTGTCGAGCGGGCCCACCGACTTCCGGGTCCGCCTCGCCACGCCGGCGACCGTCGACCGGATCTGCGCCGAGGGCGGCCTGGACACCGGCGGCAAGGTCAACTGCAGCGTCCACCGCGACGTGATGGTCAACCTCAGGCGCTGGGTCCTGGCCACCGAGTTCTACCGCGAGGACGTCGTCGGGTACCGCTCGCTGATCATCAACCACGAGGTGGGCCACTTCCTCGGCCACGGCCATGTCACCTGCCCCGGCCCGGGACAGCCGGCCCCGGCGATGATGCAGCAGATCAAGGGCCTGCACGGCTGCGTCCCCAATGTCTGGCCGTACGACAGCGACGGCCGTCCCGTCACGGGCCCCCCGGCCCCGTGACGCTTTGATCCCCCGACTGTCAGGAGTGCAGATGGAGTTACGCGTACGCCACAGACATGCCGCCGCGGCCGCGGGAGTAGCTGCCGCGGCGCTGGTCCTCGCCGGGCTTCCGGCCGGCGCGGGAGCGGCCGGCGACACCGTCTCCGCCAGGAGTGCCCATACGGCCTCCGCGGTGAGGACCGTCACCCTCGTCACCGGCGACCGGGTCGTGACGGACGGCACCGGACAGGTCTCCGCGGTGGAGCGGGCGCAGGGCCGCAAGAATGTGCCCTTTACGATCCGGGTCGTGGCCGGGCACACTCGGGTCGTCCCGGGTGACGCCGAACTACTCCTGGCGCAGGGCAGGTTGGACCCGCGACTGTTCGACGTCACACAGCTCGTCCAGGACGGCTACGACGACGCGGTCCGCTCCGACCTCCCGCTGATCGTCACGTTCCGCGGCCGGAAGGCCCCGTCGACGAGCCCGTTCACCGAGGCCGGGGCACGGATGGGACGCGAGCTGCCCGTCGTCAACGGCCGGGCGATGCGCTCCGCGAAGAAGCGCGGCGCCGGCTTCTGGAAGGCTGTCACGCACAACTCCGCAGCGGGGACCGCTCAGTTCGCCGCCGCGGCCGGGGTGGAGAAGCTGTGGCTCGACGGGCGGCGCCGGGCCTCCCTCGACAGGAGCGTCCCGCAGATCGGCGCGCCGGCCGCCTGGGCGGCGGGATTCGACGGCACCGGAACCAAGGTCGCCGTGCTGGACACCGGCATCGACACCGGCCATCCGGATCTCGCGGGAAAGGTGGTCGCCGAGCGGGACTTCAGCGGCACCGGAACCACCACCGACAAGTTCGGCCACGGCACCCATGTCGCGTCGACCGTGGCGGGCAGCGGGGCGCAGTCGGACGGGAAGTACAAGGGCGTCGCGCCGGGCGCAGAGCTCCTCAACGGCAAGGTCCTCGACGACCTGGGCGGTGGCACCGACTCCGGGATCATCGCCGGCATGGAGTGGGCGGTGGCCCAGGGCGCGGACGTCGTCAACCTCAGCCTCGGCGGCCCCGACTCCGCCGGCGTCGACCCGATGGAGGAGGCCGTCGACCGGCTCTCCGCCCAGTCCGGCGCGCTCTTCGTCATCGCGGCCGGCAACGACGGCGAGTCCGGCGAAGGGACCGTCGGCTCGCCCGGCAGCGCCGCCTCCGCGCTCACCGTGGGCGCGGTCGACGATTCCGACGCGCTCGCCGCCTTCTCCAGCCGCGGCCCGCGGGTCGGCGACGGCGGGGTCAAACCCGACCTGACCGCGCCGGGCGTCGCCATCACCGCCGCCTCGGCCGCGGGCAGCGTCCTGTCGGAGTGGTACCCGTCCGACATCCCCGGGTACCTCACGATCGAGGGCACGTCCATGGCCACCCCGCACGTCGCGGGCGCGGCCGCGCTGCTGGCCCAGCAGCACCCCGACTGGAGCGGTGAGCGCCTCAAGGCGGTGCTGACCGGTTCCACGAAGCCGGGCGCGTACAGCTCCTACCAGCAGGGCACCGGACGGGTCGACGTGGCCCGGGCGCTGGAAGAGAGCGTGGTCACCGAGCAGGGACCGCTCGACTTCGGCGTCCAGCAGTGGCCGCACGGCGACGACAAGGCACAGACCCAGCGCCTCACCTACCGCAACCTCGGCTCCGAGCCGGTCACCCTGGACCTGTCCGTCGACGCCTACGGAGTGGACCAGAAGCCTGCCGCCGAAGGCATGTTCACCGTCTCCCCGCGTCGGGTCACCGTCCCGGCGGGCGGCGAGGCGAGCGCCGAGGTCACCGCGGACACCCGCGCCGGCACCGCGGACGGCAGCTTCGGCGGCTCGGTGACGGCCGCCTCCGCCGACGGCAAGGTGCGGGTGCGGTCCGCCGTCGGTGTGGTCCGCGAGGTGGAGTCGTACGACCTGACGCTCAGGCACATCGACGAACAGGGCGCTGCGACGGGCGACGCCGTGACCTCCGTGGCGGGTCTCACCGGTAGTTTCTACGCCGACTACGCCGACGAGCGCGACGGCGAGCTGACGGTACGGCTGCCCAAGGCCGACTACATCCTGACCGGCGTGATCCACCCGTCACTGTCCGCCCCCCGGCACGCCGTGCTGGTCCGGCCCAGGCTGCGGCTGGACCAGGACACGACGGTCACCGTGGACGCCCGGCAGGCGAAGCCGGTGGACATCGCCGTGCCCGACCCGACGGCCGTGAACAACGACGCCGCGGTCGCGATCGGCTACCGGCGGGGCGAGGGCCTGGACGACGCCTTCCTGCAGTTCCTGCTGCCCACCTTCGAGGGCTCCCGGTTCGGGCGGCTCGGCCCCGACGAGCCGGTGCAGGGGCTCAACTCCACATACTCCGGCGGCTGGACCGGCAAGGACGAGCAGGGCGGGCCGGTCGGCTACCACCTGGGCTGGTACCGGGAGGGCGACCTGGACGGGTTCACCGCGAACGTCGGACGCGGGCAACTGGCCAAGGTGGACCTCCAGGTCGGCGCGGCGGTCGAGGGGCGGCGCGTCCAGGCAGAGGTGACCGCGCACCTGCCCGACGGCCGGTTGCTGAGCGGCTTCACCGACGCGCGCGGGCAACTGCCGTACCGCAGCACCGAGTACATTCTCGGCAACGGCGTGAAGTGGTCCCTGCGCACCTGGCAGCGCTGGGGCGAGGGCCCGGACGCACCTTTCGAGGGCTTTTTGATGCGCTTGCCGAGGACTTGGCAGGCCGGCCGCACCTACCAGGAGCGCTTCGGGGTGGGCGTCTTCGGACCGGTCCTCAGCGCCTCGGCGGACCTCGGTCCGGCCAGGGGCTACCCCGGTGCCGCCCGCGACGGGAACACCCTGAGGGCCTTCCTGCCACTGTTCGGTGACGGCTCCGGGCACTGGGGCCTCAGCGAGGCGACCACGACGACGAGCAGGCTGGAGGCGAACGGCAAGGAGATCGCCGACGATCACGACCTCCCGCCGACCCTCGGTCTCACGGAGTACACGCTGCCCGCCGAGGACACCGCGTACCGGCTGGCGGTCGACAGCTCCCGTGACCCGGCCGTGTATCCGGTGAGCACCCGTGTCCACGCCGAGTGGACCTTCCGCTCGGCGCGAACCGCCGCGGGCGAGTTCACCGCCGTGCCGCTGTCGACGGTCCGCTTCAGCCCCGCGCTGAGCCTGGCCAGTACGGCGAAGGCGGGCGGGCCGTTCGAGGTGCCGTTCACCGTCGAGGGCGCGGCGGCGGGTCAGCGCCCGGCGAAGCTGGCCTTCCAGGTGTCGTACGACGAGGGAAGGACCTGGCAGCCGGCCCGGTCCGTCGGCGGCACACACCTGTCGCTGAAGCACCCGGCGACGGCGGGTTCGGTCTCCCTGCGCGCGGAACTGACCGACCGGGCGGGCAACACCCTGACCCAGACGATCGAGAGGGCCTACCTGACCACTGCCTGACCACTGCGTGACGCCCTGCGGGTGCACCTGTGCCCGGGACGGCCTCATGGCTGTCCCGGGTCAGGTGCACCCGCAGGACAGGAACCACAACCGCCCCTTTCGGCAGGCCTGTTCACCGGCTGGAGGCCGTCTACCCGCGCCGGGCGAGGCCGGGCACACTGGAGCGTCGGCACCGTGGCGCGAGGCTCGGCACCCGCTTCGCTGCCGCACAGCACGGCACCACAGGGCACGCGGGCACCGCACGTCCCGCGACCGCAGAGGCGTGCTCCGCACACCTCACCTACCGCTCGGGGGCTTCCGTGATCAGAGCACGCCGTACCGGGACCAGACGTCCACGACTGATCGCCTCGCTGGTGAGTCTGCTGGTGGGGAGCGCGCTCGCCGTGTCCGGCACCGGCGCGGCGGCGGCGCCCGCGGGCGGCTCCGCGCCCTCCGCCGCATCGGTGTCCGGCGCGGCCTCGGCCCTGGCGGCCCTGGGGGTCGCCGGGACGACCTGGGCCATCGACGAGCGCACCGGGCGGTTGCGGGTCCTCGCGGACTCCGCGGTCGCGGAACCGGACCTGTCCAGGATCCGCCGGACCACCGGGCGTTACCCCGGGGCCGCGACCGTCGAGCGGCTCGACGGCCGACTGCGCACCCTCGTGTCCGGCGGCGACGCCGTCCACGCCCCCGGCCGGCGCTGCTCCGCGGGAGTCAACGTGCGCGCCGGCACCGCGTACTACTTCGTCACGGCCGGCCACTGCACCGACGGCCTGCCCACCTGGTACACCGGCTCCGACCTGACCACGGCGATCGGCCCCACGACCGCAACCAGCTTCCCGGGCAACGACTTCGGTGTGGTGCGGTACGCCGACCCGGACGTGCCGCACCCCGGCACCATAGGGACTGTCGACGTCACCGGGACCGCGGCCGCCCAGGTCGGGCAGAGCGTCTGCCGCCGGGGGGCGACCACGGGAGTGCGCTGCGGTGTGGTCACCGCGCTGAACGCGACCGTCAACTACGGGGACGGCAGCACGGTCTCCGGCCTGATCCGCACCAACATCTGCGCCGAGCCCGGCGACAGCGGCGGCCCGCTCTACGCCGGGGACAAGGTCATCGGCATCCTCTCCGGCGGCTCCGGGAACTGCTCCTCGGGAGGCACCACCTATTACCAGCCGATCCAGGAAGCACTGAACGCGTACGGGCTGTCCGTCTACTGACGGGGCGCCCGGCTCCTGCTCCCCCGTCCGTCCAGGGAGCACTCGTTCACCGAGGCCCGGGTCTGTGCCCCGGCGGGCCGGGCCAGGGTCCGGGAGGCGGGTGGCCGCGGGCCCGTCCCCAGCCAGCGTTCGAGTGCGGTGAACGCCGTGCGGTAGCAGGGCGCGAGGGGGCGCAGCCGGTCCGGGAACAGGTCCACCAGGGCGTCGGTGTGGGTGCCGCCCTCGACGCGGTAGTAGCGGAACAGTCCGCCGCGTCCGGCCTCGCGCACCATACGGGCGTAGACGTCGGAGTCCTGGCTGATCGGCAGCAGGACGTCCAGGGTGCCGTGCAGGGTGATCAGCGGCTTGCCGATCCGTCCGGTCAGGGCGATCTTCGCGACGGCCCGCCGGACCTCCTCCGGCCGGGCCGCGTAGTCGTAGTCGGCGTCGCAGGCCGGGGTGCCCGTCGTGCAGTACGGCGTCCCGGCCTCGGTCGCCCCGTCGAAACCGGGGTCGAGCTCCTCGCGGTAGATGCGCTGGGTCAGGTCCCAGTAGACCTGGTGGTGGTACGGCCACAGGAACTCCGACCCGGCCGGGAAACCGGCGGCGTGCAGGGCCTCCTGCGCCTGTCGGGCGCCGGCGCCCCCGGCGGCGTAGACCGGGTAGTGGCTCAGCGCCCGGGGCAGGAAGTCCAGCAGGGTGGGTCCGTCGGGGCGCCACAGGGTGCCCTCCCAGTCGACGCCCCCGTCGTAGAGCTCGGGATGGTTCTCCAGCTGCCAGCGCACCAGGTATCCGCCGTTGGACATGCCGGTCACCAGGGTGCGCGACGGGGGGCGGTGGTAGCGCCGGGCGACCGTGGCCCGGGCGGCCCGGGTGAGCTGGGTCAGCCGGTCGTTCCACTCGGCGACGGCGTCACCGGGTGTCCTCCCGTCCCGGTGGAAGGCGAGGCCGGTGTTGCCCTTGTCGGTGGCGGCGTAGGCGTAGCCGCGGGAGAGCACCGCGTCGGCGATGGCACGGTCGTTGGCGTACTGCTCGCGGTTGCCGGGGGTGCCGGCGACCACCAGTCCGCCGTTCCACCGGTCGGGCAGGCGGATGACGAACTGGGAGTCGTGTCCCCAGCCGTGGTTGGTGTTGGTGGTGGAGGTGTCTGGGAAGTAGCCGTCGATCTGGATGCCGGGCACTCCGCTCGGGACGGTCACGTCCTTCGCCGTCAGTCCGGCCCAGTCGGCCGGGTCGGTGTGCCCGGAGGCGACGGTGCCCGCCGTGGTCAACTCGGGCAGACACGCCGCCTGTTGGCGCTCGGCCCCCGGCACGCGGAGCTGCGTGCGGTGCGCGCAGTGACCGCCGGACCCTTCCGTCGCGGCGGTGGCCGGCAGAGGGGTGAGCACGAGGGCGGTCAGGGCGAGGACGGCAGGAGCGCGGCGGTGCCGGGGACGGGAGGGAGAGCGGGAGGAGCGACGCATCAGTGTGCCTCCGAGGACGCGTACGAGGATGCGCGGGACACTAGGGCGCCTTCTGCGCCCCGGGACATGGGGTGGTGAACCACCGTCAGCCCACCGGTGGTGGTGCAGGACACCATGTCGGATCGAGGATGGGGTCCTGTCCCGCGAGCGTGGGCGTGACTATGGGCGGCCGTCACACAGCGCGTCCCCCGGTCCTGGCGGCACAGCCCATGCCGGGGCCCGCGGACGGCCCTCGATGATGCACGCCACACCCGTCAACGGGCCCCGCCCGGACCTCAGGAGGCAGTCGTCATGGGACCGTCGCACCCTCCGATCCGCCGTACCAAGGGTCACCGCTCCAAGGGCCACCGCACGAAGGGTGACCGCGCGAAGGGCCGCCGCCGCCTTGCGGGCCTCCGCCGCTGGGTCACCGCTGTCGCGGGGACTCTGGCCCTCACGGGCGGCCTGCTCGCCCTCGGCCCCCAGGCGTCCGCCGCGGGCCTGACCGAGGTCACCGGCTTCGGCAGCAACCCCGGCAACCTGTCCATGTACGCCTACGCACCGGCCGGCCTGCAGTCCGGCGCCCCGCTCGTGGTCGCCCTGCACGGCTGCACGCAGAGCGCGAGCGACTACTACGCCCACTCCGGCTGGCCGAAGTTCGCCGACCGCTACGGTTTCGCGCTGGTCCTCCCGCAGACGAGCAGCGCCAACAACGCCAACTCGTGCTTCAACTGGTTCGAGCCCGGCGACAGTTCGCGCGGCCGGGGGGAGGCGCTGTCGATCAGGCAGATGGTCGACAGGGCCGTCTCGCAGTACGGCAGCGACACCCGGCGCATCTACGTCACCGGCCTGTCCGCCGGCGGCGGGATGACCGCGAACCTGCTGGCCGCCTACCCCGACGTCTTCGCGGGCGGGGCCGTCGACTCCGGCCTGCCCGCGTACTGCGCGAACACCGTGTCCGCCGCGTACACCTGCATGTACAGCCCGCCCGACAGGACGCCCGCGCAGTGGGGCGACCTGGTGCGCTCCGCGGCGCCCGCCGGCACCACCTCCTGGCCGCGGGTCGCCGTCTGGCAGGGTTCGGCCGACACCACGGTCCGGCCCGCCAACGCCACCGAACTCCGCGACCAGTGGACCGACGTGTGGGGCATCGGCCAGACGCCTTCGCACACCGAGGAGCTGGGCGGGGGCACCACCCGGACCGTCTACGACGACGCCTCCGGCCGGCCCGCGGTCGAGGTCTACTCCGTCTCGGGCATGGCGCACGGGCTCGCGGTGGACCCGGGCAGCGGCCCCGAGCAGTGCGGCACCACCGGCACGTACTACCTCGACACCGTCTGCTCCAGCTACCACACCGCCCGCTTCTGGGGCCTGGACGGCGGCGGACCGGACACCGGCGCCCTGCCCGCGCCCACGGGACTGACGGTCACCGGGACCACCGACACCACCGTGGCCCTGAGCTGGGACGCGGTGCCCGGCGCGGTCTCGTACACCGTCCGCCGGGGCGGTACGGCGGTGGGCACCACCACGTCCACGGCCTACACCGACACCGGCCTGTCCACCGGGACGGCGTACGGCTACACGGTGGCGGCCGTCGACCAGGCCGGCGCGGCGGGTGCGGCCTCGGCTCCGGTGACCGCGACCACGACGGGGTTCACGCCCACGTGCCACACGGCGAGCAACTACGACCACACGACCGCCGGACGGGCCCACCAGAGCGGCGGCTACGCCTTTGCCAACGGCTCCGACGAGCCCATGGGCCTGTGGAACACCTTCACCGTGCACACCCTGGAGCAGACCGCACCGGGCCACTACGTCGTGGCGGACTCCGGCTGCCCGGCCGGGCCGTCTCTCACGGCACGCTGACGCCGGAGCGGTACGGCTCAGGCCCCGCCGAGAAAGGTGAGGCGCACCTTGCGCTGCGGGTTGTCGCGGTTCGTGTCCACCAGGCACACCGACTGCCAAGTGCCCAGCTCCAGATGCCCGTTCACCACCGGCAGGGTGGCGTGCGGGGGCACGATCGCCGGGAGGACGTGGTCGCGGCCGTGGCCGGGGCTGCCGTGGCGGTGCTGCCAGCGGTCGTCGGCCGGGAGGAGGGTGTGGAGGGCGGCCAGGAGGTCGTCGTCACTGCCGGCGCCGGTCTCGATGATCGCCACGCCTGCCGTCGCGTGCGGGACGAAGATGTTGAGGAGGCCGTCGCGCCCCGCCGCGGCCTCCCGCAGAAAGGCCTCGCAGTCGCCGGTGAGGTCGACGATCCGCTCCGACGAACCGGAGGCGACGTTCAGGACTCGGGTGGTGAAAGCGTCTGACATGCCCCCATCCTCACCCCTGCCGCCGGATTCACGCGTCCTACGTCGCCCTCCGAGCGCCCCCCGGGAAGATCCACGACCTCGTCCCGGTTGGTAGAAGCGTGAACAACACGCGCGAGGTCGAGGTAGTCGTCATAGGCGCCGGTCAGGCAGGTCTGTCCAGCGCCTATCACCTGCGTCGCACCGGTTTCGAGCCGGAGCGTGACTTCGTGGTGCTCGACCACTCCCCGGCCCCCGGCGGCGCCTGGCAGTTCCGGTGGCCGTCGCTGACGTACGGCAAGGTCCACGGGATGCACGCGCTGCCGGGGATGGAGCTCACGGACGCCGATCCGGGGCGGCCCTCCTCGCAGGTGATCGCCGAGTACTTCGCGGCGTACGAGCGGGCCTTCGACCTGCGCGTACGGCGGCCTGTCGACGTCCGGGCGGTGCGCGAGGGCAGTGACCGCAGACTGCTCGTGGAGACCTCGGACGGCACCTGGTCCACGCGGGCGCTGATCAACGCGACCGGCACCTGGGACCGGCCGTTCTGGCCGCGCTATCCGGGCCAGGAGACCTTCCGGGGGCGGCAGCTGCACACCGCGCAGTACCCCGGGCCCGAGGCGTTCGCCGGGCTGCGGGTGGTCGTGGTGGGCGGGGGCGCCTCCGGCACCCAGCACCTGATGGAGCTGGCCCCCTACGCCTCCGCCACCACCTGGGTGACCAGGCGCGAGCCGGTGTTCCGTGAGGGGCCCTTCACCGAGGACGTGGGGCGGGAGGCGGTGGCGCTCGTCGAGGAGCGGGTGCGGCAGGGGCTGCCGCCGAAGAGCGTGGTGTCGGTGACCGGACTGCCGTTGAACGACGCGGTCCGGCAGGCGATCGCGGACGGGGTCCTGGACCGGCAGCCCATGTTCGACCGGATCACGCCCTCGGGCGTGGACTGGAACGACGGGCGGCACGTGGACGCCGACGTGATCCTGTGGGCGACCGGGTTCCGGGCCGCCATCGAGCACCTGGCCCCGCTGAGGCTGCGCGAGCCCGGCGGCGGGATCCGGGTCGAGGGGACGCGTGCGGTCACCGACCCCCGGGTCCATCTCGTCGGATACGGCCCGTCGGCGAGCACCATCGGCGCCAACCGCGCGGGCCGTGCGGCCGTGCGGGACATCAGGCGGCTGCTGGCGGAGGTACCCGCGCCTGCTTGACGGGCCGTCAAATACGGCCGCTCAGGACGAGTTCCGCTGATTCTTTTCGAACTCGGCGACGTTGCGCCGGTGTTGTTCGAAGCTGTTGGTGAAGCGGGTGTCCCCCGGCTTCACCGTGACGAAGTACAGCCAGTCCCCCGGTGTCGGGTTGATCGCCGCACGCATCGCATCCTCGCCCGGGTTGTCGATCGGGGTCGGCGGCAGACCCATGCGCTGGTAGGAGTTGTAGGGGCTGTCGATGCGGAGGTCGGAGCCGGTCGTACGCAGGGTGGAGCGGTTCAGCGCGTAGTTGATGGTGGAGTCCATCTGCAGGGGCATCCCGCGCTCCAGGCGGTTGAAGACGACCCGGGCGACCTTCCCCATGTCGGCCTTGTTCGCCGCCTCGGCCTGGACGATGCTCGCGATGGTGACGGCCTGGTAGACGTTCATCGCGTTGCGCTGGGCACCGGCCGCGATGGGAGCGCCGTTGAACTTCTTGTTGGCGGTGTCGACCATGAACGAGAGCAGCGCCTCGGGTGTCGTCTTCCGCCCGCCCCGCTCCAGTGGGTACGTCGCCGGGAAGAGGTAGCCCTCCGGGTTGCCCTCCGCGTCGGCGGGCAGCTTGAGGTCAGCCTTGGCCAGGGACTTCTTGGCGGTGCCCGGCGGCCGGCCGAGGGCCTTGTCGACGGCGTCGTAGACCTGCCCGGCCCGCCAGCCCTCCGGGATCACCAGGGTGGTGGACTCCTTCTCCCCCTCGCCCCGCAGGCTGAGCAGCGGCACCGCCACGGCGGTTCCGGCCACGACGGCCCCGGTCGCGATGAGGACGAGTCGGCCCCGGCGCGTCAGTCGAATCGTTCTCCGTGGCGGAGTGTTCCTGTGCATGCGGGCACGGTAACGCTCGTAACGTTACAAACCGGGCATATCTTCGGCTTGTCGGTCTCGTTTCAGCTGGTCGGTTCCAGCTGCGCGTCGTCGCGCACCGGCTCCAGCCGGGCGTCCCGGCGCACGAGCTCCGCGTACCGCCCCTCCTGCGCCAGCAGTTCCTCGTGGGTACCGCGCTCGGCCACCCGACCCGAGTCGAGGACCACGATCTGGTCGGCGCCACGGATGGTGGACAGCCGGTGCGCGATGGTGAGCGTGGTGCGGTTGGCCGAGAGCGCGTCGATGGCCTGCTGCACCGCGTGTTCGGTGCGGGTGTCCAGCGCGCTGGTCGCCTCGTCCAGGATGAGGACGGGCGGGTCCCGCAGAATGGTCCGCGCGATGGCCAGGCGCTGCTTCTCGCCCCCGGAGAAGCGGTGGCCGCGCTCGCCGACGACGGTGTCGTACCCGTCCGGCAGCGAGGCGATGTGGTCGTGGATCTGGGCCGCCCGCGCCGCCTGCTCCAGCTCCTCTTCGGTGGCGTCCGGCTTGGCGAAGCGCAGGTTGTCGGCGACCGAGGCGTGGAAGAGGTACGTCTCCTGCGAGACGACCCCGATGGCCCGCGCGAGGGTGTCGAAGTCCAGGTCGCGCACGTCCACCCCGTCGAGGGTGACCCGGCCGCCCGTCACGTCGTAGAGCCGCGGGACCAGATAGCCGAGCGTGGACTTGCCGGCGCCGGTCGGGCCGACGACCGCGAGACTGCTGCCCGCGGGGACGTCGATGTCGATGCCGTCGAGGACGGGTCCGCGCTGATCGCCCTCGGCGTCGTAGCGGAACTCCACGTTCTCCAGGCGGACCTCGCCCTTGACACGGTCGAGGTGGACCGGGTCCTCGCGCTCGGTGATGTCGATCGGCAGGTCGAGGTACTCGAAGATGCGCTGGAAGAGCGCGAGCGAGGTCTGGATCTGGACGCCGGTCGACAGCAGGCTCACGGCCGGGCGGAACAGGCCCTGCTGGAGTGAGACGAAGGCGACGATGGTGCCGATCGAGATGTCGGGGCCGCCGGACTGGAGGGCGATGCCCGCGGTCCAGTAGATGAAGGCGGGCATCGCGGACATGACGATCCCGATGACGGCCATGCGCCAGCGCCCCGCCATGTTCGACCGCACTTCGAGGTCGACCAGACTCTCGGACTCGTCCGAGAAGGACCGGGTCAGCGAGTCGGAGCGGCCCATGGTGCGGCCGAGCAGGATGCCGCTGACGGAGAGCGACTCGGTGACCGTGGCGGCCATCGCGGCCATCTGCTTCTGGCGCTGGGTGGTGATCTTCTTGCGTTCGTTGCCGACGCGGCGGCTGATCCACACGAACACCGGGAGCAGCAGCAGCGAGACGACGGTCAGCCGCCAGTCGAGGGCGATCATCGCGACGATCGTGGCGACGACGCTGGTCAGGTTGGAGACCAGGGAGGTGGCCGTCGAGGTGACGGTGGCCTGCATGCCGCCGATGTCGTTGGCGATGCGGGACTGCACCTCGCCGGTGCGGGTGCGGGTGAAGAAGGCGAGCGACATGCGCTGGAGGCGGCCGTAGACCGCGGTGCGCAGGTCGTGCATGACGCGCTGGCCGACCGTCGTGGAGATGAGGGTCTGCAGGACGCCGAAGATGCCGGTGAGGACGGCACTGAGGATCATGCCCAGCGCGAGCAGGGTGAGCAGTCCGGTGCGGCCCTCGGGGATGGCCACGTCCAGCGTTTCCTTCAGCAGGAACGGGGTGGCCACGGTGACGAGGGAGGAGGCGCCGACGAGCAGGCCGACGACGGCGAGCCTGGCGCGGTAGGGCTTGAAGAGCCGGAGGATGCGGCGCACCTGACGGGGCTGTTCGGTCGAGGTGCCTGGTGCGGGGGTCCAGTCGATGTGATCGCGGGGCATGGTCTCCTGCGGAGGGTGAGAAGAAGAGGACTGACGGAGCCTAGCTCATTGTTACCTATACTCACAATGAGCATGGTCCTGATATTGTTCCCGCATGACCACGCCGGATTCCGACAGCCTGCTCGCCGAGCAGTTGCTCAGGCTCACGCGCCGGGTGCACCGCATCCAGAAGCGCCAGCTGCACGAGCGCGGTCTCGGCGTGACCCCGGCCCAGTCCCGGCTGCTGCGCACCCTCGCACACTGGGAGACGCCGCCCCGCATGGCCGATCTCGCGGAGCGGCTGGAAGTGGTGCCGCGCGCGGTGACGACGCTGGTCGACGGTCTGGAGGCGAGCGGCAAGGTGCGCCGGGTGCCCGATCCCGCCAACCGACGGGTGATCCGCGTCGAGGTCACCGAGGACGGCGCCAAGACGCTCCACGAGCTGCGGAACGTGCGCAGGGCCGCCGCGGAGGAGATCCTTGCCCCCCTGTCGGGCGAACAGCGTGCGGTACTGGGCCACTTGCTGGACACCCTGGCGGACGGGCCGTGCTGAACGGGGTGTGCCCCACTTCGTGAAGTGGGGCACACCCCGTTCAGCACGGCCCGTCCGGGGACCGGCGTCAGCCGGCCTCGGGCACCGGCTCCCTGGAGGACTGCGCCGGCTCGGGTTCGTCCTGCCCGGCGGGCACGCCCTCGCCGCCCAGCACCTTCTTCGCCCGCTCGATGTCCAGCGCCCCCTCCCAGCGGGAGACCGCGAAGACCGCGACGCAGTTGCCGAGCAGGTTCGTCACGACACGCATCGAGTCCATGATGCGGTCCACGCCGAGGAGCAGGGCGACGGCACCGGCGGGGATGGCCCCGAGCGAGGAGGCGGTCGCGGACAGGGCCAGGAAGGCCGAACCGGGGATGCCCGCCATGCCCTTGCTGGTCAGCATCAGCACCAGGACCACGGTGATCTGCTGGCCCAGGCCGAGGTCGACACCCACCGCCTGGGCGATGAACAGCGTCCCGATGGAGAGGTAGAGCGAGGCGCCGTCCAGGTTGAAGGAGTAACCGGTCGGCAGCACGAGGCCCACGGCATCGTCGCGGGCGCCGGCCCTGCGCAGCTTCTGCATCACGCGGGGCATGACGGACTCGGTGGAGGCGGTGCCGAGCGCCAGGAGCATCTCCTCGCGGATGTAGCGCAGGAACTTCCAGAGGCTGAGCCCGGTGAGCGCCTTGAGCGCGACGGCGAGCAGCACGATGAAGAGCGCGGCGGCCGCGTAGCACAGGACGATCAGCTTGGCGTAGGTCTCGATGACGCCGAGGCCGTACTGGCCGATCAGGACGGCCATCGCACCGAACACCGCGATCGGCGCGAGGCGCATCACGAAGCCGACGACCGCGAAGATGATCTCCTGGGCCTGCTCGATGGCCGGCAGCACCTGCGGGACCCTGGCGTGGCCGAGGTGCAGCAGCGCGGCGCCCACCAGACAGGCCAGGACGAGCACCTGGAGCAGGGAGTTCTCGGCGAAGGCGCCGATGAAACTGGTGGGCAGCGCGTTGACGACGAACTCGGTCGTCGAGGGCAGGTGCCCGCCGCCGGTCTTGGCGTCGACGGCCGCCGAGTCGAGCGTAGCCGGGTCGACGTGCATCCCCGAGCCGGGCTGGACGATGTTGGCGGCGAGCAGGCCGATGACCAGCGCGAGCGTGCTCGCGACCTCGAACCAGACCAGCGCCTTGAGTCCGATCCGGCCGAACGCCTTCAGGTCACCGGCCTTGGCGATGCCGACGACGACCACGCAGAACACGAGCGGCGAGATGATCGTCTTGATGAGCCGGGTGAAGCCGTCGCCGAGCGGCCGGAGGTCCGAGGCGAAGCCGGGCCACAGCTTCCCGACGAGGACGCCGAGCACGAGCGCGCAGGCGACCTGCGCGAAGAGGGAAGTACGCAGTATGTGTGCGACGCGTCGCGGCAGGGACGGTACGGACGGCGGCACGGGCACTCCTTGAGCGATGGGGGGACTCGCAGAAGTCCGGGGAAGCCCCAGGCAGCCCGGAGAGACCCGGAGAGGCTCGAAGGGGCTCGAAGGGGCTCGAAGGGGCCCGGGGGAACACTTCTGCGATACGGAAAGCGGCTTCCGTGGGGATCACTCTGGAGGGGGCGTTGATCACGCGCGAAACCGTCGCGTTTCGGCCGTGTAAATGACGCTGCCTGTGACGCACCGCACACAACACGCCTCAGCAGCCTCTGCGTTGCTCGGTCAGCACCCCCTGGACGGTGGTGAGGGAGAGGTCGTAGCAGCCGTCCGAACCGCGGATCCGGTAGCGCTCACCCGTCGTACCGACCGCGTGCCGCTGGTCGCGCGGGACGTTGATCGTGTACGTGGCGTCGCCCGCGTAGGTGTCGTCGAGCCGGTACCACGCCGTGCGGTGACCCGCTCGGTGCACCGTGACGTCCGCGCGGTCACCGAGGCTCAGCACCGTGCGCAGCCGGTCGCCGGCGCCGATGGTGGTCGTGCCGTCCATGGAGTAGGTGCGGTGGGTGCGGGTGGTCCTGGCCGGGCCGCGGCCGTCGGCGGTGACCGACTCGTCGTCCGTCCAACTCGCCTTGAGCGCGTCGGGGTTCTCGCCGTCGGCCCAGCGGTGGGTGGAGGTGTTCGCCAGGGAGCGGCGGACGGTGGTCGTGACGCGGCCGTGCGAGGTGTCGACGTATCCGGCGACGGTGAGCCGATGGGCGCCCTCGGTGTCCACGCGATGCTCCGAACCGGGCGTGTAAGTCGAGGAGTTGGCGAGATCACCGTTCGCGTGCGTGGTGAGCTTGCCGGTGACGTGCGCACGCCCCGCGTCCTGCCAGACGAGGACGTTCACGTGGGTGCTCCAGCCCGGCTGCCCGTCGGGGACGCCGACGACCCGGACCTCCACGCGGTGCGGGCGCCCGTCGTTGAGGATGCCGGCGAAGGGGGTCAGGTCGTATTCGATCGGCTTGACGTCGAAGGCACGGGGGCCCGGAACGACGTACCAGAGAAAGGGATTGGACCAGCCGCCGGTCCACACGGTCGGGAACGGGGCGGCGATGCCCGCGAGTCGGCCGTCCACCTCGATCTGCACCTCGCGGTAGGGGCCGCCGTCGGCCCGGCAGGAGTACGGGGCCTCCGACGGCACCGCCAGGTACCAGTACTCCTCGCAGCCGCCGCCCGAGCCGGTGGCGTACACCTCGGCGACGATGCGCTCGCTGTTGCGCGGGGTGGCGAGGGTGCCCTGATCCAGCGTCAGCACACGGTCCGGGGCGGGGGCCTCGCGGCCCGGGTAGAAGGTGAGCGTGACCTTCACGTCGATGATCCCGGTGTACGTGTCGTCGACGACGTTCCCGATGAGCATCTCGACGTCGTGCCTGCCGCGGAGAGTGTCGCCGTAGCGCGTGACGTCCTTCTCCACGGACCACTCGATGCCGTCGGGCGAGGGCTGCGGCGTGGAGGTACGGAAGATCTCGACCCCGCCGACGTGCAGATACCCGAGCCGGTCGAACTGCCGTCCCTTGACCTTGCCGTCCATGCGCAGCACGACCTTGCTCCAGCGGTCGCCGCAGCCCTTCGGCGGTGCGTAGGTGCCGGTGTACGGGGTGAAGTCGCGGAACCGCGCCTCGGCGACCGTGACCTGGCAGGACCTGCCCGGGGGCCTGGAGACGGGCGGGGCTGCGGTCATGGGGTCGTGCCAGTCGGTGCCGAACTCGGCGGGGACCGGGGCCGGTTGGGCCTGCGAAGGGAGGGCCTGCGGAGGTGGAGCCTGCGCGGACTGGGCGGGTGCCGCACCGAGCAGGGTGCTCGCCAGGAGGGTCGCTCCCGCGAGCATGGACATGACGATCCGTCTCTTCATGGCCGTGTTCTACGGGGAGTCGGCCGTCTCCCGCAATGACGCCTCATCGACCGGCCTCGTCCGGCTTGTTGGGCTTGTGGGGTCCGGGCGGCTTGTTCGGCGGGGTGCCCGCCATCGGTCCGGTAGCCGTGGGTGGCGAGGAGCATCCTCCAGTGGTCCGCGGGAAGACCCGCAGCCGGATCTGTTCGACGCCGGGGAAAACCTGTTGCCTCCGAGCACGCTCTGCCGCGAACCTTTCACGGTTTGCAGCCGCCGTGTGCGGCTCCCTCCCACCCCCCTGACACGAGCCACTGGGACGTCACACGTCATGCAGATCCAAGACCTTCCGTATCCCGACCCGGGAGTGCCGGACGCCCGCTCGGGCTCCCGGTTCCTGTGGTGGCTCTTCAGGAACCAGCTGGGCGGACAGCTCAAGTCGCTGGCCTGGGGACTGCTGCACTTCCTGTCGATCTCCGCGCTGCCCCTGTGCGTCGGGGTGGCCGTGCAGGCGGTCGTCGACCACTCCGGCCGTCGGCTCGCCCTCGCGGGCGGCCTGCTCGCACTGTGCTGCTTCGGCAGCGCGCTCGGCGACACCTTCCTGCACCGCACCGCCGTCACCAACTGGATCACGGCCGCCGCACGCGTCCAGCAGCTGCTGGCCCGCAAGGCCGCGAACCTGGGCTCGGCGCTGACCCGGCGGGTGGCGGCCGGCGAGGTCGTGGCCGTGTCCACCGGCGACGTCGAGAAGATCGGCTGGTTCGTGGAGGCCTGGTCACGGTTCACCGCGGCGGCGGTCACCCTCGTCGTGGTCTGCGCCGGCCTGGTCGTCTACCAGCCGGCCCTCGGCGGACTCGTCGCCGTGGGCCTGCCGGTCCTGGCCCTCGCGGCGCTGCCGCTGCTGCCCCGCGCGACCCGGCGCGCCGACTTCCAGCGCGAGAAGGCCGGACGCGCCACCGAACTGGCCTCCGACACCGTCGCCGGACTGCGAGTGCTGCGCGGCATCGGCGGCGAGGAACTCTTCCTCGACCGCTACCGCAGGGCCTCCCAGGAGGTCCGCCACGCGGCCGTGCGCAGCGCCCGGATGTGGTCCCTGATCGCCGCGATCCAGGTACTGCTGCCGGGACTGCTGCTGATCGCGGTCGTCTGGTACGGCATCCATCTGGCCCGGCAGGGCCGCGTCGAGATCGGCGAACTGGTCGCCGTCTACAGCTCGGTCATGATCCTGACCTATCCGCTGCGGCACTTCGAGGAGATCGCCATGGCGTACTCCTTCTCCCGGCCCTCGGCCACCCGGGCCGCCCGGGTCCTGTCGCTGGAGCGGGCCACGTCCGCGGAGGGCTCGGGCGGGCTCCGGGGCCGGGCCGGCGACGACCTGCCCACCGGTGACCTGTACGACCCGGCCACCGGTCTCCTGGCCCCCGCAGGCCGGCTCACCGCGGTGGTCTGCGGCGACCCGGACGCGGCGGGGCTGCTGGCCGAACGCCTCGGCGGGCACCCTTCCGAGAAGGGCCCGTCGGTGCGGCTGGGCGGGGTGCCGCTGGACGAGCTGCCGCTCGACTCGGCGCGCACGGCGGTCCTGGTCCAGGACAAGGACCCCGTCCTGCTCTCTGGAACCCTGCGCGACCTGCTCGACGTGCCCGCCTCGGGTGACGTCGGCGCCGAGGAGGCGCTCGCGGCCGCGCAGTGCGCGGACGTGCTGGCGGCGCTGGTCCAGGGGTCCCTGGACGCCGGGGACCCGATGGACGCCCGCATCACCGAACGCGGGCGCTCCCTGTCGGGCGGCCAGCGCCAGCGGCTCGCCCTGGCCCGGTCCCTGTTCACCGACCCGGAGGTGCTGGTCCTCGACGAACCCACCTCCGCCGTCGACTCGCACACCGAGGCACGTATCGCGCAGGGCGTGCGGGACCTGCGGACCGGGCGCACCACCGTGGTGTTCACCTCCTCGCCGCTGCTCCTGGACCACGCCGACCGTGTGGTGCTGGTGCACGAGGGGGAGGTCGTGGCGGTCGGCGTGCACCGTGAGCTGGTGCGCAAGGAGCCGCGGTACCGGGCGGTCGTCACCCGCGAGACGGACGAGGAGACGGCGTCGGGCGCGGTGCCCGACCAAGGCGTGGACGGCCGTGACGAAGCAGGTGTCCTGCACGAAGCAGACGTCCTGCACGAAGAAGGTGTCCTGCACAAAGTGGACGTCCTGCACGAACTGGAAGAGATCGAGGAGAGCGCATGATCGGCGTGGCGCCACCGGCGTACGACCCGGCGGCACCGACGACGGCGAACACCCTGCCCGTCGGGGCCACCGCGACCGTACGCGCCTACGTGGCCGAACTGTTTCAGCGGCACCGCCGCGCCTTCGCACTGCTCGTCGGCGTCAACACCGTCGCCGTGGTGGCCTCCATGGTCGGCCCCTGGCTCCTCGGCGACCTCGTCGAGCGGGTCTCGGACGGGACCCGGGAGATCCACCTGGAGCTGACGGCCGCGCTGTTCGTGGTCGCGCTGATCGTCCAGGCCGTCTTCGTACGGCAGGTGCGGCTGCGCGGTTCGATGCTCGGCGAGCGCATGCTGGCCGACCTGCGCGAGGACTTCCTCGTGCGGGCGGTCGGCCTGCCGCCGGGCGTTCTGGAGCGGGCCGGGACCGGTGACCTGCTGTCCCGGATCACGACGGACATCGACCGGCTCGGCAACGCGATGCGCGAGGCCGTGCCCCAGCTGGCGATCGGCGTGGTGTGGGCGGCCCTGCTGCTCGGCGGGCTCGTGATCACCGCGCCGCCCCTGGCCGCAGCCGTACTGCTCGCCCTGCCGCTGCTGGTGATCGGCTGCCGCTGGTACTTCAGACGGGCGCCCTCGGCCTACCGCTCGGAGGCCGCCGGATACGCCGCCGTGGCCGCCGCGCTCGCGGAGACCGTGGACGCCGGACGCACGGTCGAGGCGCACCGGCTGAGCGCGCGCCGCATCGAGCTGTCCGAGCGGCGGATCAAGGAGTGGACGGCCTGGGAGCGGTACACCCTGTGGCTGCGGTCGGTGCTCTTCCCGTGCATCAACGTCAGCCACGTGATGATCCTCTCGTCGGTGCTGATGGTCGGCGGTGTCTTCGTCCTCCAGGGCTGGATCGACGTGGGCCAGCTGACGACGGGCGCCCTGATCGCGCAGATGCTGGTCGACCCGGTCGGGCTGATCCTGCGCTGGTACGACGAGCTGCAGGTGGCCCAGGTGTCGCTGGCCCGGCTGGTCGGGGTCCGGGACATCGAGCCGGCCGGCGGTGACGCCGGTCTCGCTCCCGAGGGCCGGGACGTCCACGCCGACCGGGTGCACTTCGGCTATCTGGAGGGCGTGGACGTCCTCCGCCAGGTGTCCCTGGAGGTCGCGCCCGGCACCCGGGTGGCCCTGGTCGGCCCCTCGGGCGCCGGCAAGTCCACCCTGGGCAGGCTGCTGGCCGGCATCTACGCTCCCCGGGACGGCCGGATCACCCTGGGCGGGGCCGAACTGTCCCGGATGTCGGCGGAACGCGTCCGTGAGCACGTGGCCCTCGTCAACCAGGAGCACCACGTCTTCGTGGGCTCGCTGCGCGACAACCTCCTGCTCGCACGGACGGACGCCACGGACGCCGAGCTCTGGGCGGCCCTCGGCGCGGTCGACGCCGACGGGTGGGCACGGGCGCTGGACGACGGCCTCGACACCGAGGTCGGCTCCGGCGGACTCACCGTCACCCCGGCCCAGGCCCAGCAGGTCGCACTGGCCCGGCTGGTACTGGCCGATCCGCACACGCTGGTCCTGGACGAGGCGACGTCACTGCTGGACCCCCGGGCGGCCCGCCACCTGGAACGCTCCCTCGCCCGCGTCCTCGACGGCCGCACGGTCGTCGCCATCGCCCACCGCCTCCACACCGCCCACGACGCGGACGTCATCGCCGTCGTGGAGAACGGTCGCATCACCGAACTGGGCAGCCACGACGAACTGGTCGCAGCGGAGGGGGCGTACGCGGCGCTGTGGAGGTCTTGGCACGGGTGAGGGGG
>NZ_RSAJ01000220.1 GCF_003933965.1 Streptomyces sp. RP5T
CCGCCGCCTCGCCCACGATCCTCGGATCGGGTGTGCCGACGACCTCCTCGTCCTTGTCGGCGTAGTCGAAGCGGGCCAGCACACTGCGCATGGCCTCGACGCGGGCCCGCTTCTTGTCGTTGCTCTTGACCACCGTCCAGGGCGCGAACTGGGTGTCCGTCTCACGGAACATGGCGACCTTGGCGGCGGTGTAGTCGTCCCAGCGCTCCAGCGAGGCCAGGTCCATGGGGCTGAGCTTCCACTGCCGTACGGGGTCGATCTGACGGATGGTGAAACGGGTGCGCTGCTCGCCCTGGGAGACCGAGAACCAGAACTTCACCAGGTCCACGCCGTCGTCCACGAGCATCCGCTCGAACAGCGGGGCCTGCCGCATGAAGCGCCGGTACTCGTCGTCCGTGCAGAAGCCCATGACCCGTTCCACCCCGGCCCGGTTGTACCAGGACCGGTCGAACAGCACGATCTCGCCCTCGGTCGGCAGATGTCCGACGTAGCGCTGGAAGTACCACTGCCCGCGCTCGCGCTCGTTGGGCTTCTCCAGCGCGACCACGCGGGCGCCACGGGGGTTGAGATGCTCCGTGAAGCGCTTGATGGTGCCGCCCTTGCCGGCCGCGTCCCGTCCCTCGAAGACGATGACGAGCCGGCGCCCGGTCTCCTTGATCCAGCTCTGCAGTTTCAGCAGCTCGATCTGCTGAAGGCGTTTGTGCCAGTCGTACTCCTTGCGCTCCATGCGGTGCGCGTAGGGGTAGTTCTCCCGCCAGGTGTCGATCGGACTGCCGTCCGGGCGGATGAGCACGGGGTCGTCGGGGTCGGTGTAGTCGACCTTCAGGTCGGTCAGCAGGGGGGTCACCTTGCTCCCGTCTCGTCTCGGTGGATCAGTGGAACTGCGGCACGATGAGATAGATGCCGTATGCCACCACCGCCGCGCAGGCGAGGAAGCACAGGCCGGCCTGGGCGATGCCGAGCGTGGACGTCCCGGCGCCGTCGTCCTCCTGTGCCCCCTCGAAGCGGGCGAGACCGAGTACCCCGAGGGCGAAAACGACGACCACGGCGATCGTGACGCCGACGCTCACCGCGGTGACCTGGCCGAGTGCGGTCCAGTCGATGCTCATGACGTGAACTCCCGGGGTTTCAGGCGGCCGTGCCGACAGGGGCCGACGGCTCGGTGCGGAGGGTGACCTCGTGGGCGTCGTTGACGTTGTGCGCGCCGACCGGGTTGCGGCGGGAGACGAGCACGATGCCCGCGGCGACGGCGGCGCCGACCAGCGCGACCACGACCGTGCCGAAGTCACCGCCGTGCTTGACGGCACTCGCGGAGACGCCGCCGACCAGCGCGGCCGCCGGCAGGGTGATCAGCCAGGCCGCGACCATGCGCCCGGCGATGCCCCAGCGGACCTCCGCCAGCTTCCGGCCGAGCCCCGCGCCGAGGATGCTGCCCGAGGCGACCTGGGTCGTGGACAGGGCGAAGCCGAGGTGGGCGGAGGTCAGGATGACGGTGGTGGACGCGGTCTCGGCGGCGAAGCCCTGCGGGGACTGGATCTCGGTGAGGCCCTTGCCCATGGTGCGGATGATCCGCCAGCCGCCGAGGTAGGTGCCGAGGCCGATCGCGAGACCGGCACTGGCGATGACCCACACCGGCGGACCGGCGTCATGGCCGAGCGCGCCCGCGGAGATGAGGGTCAGGGTGATGACGCCCATGGTCTTCTGGGCGTCGTTGGTGCCGTGCGCGAGGGAGACGAGGGACGCGGAGGCGATCTGGCCGAGCCGGAAGCCCTTGGTCACCGAGTCCTTGCGGGCGCGGGCGGTGAGCCTGTAGGCGAGGTAGGTGGCGATCAGCGCCGCCACGCCGGCCACGACCGGGGAGGCCACCGCGGGGATCAGGATCTTCTCGACGACCTTGTCGAAGTGCACGCCGTGGGAGCCGGCACCGACCCACACCGCGCCGATCAGCCCGCCGAACAGGGCGTGCGACGAACTCGACGGCAGGCCGACCAGCCAGGTCAGCAGGTTCCACAGAATCGCTCCGACCAGCCCCGCGAAGATCATTCCGGGCGAGACCAGGCCGTCGTCCACGATGCCGCCGGAGATCGTTTTCGCGACCTCGGTGGACAGGAAGGCGCCGATGACGTTCAGGACGCCGCTCACCAGGACCGCGGTCCTGGGTTTCAGCGCGCCGGTGGCGATGGAGGTGGCCATCGCGTTGGCGGTGTCGTGGAATCCGTTGGTGAAGTCGAAGGCCAGGGCCGTGACGATGACGACCGCCACGAGGAACGTGATGTGGTCCATGCCTCCCATGGGAGCAAGCGCTTCCGTACGGCAGGAGAACGTCAGGCAAAGCCCGTTACAGGACCCCGCGCCCACCCGGTGAGCATCGTGCGATGCTGGCGTGATGGTGAGCATCGAGGACCTGGTGCGGCTGCGGCAGGCACGCGACCGGATGGACCGCGAGTACACCGAGCCGCTCGACGTGACCGCGCTCGCCCGCACCGCGCTGATGTCGCCGGGCCACTTCCAGCGCAGTTTCCGCGCGGAGTTCGGTGAGACGCCGTACGGCTATCTCATGACCCGGCGCATCGAGCGCGCGAAGGCCCTGCTGCGGCGGGGCGACCTGTCCGTCACCGAGGTCTGCATGGCCGTGGGGTGCACCTCCCTGGGCTCCTTCAGCTCGCGGTTCACGGAGCTGGTGGGCGAGACGCCGAGCGCCTACCGGGCCCGCTCCCACGAGGAGATCGCGGGCATTCCGCCGTGCCACGTCCGCAGGCACACCCGGCCCCGGCGGGCCTAACGTGGGGCCATGGACATCAAGCTCAAGAACTGCTTCATCGCCGTGGACGACCACGACAAGGCGATCGCGTTCTACCGGGACGTGCTGGGCATGGAGGTGCGCGGCGACGTCGGGTACGAGGGGATGCGCTGGGTGACGGTCGGCTCGCCGCTCCAGCCGGACCTGGACATCGTCCTGGAGCCGCCCGCCGCGGACCCGGACGCCTCCCCCGCGGACAAGGAGGCGATGGCCCGGCTGCTGGCGAAGGGGTTGCTGCGGGGGGTCAACTTCACGACGACCGACTGCGACGCGTTGTTCGCGCGCGTGCGGGAGTCCGGGGCCGAGGTGATCCAGGAGCCGACGGACATGCCGTACGGGGTGCGGGACTGCGCGTTCCGGGACCCGGCGGGGAACATGCTGCGGTTCATGGAGGTGTCGAAGTAGCGGCGCCTACGATCACCGCATGACTACCCGCTGGACGTACGCCTTCGTGGACCGGCCCGTGGCCCGCTTCGCCCAGGCCTGTGACTTCTGGACCGGTGTCACCGGTGGCCGCCTGTCCGAATTCCGCGGTGAGCGGCGGGAGTTCGTCACGCTGGTGCCGGGTGACGGGGCGGACGCCTGCGTCAAGCTCCAAGCCGTCGCCACCGGGCCCGGCGGTGCTCATCTCGACTTCTGCGTCGACGACGTACGGAAGTTCGCGAAGGCGGCACAGGCGCTCGGCGCGCATGTGGTCGCCGATCAGGGCACGTTGGTCGTGCTGCGCTCCCCCGCCGGCCTGCTGTTCTGCGCCGATCCCTGGCGCGGGCAGTCGGTCCGCCCGCCGGTGGTCCGCGGCAGTCGCCTCGACCAGGTCTGCCTGGACGTCCCGCCCTCCCTGTTCGAGGCCGAAGTCGCCTTCTGGGCGGCCCTGTTGCCCGACTGGGAGTCGCTGTCCGGGTCACTCCCCGAGTTCCACGTGCTCAAGCCGCCGGCCGGCCTGCCGGTCCGCATCCTCCTCCAGCGCCTCGGCGAGGAACGGCCCGCGGGCGCCCATCCGGACCTGGCCTGCGCGGACATCGGGGCGACGCGGGCCGAACACGAGCGGCTGGGCGCCGAGTTCGTCAGCGAGGGCGAGAACTGGACGGTGATGCGGGACCCCGCGGGCGGCCTCTACTGCCTGACGGGACGGGACCCGGAGACGGGCGGACTGCCTAGCCGGAGGAGATGAACGCGCAGGCGAGGACCGTCGGCCCCGCATCGGGGCCGGAGGCCGGGGTGGGGGTGGGACACGTGGACGGCCACTCCTCCGGGACCGGGGGCGTCGCGGTGTTCTCCTCCCAGCCGTACGGGCCCGGCGGCTCGGAGGAGTCCTGGAGCCAGAGCGTGAGCCCGCCCGCGACGACCACGAGGGCGGCCCACACCAGCAGCGCCCAGCGCCATGCCCGGCGCCGGGCACTCACCCCCACGGCTCGACGTCGACGACCGCGCCGACCGGGAGGGGCCCGTAGATGTGCGGGAACTCCTCCGCGCCGGGCTCGGGGGCCTCGTACTTCAGCGGTACGTCGAGGCGGGCGGGGTCGATGACGAGGAGCACCAGTTCGTCGGGGCCGTCGTAGGAGCCGTAGAGAAAGGCGGCGACGGGCGCCAGTTGCTCGCGCGTCGAGCAGTGGATGAACCCCTCCTCCTGGAGGGTGCGGCCGCGGGTCGAGATCTCGTACGTGCCCCGGGCGCGGGCCTCCTCCCAGAGCGAGCGTTCGGTCAGGTGCACGATGTGATGAGTGGCGGACATGCCGTCACGTTAAGGCCTGAGCCGTGCCGCCCGCCTCTGCAAATAGCGCTGCTCGGGCAGGCTCAGGGTCTTGGCGGCGGCCGCCTCGTACGCGGCCCGCGCCTGCTCGTACGCACCGGCCCGCTCCAGCAGGTGCCCGCGCACGGCGTCCAGGCGGTGACCCAACTCCCCGGTGAGCGCGTCCAGTTCCGCGAGCCCGGCGCGCGGCCCGCACACCATCGCGACCGCGACCGCCCGGTTCAGCCGCTCCACGGGTCCCGGCACGAGCCGGACGAGCTCGTCGTAGAGCCCGAGGATCTCGCGCCAGTCGGTCGCCTCCGGCGAGGGTGCCTCGTCGTGCACGGCGGCGATGGCCGCGCGGATCTGGTAGGGCCCGGCCCGGCGGCGGGCCAGTGCCCGGGTGACCAGGGCGACGCCCTCCTCGATCGCGGCCTTGTCCCAGCGGGTGCGGTCCTGTTCGTCGAGGGGGACCAGGTCGCCGCCGGGCCCGGTGCGGGCGTCGCGGCGGGCGTCGGTGAGGAGCATCAGGGCGAGCAGGCCCGCGATCTCGCAGTCGTCGGGGAGCAGCCGGTGGACCGCGCGGGTCAGGCGGATCGCCTCGCCGGCCAGGTCGCGCCGCTGGAGCGCGGGGCCGGAGGTCGCCGTATGCCCCTCGTTGAAGATCAGATAGAGCGTGTGCAGGACGGCCGGCAGCCGTTCCTCCCAGTGGTCGGGGCGTCCGAAGCCGGCGCCCCGCACCTTCTGCTTGGCCCGGCTGATCCGCTGGGCCATGGTCGCCTCCGGGACGAGATACGCCCGGGCGATCTCCGCCGTGGTCAGACCGCCGACCGCGCGCAGGGTGAGCGCGATCTGCGCGGACGCGGTGAGCTCCGGACGGCAGCACAGGAACAGCAGCGACAGGGTGTCGTCCTCGCGCGGAGCCCGGTCGGCGACCGGCGTGACGCGCGCGCTCAGCGCCGCCGCCTTCTCCTCCCGCGCCCGCCGCGCCTCGTCCGCGCGCAGCGTGTCGGTCAGCCGTCGCGAGGCCACCCTGATGAGCCACCCGCGCGGATTGCCGGGCACCCCCGCCGACGGCCACTGATCCGCCGCGGCCAGCAGCGCCTCCTGTACGGCGTCCTCGGCGCTGTCGAAATGGCCGTACCGCCTGACCAGCGCGCCGAGGACCTGCGGCGCGTGCAGGCGCAGCAGGTCCTCGGTCTCGCTCGTCGGCCGCACGGTTCTCAGATGTCCCCGGCGCCGTCCATGATGGGCCGGATGACCACCGGGTACTCGGGGGCGCCGGCGGGCTGCGGGCACTGGGCGATGCGTTCGGCGATCTCCGTGACCCGCTCCAGGCTCTCGCACTCCAGCACCCAGTAGCCGCACAGCAGTTCCTTGGTCTCGCTGTACGGCCCGTCGGTGATCACGGCCTTGCCGTCCGCGTCCCGGCTGACGTGCCGGACCTTCGCGGGCTCGGCGAGGCCCTGGGCGTCGAGGAACTCGCCGGTCTCGGAGAGGTCGTCGTTGATGGCGCTCATGAAGGCGTACATCGTCTGGATCTCCTGCTCGCTCCACGCCGGGGAGTGCTCGGAGCCCTTGCCGCGCATGGCCTCGTAGTCGGCCTGTGTTCCCTGCACCATGACCAGGTACTTCATGATTCCGCTCCTCGGACGCCTCGGTCGGCCCGGCCGCCCGGTCGCGGGCGGCCGGCTCTCACAGGGGACGTCGGAGCCGGGGACGGGTTCTCGACGCGGTTCAGGAACTTTTTCCGGCGGGTGCGCCGGGGGCGCCCCCGTGGCCCTGGTCAGGCTCGGCGGCCCTGTCGCCGTACGCCGCGCACTCGGGATTGCGGCACGGGCCGTCCGTCCACACGGGGACCCACGCACCCAGCGTCTTGTGACGCCGTACGACCGTCTCGACCGGCTGTCCGCAGACGGGACAGACGTGTTCGTCGCTGCCCATGCCCTCAGGGTAGGACGAAGGGGCCGCGCGCGCTCCCCTCAGCGTCTGCCGTACGTCCGCACCACCGCGCCGTTGCCGAAGACGCGCACCTCGTCGAGCGTGAACTCGCTGATGGGGAACCCGGCACCGAACATCGGCATGCCGGTGCCGAGGACGACGGGGTACGTCTTGACGACGAGCTCGTCGATCTCTTCGTGGAGTCGTCCCGCGAGCTCGGAGCCGCCGCACAGGTAGATGCCGAGCTCGCCGTCCTCCGATTTCAGTTGGCGCACCTTGCCGACCAGGTCGTCACCGATGATCTCGACGTGCGGGTCGGGCGACTCGGTGAGCGTGCGCGAGGCGACGTACTCGCGCAGGTGGCCGTAGGGGCTGGTGATGCCCTCCTTGAGTGCCACCTCGTAGCTGCGGCGGCCCTGGACGACCGTGTCGAACCTCCTGTGCTCCAGGTCGTGGATGCCGAGGGCCCTGCGGCCCTGGGCCGAGAGGGTCTCCGGGAACTCGGCCTTGAGGTAGGAGAGGAACTCCTCGTCGACGAACCGGTACATGAACGAGGCGTCACCGCTCTCGTCCCCGATGAAGCCGTCGATCGTGCAGGCGACGTAGTACGTCAGCTTTCGCAAGCGGGTCTCTTCTCGTAGGCTGCGCTTCGCTGTGAACCACGTCAGTTGTAGTACTTCAGTTGTAGTGGTTGCAAGACATTTTCCGTGCCGGACGTAACGGGGAGAGGGGATTCCGCATGGCCAGGAATCCTGAGCGCCGGGCCGCGCTCGTGGACGCGGGGGTCGAACTGCTCGCCCGCGAGGGGGCGCGCGGGCTGACGTTCCGCGCGGTGGACTCCGAGGCGGGGGTCCCGGTGGGGACGGCCTCGAACTACTTCGCCGACCGCGACGACCTGCTGAGACAGATCGACACCCGCCTCCACGTCCGGCTGGCCCCGGACCCGGACAAGCTCGCCGAACTGCTGACACGGCCGAAGGACCGGTCCCTGGTGGCGGCGTTCATGCACGACCTGATGGGCCGTGCGACCCACGACCGCACGGGCTACCTGGCCCTTCTGGAGATGCGCCTGGAGGCCACCCGCCGCCCCGAACTCCGGGCCTCCTTCACCAAGTCGGTCCGGGCGGACCTGGAGGAGGGCATCCGCTTCCACCACGAGACGGGCCTCCCGGGCGGCGCCGAGACGGTCACGGTGCTCTACCTGGCGATGCTGGGCCTGCTCCTCGACCACCTGACCGTGCCCGGCGCACTGGAGGGAGTACTGCCGGGGGTGGGGGTGCCGGATGGCCTGGTGGAACGGATCGTGGAGACGGTGGTACCGACGGGGGGCCCGTGAGGGCCCGGGCCACCGGGTCGGGCCCGAGCCGCTCGTCACCTCGGCGCCGGGGGTGACCACACCGGCGGCGTCCTCCCCGCCGCGACCCCGAATCGCTCTCTCCGGTACTACCGCGAAGCGCCCGGCTCGCGCCACATCGGCCACATCCGCGGTCCGCCCGGCAGGTCGAGGGGGCGGTCCACGAGCTGGAATCCGAGCCGTTCGTACAGCCCACGGCTTCGCTCGCTGCTCGCCTCCAGGTAGGCAGGCAACCCGTCCCGGTCGCACCGCTGAAGGACCGACCCGATGAGCGCGGTGCCGAGCCCCTCGCCCTGGCGCTCGGGAGCCACGCCGATCATCCACAGGTACTCGTGGGCCCGCCCGGCCGGATGCACCTCCGCCGTGAGCCGGCCGATCAGCTCGATGCGCTCGTTGCCCGGGTCGAGAGCCTCCCGCAGCGCGGCGAACTCGTCCTCGCCGTCCTGCGCGTCATGCCCGTCACCCTCGTCCGCCGGGACCGGCAGCCACAACGCGCACGCGGTCCCCTCCTCCGTGACGTCCACCCGCCCCTCGGCCAGCACGATGTCCACGAACGCGGCCATCAGCCGGGGATGCGTCGTACGGCGGTACTCCTCCTCCGGGAAGATCCACCCACTGACCGGATCGTCCTGGAAGGCCGAGTCCAGCAGACGCGCCACCAGCTCGCGATCGTCCGCGCCGGCCGTCCGTATCGCCACGCCCATGCCCCACCCCTTCAACCCAACCACCTTTGGCAACAAGGGTGTTGAGACTATCCGGTGAGCATGCGAAAGCGGGCCCCGCACACCGTGGGGATGTGCGGGACCCGCAGGCCGGAACCCCCGGGCACCGCGCGGAGTCAGGACCGCGCGATGCCCGGTGCTCCGGGGTCCTCAGACGCTGCGCCGCGTCACGAACTCCGCGAGACAGAGCAGTCCGCCCGCAGCCTCCGGATCGGGCACCGCACGAGCCAGCTGACCCATCGCCCTCGCCATCCGGTCGGCCGCCTGCACCTGCGCCCAGTCACGGCCCCCGGCCTCCTCCACGACCAGGGTCGTACGCGCCAGGTCCTCGCCCGCGTACGGCGCCGCGTACAGGCCGGCCAGTTCCGCGGCCGCCGGCGTGCCGGAGGTGAGCGCGGCCACGACCGGGAGGGACTTCTTGCGGGCGGCGAGGTCCGCGCCGACCGGTTTGCCCGTGCGGCTCGGGTCACCCCATATGCCGATCACGTCGTCGATGAGCTGGAAGGCGAGACCCGCCTCCCGGCCGAACGCGTCCAACGCCTCCACGTCCTCGGCGGACGCTCCCGCGTAGAGCGCGCCGAGTGCACAGGCGCACCCGAGCAGCGCGCCCGTCTTGGCCTCGGCCATCGCGAGCACCTGGTCGAGGGTGACCTCGCCGGGGCCGAGCCCCTGCATGGCGGTGTCCTCGTGCTGGCCCTCGCACAGCTCGACGACACAGGTCGCGAGCCGAGCCGCCGCCGCTGCCGCCGCGGGGTGCGGGTCCTCGGCCAGCAGCCTGAGTGCCAGCGCCTGGAGGGCGTCCCCGGCCAGGATCGCGTCGGCGTCGCCGAACACGGTCCACGCGGTGGGGCGGTGCCGGCGGGTGGTGTCGCGGTCCATCACGTCGTCGTGCAGCAGCGTGAAGTTGTGGACCAGCTCCACCGCCACGGCCGCCCGGACGGCCGCCGCCCGCGCCCGGTCCCCGCCGAGGGCGGCGGCCGCGGTGAGGACGAGTGCGGGCCGTATCGCCTTGCCCGCGTTGCCCGCGGACGGGGTGCCGTCGGCGTGCTCCCAGCCGAAGTGGTAGCGCGCGATCCGGCGCAGGGCGCCGGGCAGCGACTCCACCGCGGAACGCAGCTCGGGGTCGACCGACGCCCGGACCCGCTCCAGGATCACGGCGGCCTCGTGCCCGTCGAACGGGTCCGCCCGCCCGGCCGAAGCCGTGTCCCGGGCCGAAGCCGTGTCCCCCGTCGGCGTCCTGTCCCCGGCCGACGCCGTGTCCCCGGGGGGCCCGGCGGCCGATGCCTCCGTCTCCTCGACGGCCGCTGCCCCGGCCCCCCTGGCGGCCGGCACCTGCGCACCTCTCGCAGTCGGCGCCCGCGTCCCCCCGGCGACCGGCGCCCCCGCCTCCGGCCTTTCCGCTGCCAGTGCCTGTGTGCCCGTCGTGAACTCGGCCATGGAACCCCCCTCGGTCAGTCCGCGGACGGTGGCGCTTGCGCTGTGGGCGGCCACGCTCCCCCGGGGCGTCTCCACCCCGGTGTCCGACCGGGATGTACCCGCCCCGGCGGGCGGGGACACGGCTCCCGGGCTCGGGACCATCACCTCCAGCGGCCGATCTCGACGTTCTCCAGGACTCCCAGCGCGTCCGGCACCAGCACGGCCGCCGAGTAGTAGGCCGTCACCAGGTACTTGATGATCGACTGTTCGTTGATGCCCATGAAGCGCACCGACAGGCTCGGCTCGATCTCGTCCGGGATACCGGCCTGCTGGAGGCCGATGACACCCTGGTCCGCCTCACCGGTACGCATGGCGATGATCGAGGTGGTCCGCTCAGGGGTGACCGGGATCTTGTTGCACGGGTAGATCGGCACCCCGCGCCAGGTGGGGATGCGGTTGCCGCCCACGTCGATCGTCTCGGGAACCAGCCCGCGCTTGTTGAGCTCACGGCCGATCGCGGAGATCGCGCGCGGGTGGGCGAGCAGAAGCTTGGTACCCCGGCGGCGGCTGAGCAGCTCGTCGAGGTCGTCGGGGCTGGGCACGCCGTCGTGCGGCTGAAGGCGCTGGTCGTACTCGCAGTTGTTCAGCAGGCCGAACTCACGGTTGTTGACGAGCTCGTGCTCCTGGCGCTCCTTGAGTGCCTCGACGGTCAGCCGGATCTGCTGTTCCGTCTGGTTCATCGGCTGGTTGTAGAGGTCGGCCACCCGCGTGTGGATGCGCAGCACGGTCTGGGCGATGCTCAGTTCGTACTCGCGGGGCCGGGCGTCGTAGTCGACGAAGGTGTGCGGGATGTCGGGCTCGCCCTCGTGGCCCGCCGCCAGGTCGATCTCCTTCTCGCCGTACTTGTTGGTGCGTTGCGAGGGGATCGCGCGCTGTTCCCGGAGGTGCTCGCGCAGGGCCTCGGCGCGCTCCGCCACCTGGTCGACGTCCTGGCGGGGCAGCACGAGGACCGTGCAGGCGGTGGCCGCGCGGGCGGTGTACTCCCAGATGGCGTCCGGGTCGAGGAGCGCCTGGTCGCCGAAGTAGGCGCCGTCGGCGAGGACTCCGAGCACGGCGTCGTCCCCGTAGGGTCCGGTGCCGACCTTCTCGACCCTGCCGTGCGCCAGCAGGAACACCTCGTCGGCCTGGGCGCCGAAGGAGGCGATCACCGAGCCCGGGGTGAACTCCCGCTGCTGGCAGCGCTGGGCGAGCTCGGAGAGCACCTCGTCGTCCTCGTACGACCTGAGGGCCGGCAGCTCGCGCAGCTCGTCCGGGATGACCTCGACGCGGTCCCCGGTCTTCACGAAGGTCACCCTGCCGTCGCCCACGGCGTAGCTCAGGCGTCGGTTCACCCGGTACGTACCGCCCTGGACGTTCACCCAGGGCAGCATGCGGAGCAGCCAGCGGGAGCTGATCTCCTGCATCTGAGGCGCGGACTTGGTGGTGGTGGCCAGGTTCCGCGCGGCCGCCGTGCCGAGGCTCTGCTGCGGCCGGTTGTGCTCGGTGCGGACCTCTTCGCCTACCGACATAAGGAATGCCCTCCCAGTACATGCCCGGACGCGATCTGCGCCCGGGCATCGATGTGCAGGAGCAAGCCTTCCTCACGGAGCGTGCCGGTGCTATTACACGAAAGAGGGGGAATGGATCATCGCAAGGCTGGGCATATGCGCGGTTCCTGACCACTGACGTGCAGTCAGTTGCCCTTACCAGACCGGAATTTGACTGTCCGAATCAGCTCGCACGCTGTGCGAACGAGGAGTCGGAGGCCCCCGCTTTCGGTACAAGCACGGTAGAGGCCGGCCGCGGTCGGTGGCCGGCCACGCAGAGTGAAGGAGGGAGCCATGGCCTCACCCATGTCCGCGGGCAGATTCCTTGCCGTCCTGCGGGCCGAGGGCGCCACCGTCGTCGAGGTCGGCGACTGGGAGCACCACAACCGCAACCACGTCGGCGCCTGGGGACCGGTGCACGGCGTGATGATCCACCACACGGTGAGCAGGGGCGGCGCGGCGACAGTGGAGTTGTGCCGCAAGGGCTACACCGACCTGCCGGGCCCTCTGTGCCACGGCGTGATCACCAAGGACGGCACCATCCATCTCGTCGGCTACGGCCGGGCCAACCACGCCGGTCTCGGTGACGACGACGTCCTGCGGGCCGTGATAGCCGAGTCGGCGCTCCCCGCCGACAACGAGGCCAACACCGACGGCAACCGCCACTTCTACGGCTTCGAGTGCGAGAACCTCGGCGACGGCGAGGACCCCTGGCCGGCGGCCCAGCTGACGGCGATCGAGCGGGTCTCCGCGGCGGTGTGCCGCCACCACGGCTGGACGGAACGGTCGGTCATCGGCCATCTGGAATGGCAGCCGGGCAAGGTGGACCCGCGGGGCTTCACGATGGCCTCGATGCGAAGCCGGATACGGCAGCGCCTGCGGTGACCTCGCAGGTCACAATGGGGGCGTGACCGGCCTCGACACCCTGCGCCCCCGCCTGCCCTCGCCGCTGCAGGAGCTGTCGGACCCCCGCTTCGCCCGGCGCGGCCTGCGTCTTCTGCTCAAGCGCGACGACCTGATCCACCCCGAGCTGATCGGCAACAAGTGGCGCAAGCTCGCGCCGAACCTCACCGCGGCGGTCGGCCGTACGGTCGTCACCTTCGGCGGCGCGTACTCCAACCACCTGCGCGCCACGGCCGCCGCGGGCCGCCTTCTGTCCCTGCCCACGGTCGGTGTGGTCCGCGGCGACGAACTCGCCGACCGCCCCCTGAACCCCTCCCTCGCCCGGTGCGCGGCCGACGGCATGCGCCTGCACTTCGTCGACCGGGCGACGTACCGCCGCAAGACCGAACCGGACGTCCTCGCGCGCGTGCTGCGCGCGGCGGGTGCCGAGGACGCGTACGTCGTCCCGGAGGGCGGCAGCAACGCGCTCGCGGTACGGGGCTGCCGCGCGCTCGGCGAGGAGCTCTCCGGCCAGGCGGACGTGGTCGCGATCGCCTGCGGCACCGGCGGCACCCTGGCGGGCCTCGCCGCGGGACTCGGCCCGGACCAGCGCGCCCTGGGCATACCGGTCCTCAGGGGCGGCTTCCTGACCGCCGACATCAGGGCGCTCCAACGCGGGGCCTTCGGTGGCCCGCGCGGTGACTGGGCGCTCGACGAACGCTTCCACTTCGGCGGTTACGCCCGCACCACACCCGCGCTGGACGCCTTCGCCACGGACTTCGAGAACCGTCACGGCGTGCCCGTGGAACGTCTCTATGTCGCCAAGTTGCTTCATGGATTGGTCACCCTCGCCGAGGAGGGCGCCTTCCCGCGCGGGGCGACGCTCGCGGCGGTGGTCACGGGCCGCCCCCTCCCCTGACC
>NZ_RSAJ01000221.1 GCF_003933965.1 Streptomyces sp. RP5T
GCCGTAGGAGGCGGTGTCGACGTCGAGGGCGAAGGTGGAGAGGTGGTCGGGGGACGGGGTGACGAGTCCGTCGCGGGACTCCCCGGAGTTCTGCTCGCCCTGCGGCTGGTCCGGGGCCGGGAAGCCCGAGCCGTAGGAGCCGCCCTTCGCCCCGTCCGTGCTGCTCCCGTCGTCCGCGCCCCCGCCGCAGCCGGTGAGCAGCAGGCCGCCCGCCAGTGCGAGGGCGAGCATCACCCGTCGTGTCCGCTGTCGCTCCATCGTCCGTACCCCCTGGGCCTGTTGACGTCGGCTTCTGCGACTGTGACGGGCCGGGGGGCCGGAACGTGCGACACGGAGCGTTGCGGATGGGTATCGAAGGGGGCACGAAGACGGGCCGTCGAGACCGGTGGGAGATCTTCCGTTGACCTAGGACACCACGTCCTTGCGCGCGAAACCCCGGAAGGCCAGGGCGAACAGCACCAGGGCGAGCGTTATCGACAGGGAGGTGCCCTGGATCATGTCGGACCACCGCAGCGTCGGCTGTACGGCGTCCAGCCAGGCGTACTGCCAGTGCGAGGGGAGGAAGTCGCGCCAGTCGCCGAGGGCGGTCACCTGGTCCAGCACATTGCCGACGATGGTCAGGCCGACCGCGCCGCCGACCGCGCCGAGGGGGGCGTCGGTGCGGGTGGAGAGCCAGAACGCGAGGGCGGCGGTGACGAGTTGGGAGACGAAGATGTATGCCACCGTGATCAGCAGGCGCTGTGCCGCCGTGCCCGGTTCCAGTGCGCCGCCGGTGGGCAGCTGGAGCGGGCCCCAGCCGTAGGCGGCGGTGCCGACGGCGAGGGCGGTCAGCGGGAGCAGGAGCATCGCGGCCAGGCTGAGGGTGAGCCCGACGACGAGCTTGGACCACAGCAGGCGGGCCCGGGGGACGGGGGCCGCGAGCAGATAGCGCAGGGAGGACCAGCCGGCCTCCGAGGCGACCGTGTCCCCGCAGAACAGCGCGACCGGGACGATCAGCAGGAAGCCCGCCGAGGCGAAGAGGTTCACCGCGGCGAAGTTCGCCCCGGACACGGTGGCCGTGTCCATCAGGTTGACGCGGGTGTTGCCCGAGCCGGGGCCGCCGCCCAGCTGGAAGGCGATCAGCAGGACGAAGGGCAGGGCGGCGAGGATGCCGAACATGACGAAGGTGCGGCGGCGCTTCAACTGCCGTACCAGCTCGACCCGGATGGGCAGCGTGCGGCCCGCGCGGTAGCCGTCGGCGACCTCGACGGGCACCGCGCGGTCGGTCACCGAGCTCATGCGGTCTCTCCGATCAGGGTGAGGAAGGCGTCCTCCAGGCGGCGGTGGGGGCCCACCGACTCCACGGGGACCTCCAGGCGGACGAGTTCGGCGACCAGGCGTGCCGCGCTGCCGTCCGCGTCGAGGCGTACGAGGAGACCGCCGTCGGTGGTGACGGCCGACGCCACGCCCGGCAGGGCCGCGACCTTCTCGGCCACGGGCTCCTCGACCGGTACGGCCGTGCCGACCAGGAGGGTGTCGCCGGAGCCGACGATCTCCTTGACCGGGCCCGCCTGGACGAGCTGCCCGTGGTCCATGACGACCAGGTGGGTGCAGGACTGCTCGACCTCCGCGAGGAGGTGGCTGGAGACGATGACCGTGCGGCCGGCCGCCGCGTAGCGGATCATCACCTCGCGCATCTCGCGGATCTGCGGCGGGTCGAGGCCGTTGGTCGGCTCGTCCAGGATGAGCAGGTCCGGCAGGCCCAGCATGGCCTGGGCGATGGCCAGGCGCTGGCGCATGCCCTGGGAGTAGGTGCGCACCGCGCGGGCCAGTGCGTCGCCGAGCCCGGCGATCTCCAGCGCCTCCTCCAGGTGGGCGTCCTCGGGCGGGCGGCCGGTGGCCTGCCAGTACAGCTCCAGGTTCTCGCGGCCCGACAGGTGCGGCAGGAAGCCCGCGCCCTCGACGAAGGCGCCGACGCGGGAGAGCACGGGGGCGCCGGGCGCGATCGCGTGGCCGAAGACGCGGACCTCGCCGCCGTCCGGCCTGATGAGGCCCATCAGCATGCGCAGGGTGGTGGTCTTGCCCGCGCCGTTCGGGCCGAGCAGGCCGAGGACCTGGCCCTTCTCGACGCGGAAGGAGAGGTCGCGGACCGCGTACCGGTCGGCGGACCTGGCGTACCGCTTGCTCAGATGGGTGATCTGCAGCGGGACTTCGGCCAGCTCCGGCTCGGGGGCCGCGGGGGCCGTCGTACGGCGGCGGCCGGTCACCACGAGGACCAGGGCGAGCACCGCGCCGGCGAGCGGCAGCCACCACACCCAGGCGGGCAGGGGGGCCTGGGTGTTCTTCTCGCTGAGCGCGGTGGGGACCCGGAGGTCGCCCTTGAGGGAGACGGTGTACGTCGCCGGGGCCGTCGGGGACGCGTAGCCGAGGTCGGTGGAGGCGAGGACCAGCTTGAGGCGGTGGCCGTCGTCGAGGTCGTGGTCGATCGCCGGGAGGGTGATCGTGACGTCCTTGCCGGCCTTCGCGCCCTCGACCCTGAGGGGCTCGACGAGTTGGGACGGCAGGGTCTGCTGCCCGTTCGCGCCCACGTCGTACAGCTTGGCGAACAGGACGGCGTCGTCGGTCGTCGACTTCACGTGGACGGTGACGGTGGGCGAGCCCGTGATCTGGAGGTCGTCCCTGACCGGGGCCGACTCGAAGGCGGCGTACTGGCCCGGGAAGTCGAGGGAGACGCCGACGCCGAGGGAGGAGAGCTGGGCGAGGCCGCCTCCGCCGAGCCCCGGGAGGGCCGAGACGGCGGGCGGGCTCGCGCCGGCCGGGTTGGCGAAGTCCTGTGCGCGGCCGGTCAGGGCGATCCTGTGGTCGTCGCCCTCCAGGCCCGGGTAGGTGTCGGCGGTGACGCCGGTCAGGCGGGTCTCGCCGTCGCCGGTGCCGGCGCCGAGGGTGCGGGTGACGCGGAAGGCGGTGCCGGTGTCGGCGGACGCGTCGTCCTTGAGGTAGCGGTCGAACCAGCCGGCCACCCGGGACTGGACCCGGCTGCTCTCCAGGTCGCCGCCGTCATGGCCGCCCGCGATCCAGTCGACGTCCACGGGTGCGCCGTTGGCGCGGATCGCCTTCGCGGCGGCGTCGGCCTGGTCCAGGGGGAACAGGGAGTCCGTCTGGCCCTGGACCAGGAGGGTGGGGACCTTGATGTCCTGGGCGACGGCCGACGGGGAGCGTTCCTCCAGCATCTTCTCGGCCTGCGCGTCCGGGACGCCGGACTGGGCCACCCGCTGGTACATCGCGCAGATCCGCGGGTCGAACTTGTCGCAGCCGCCCGCGGAGTTGACGAAGATGCCGGCCCACAGCTTCTTGAAGACGCCGTTCGGGAAGAGGGCGTCCGAGAGGTTCCAGTACGTGATCGACGGGGCGATGGCGTCCACGCGGCGGTCGTGACCGGCGGCGAGGAGGGAGATCGCGCCGCCGTAGCTCGCGCCCGCCACGCCGACCCTGGGGTCGCCGGGCTTGTCGAGCCGGACCTGCGGCTGCTTCGCGAGCCAGTCGATGAGCCGGGAGACGTCGGCGACCTCGCCCTTCGGGTCGTTGAGGCCGACCTTTCCGGTGGACTTGCCGAAGCCCCTCGCCGACCACGTCAGGACCGCATAGCCGTCCCTCGCGAGGTCCTCGGCCTGCCGGCGTACGTCGTCCTTGCTGCCGCCGAAGCCGTGGCCCAGGAGGACCGCGGGGCGCCTGTCGGTGCCGTTCGTCGTGAAGTACGAGGTGTCGATGCGGACGCCGTCGATCGACATCATCTGGTCCGCGCGGTGTACCGGGGGTGGGTCGTCAGAGGCGGCGGCCGTCCATGTCCCGGCGGCGGCGAGCACGACGACGGAGGCCGCGGCGGCGATCCACCGTGGCCTCCGGAGGCGTCGAAGATCCATGATTCAACGGTACGGGGTGAAGCTGTCGGGGACTTGTCGACCGGGGGCTGAACTCGTCGCCATCCTGGGGGTGGACGGCGGTGTGCGATGTACAGCGGGTGCGGTACGGCCACGGGGGTGGTGCGTCCTCTTCATGGCCGTCTGCCGCTTTCGTTGTGGCTGGTCGCGCAGTTCCCCGCGCCCCTTTCGCCCCTGCGGGGCGATCTACTCCTCCGGAATCGAGACCAGCCACCTCGTGTCCCTGCGTGGGCGGAGGTACAGGGCCCAGTACAGGGTCGCCGCGGCCGTGATGCCGCCCGTCCACAGCAGGTACTCCGTCTCCTGCTGGGTCAGGATGTAGGCCAGGACCGCGATCAAAAGGACCGGCACCGCGGGCCACAGGGGCATGCGCCAGGCCGGGGTGTGCTTGTGGTGGTGACGGCGGGACAGCAGCGCGGCCACGGCGACCAGGAGGTACATGCCGGTCACCGAGACGCCCGTGACGCCGTACAGCGTGTCCAGGTTCACGAAGCACAGGGCCGCTCCCGGGATGCCGACCGCGAGGGTGGCGACCCAGGGACTGCCGAAGCGGCCGAGCTGGGAGAAGACCGTGTTGACCGGGGCCGGCCAGGCCTTGTCCCGCGCGGAGGCGAAGAGGACCCGGGAGTTCTGGATGACCATGACGATGCCGGCGTTGACGATCGCGAGGGCGACGCACAGGCTGACGAAGGTGCCGACCGCGGAGCTGGACCAGGCGGTGACCATGGTGCTGATGTCGCCGCCGGTCAGTGCGGTCAGGTCGGAGGCGCCCATGGTGATCGCGGCCACCGGGACCAGGATGATCACGGTGGAGATGGCGAGGGTGGCCAGGACCGTGCGGGCCACGTTGCGGCGGGGGTTCTCCAGTTCCTCGGAGAGGTAGACGGCCGTCGAGAAGCCCTGGGTGACGAAGAGGGCGATCGCCAGGCCGGAGACCACGAGCATGGCCGTCACCGTGTCCGTGCCGCCGTTCGCGCCCGCCACCTGCATCGACAGGAGGCTGCCGGGGCCGCGTTCGGCGTGGGTGAAGCCGAGGAGCGCCACGATCGCCGCCGCGATCACCTCCAGGACCAGGAAGATGCCCGTGATCCACGCGTTGGCGCGCAGGTCGAGGAGGCCGGCGAGGGTGGCGAGGAGCATGACGCAGGCGCCCGCGACCGAGGGGTCCAGGTGGATCACCGGGGCCAGGTAGTCCGCCGTGCCCATCGCGATCACCGGCGGGACGATCATGACGACCAGGAGGGAGAGCACGAAGACGAGCCAGCCCGCGAGCCGTCCCGCCAGCGTCGACACCATCGCGTACTCGCCGCCCGCGCTGGGGATGAGGGTGCCCAGCTCCGAGTAGCAGAACGCCACGGCGATGCAGAGCAGGGAGCCGATGGCGATGGTCAGGGCGGTGGCGGTGCCGAGGGAGCCGAAGAGGTCGGGGACGACCACGAAGAGCGTGGAGGCCGGGGTCACGCAGGACAGCGTCAGGAGGGTGCCGCCGACCACGCCGATGGAACGGTTGAGCTTGGCGTGGCCGTGCTCCAGCGCCTCTGGGACGGCGTTGTCGGCAGGGCGGAGGGTGTCGGTCATGGTGCTGCATCGAACCCCGACGAAAACCGCCCGTCAATAGATGACTTGCTGCGGAATCCGTAGGCGAAGACGGCCACAGATGATGAATTCGACAGTGCAGGGCCACGGGAGCCGCGATTTGAGGGGTACGGGAACCGCAGCGCGCGGGCGTAGAAAAACGGGGCCGTCCGCCATGCGGACGGCCCCGTCGGGGGTGCTCAGTGGTTGCGCGGGAAGCCCAGGTCCACGCCCGCCGGGGCGTCGGCCGGGTCGGGCCAGCGGGTGGTGACGACCTTGCCGCGGGTGTAGAAGTGCGTGCCGTCGTTGCCGTAGATGTGGTGGTCGCCGAAGAGGCTGTCCTTCCAGCCGCCGAAGGAGTGGTAGCCGACGGGGACCGGGATCGGGACGTTCACGCCGACCATGCCGGCCTCGACCTCCAGCTGGAAGCGGCGGGCGGCGCCGCCGTCCCGGGTGAAGATCGCGGTGCCGTTGCCGAAGGGCGAGGCGTTGATGAGCGCCAGGCCCTCCTCGTAGGTGTCGACCCGCAGCACGGTCAGGACCGGGCCGAAGATCTCGTCCTGGTAGGCCTTGGCGGTGGTCGGCACCTTGTCGAGGAGCGAGATGCCGATCCAGTGGCCGTCCTCGAAGCCCTCCACGGTGTGGCCGGTGCCGTCCAGGACGACCTCGCAGCCCTCGGCGGCCGCGCCCTCGACGTAGGAGGCGACCTTGTCGCGGTGCACCTTCGTGATGAGCGGACCCATCTCGGAGGCCGGGTCGTTGCCGGGGCCGATCTTGATCTTCTCGGCGCGCTCGCGGATCTTCTCGACCAGCGTGTCGCCGATGGCGCCGACCGCGACGACCGCGGAGATGGCCATGCAGCGCTCGCCGGCCGAGCCGTAGGCGGCGGAGACGGCCGCGTCCGCCGCCGCGTCCAGGTCGGCGTCGGGCAGGACCAGCATGTGGTTCTTGGCGCCGCCGAGGGCCTGCACGCGCTTGCCGTTGGCGGAGGCGGTGGTGTGGATGTAGCGGGCGATCGGGGTGGAGCCGACGAAGGAGACCGCCTTGACGTCGGGGTGCTCCAGGAGGCGGTCGACGGCCACCTTGTCGCCCTGGACGACGTTGAAGACGCCGTCGGGCAGACCGGCCTCGGCGAGCAGCTCGGCGATCTTGAGGGAGGCCGAGGGGTCCTTCTCGGACGGCTTGAGCACGAAGGTGTTGCCGGTCGCGATGGCGATCGGGAACATCCACATCGGCACCATGGCCGGGAAGTTGAACGGCGTGATGCCCGCGACCACACCGAGCGGCTGGCGGATCGAGGAGACGTCCACACGGCTGGCGACCTCGGTGGACAGTTCGCCCTTGAGCTGCACGGTGATCCCGCAGGCCAGGTCCACGATCTCCAGGCCGCGCGCGACCTCGCCGAGCGCGTCCGAGTGCACCTTGCCGTGCTCGGCGGTGATCAGCTCGGCGATCGCGTCCCGGTTCGCCTCCAGGAGGGCCCGGAAGCGGAACAGGATGCTGGTGCGCTTGGCGAGCGAGGAGGTGCCCCAGGTCTGGAACGCGTCCTTCGCGGCGGCTACGGCGGCGTCGACCTCGTCGACCGAGGCGAACGCGACCTTCGTGGTGACCGCGCCGGTCGCCGGGTCGGTGACCGGCCCGTAGTTCCCCGACGCGCCTTCGACGGTCTTGCCGCCGATCCAGTGGTTGACGATCTTCGTCATGACCGAGTACTCCTTCACAGATGGCGGCGTCGGGTAGAGACGTGCCGTTCGTACAGCTCACGGGCCTTCACCGCGGACGCGCGCGTCGCGGTCTCGGCCACAGGAACATCCCACCAGGCCTGCGCCGGAGGCGCGCCCGACACTGTGTCTGCCGTTTCGGTCTCGACGTAGACACATGTGGGAGTGTCGGCGGCCCGCGCCTGTTCGAGGGCGGCGCGGAGGTCTCGTACGGTCTTCGCGCGCAGCACGCGCATACCGAGGCTGGCCGCGTTGGCGGCCAGGTCCACGGGCAGCGGGGCGCCCGTGTAGGTGCCGTCCTCGGACTGGTAGCGGTACGCCGTGCCGAAGCGCTCACCGCCGACCGTCTCGGACAGGCCGCCGATGGAGGCGTAGCCGTGGTTCTGGATCAGGAGGAGCTTGATGGCGATCCCCTCCTGTACGGCCGTGACGATCTCCGTCGGCATCATCAGGTAGGTGCCGTCGCCGACCAGCGCCCAGACGTTGCGGTCGGGAGCGGCCATCTTCACACCGATCGCGGCCGGGATCTCGTAGCCCATGCAGGAGTAGCCGTACTCCAGGTGGTACTGGTCCCTCGACCGGGCGCGCCACAGCTTGTGCAGGTCGCCGGGGAGGGAGCCGGCCGCGTTGATGATCACGTCGGACTCGTCCACCAGGGCGTCCAGGGCGCCGAGGACCTGCGGCTGGGTCGGCCTGATGTCGGGCTCGTCCGCCTCGTAGCAGGCGTCGACGCGCTGCTCCCAGCGCTCCTTGTCGAGGGTGTACTCGTCGACGTAGACACCCGTGACGCGGTGGGCGTGCATCTGGAGTGCCTCGGTGAGTTCCGTCAGGCCGCTGCGGGCGTCGGCGACCAGGGGCATGCCGGCGAGCTTGTGGCCGTCATAGGGCGCGATGTTGAGGTTGAGGAAGCGGACGCCCTGCTTCTCGAACAGCGTGCCGGAGGCCGTGGTGAAGTCGGTGTACCGGGTGCCGACGCCGATCACCAGGTCGGCCTGGCGGGCGAGTTCGTTGGCGGTCGCGGTGCCGGTGTGGCCGACGCCGCCGACGTCCTGGGGGTGGTCGTGGCGCAGGGAGCCCTTGCCGGCCTGGGTGGAGGCGACCGGGATGCCGGTGACGCTCGCGAACTCGGCGAGGGCCTCCTCGGCGCGGCTGTGGTGGACTCCGCCGCCGGCGACGACCAGGGGGCGCTGGGCCGACCTGATCACGTCGATGGCCTCGGCCAGTTCGGTGGGATCGGCGCCCGGCCGCCGTACGACCCAGGTGCGCTCGGCGAAGAACTCGTCCGGCCAGTCGTGGGCCTCGGCCTGGACGTCCTGGGGCAGCGCGAGGGTCACGGCGCCGGTCTCGACGGGGTCGGTGAGAACGCGCATGGCCTGCAGGGCGGCCGGGATCAGGGCCTCGGGCCGGGTGACGCGGTCGAAGTACTTCGACACCGGGCGCAGACAGTCGTTGACGGATATGTCACCGGCGTACGGGACCTCCAGCTGCTGGAGGACCGGGTCGGCGACCCGGGTGGCGAAGATGTCCCCCGGCAGGAGAAGGACCGGGAGGTGGTTGATGGTCGCGAGGGCCGCGCCCGTCACCAGGTTGGTGGCACCCGGGCCGATCGAGGTCGTCACCGCGTGCGTGGACAGGCGGTTGGACTGGCGCGCGTAGCCGACGGCCGCGTGCACCATGGACTGCTCGTTGCGGCCCTGGTGGAAGGGCATGTCGTCGCCGTACTCGACCAGGGCCTGGCCGAGGCCCGCGACATTGCCGTGGCCGAAGATGCCCCAGGTCGCGGAGATCAACCGCTGCCGTACACCGTCGCGTTCGGTGTACTGGGCGGCCAGGAAGCGGACCAGCGCTTGTGCGACGGTCAGGCGGGTGGTCATCGGTACCCCTCCGTGTGGTCCGGGTGGAAGCAGATCCGCCACTCCCGCGTCTGCCCCGGTCCCGCCATGACGTTGAGGTAGTACATGTCGTGGCCGGGCTGGGCGATGGACGGGCCGTGCCATCCGTCGGGGACGAGGACGGCGTCGCCGGAGCGGACCTCGGCGAGGACGTCGGATCCGCCCTCACGGGAGGGAGATACGCGCTGATAGCCGAAACCGTTCGGGCCGTCGATCTCGAAGTAGTAGATCTCCTCCAACTCGGCCTCCACACCGGGCCGGTGCTCGTCGTGCTTGTGCGGAGGGTAGGAGGACCAGTTGCCACCGGGGGTGACGACCTCGACGGCGATCAGCTTGTCGCAGTCGAAGGCGTCGGCGGAGGCGAAGTTGCGCACGTGCCGCAACTGCGTGCCGCTGCCGCGCTCTTCGACGGGGACCTCCGGCGCGGGGCCGTAGCGGGCGGGGAGTCGTCGCTCGCACTTCGCTCCTGCCAGGGCGAAGCGGCCTCCCGCGCCGGAGGCGATCGATGCCTGGGTGTCCCGGGGCACGTACGCGAAGTCCGAGACTCCGGCGAACACGCTTTCCCGGCCCAGGAGTTGGAACTCTTCGGTACCGATGTGGACGGTACAGCCGCCTTCCAGCGGAAGCACGATCCACTCACTGTCACCGGAGGTGAAGGTGTGGGTGCCTCCGGGTGCCAGTTCGACGATGCGCAGGCTGCTGTGGGTCCAGCCGGCCCGCTTGGGGTCGATGTCCACCGTGTACCGGGCGTTGGTGGAGGCGCCCTTGGGGACGTACAGCTCGGTCTGTGTCATGCGGCGGCCCTCACAGCAGTCCTACGGCGGTGTCCACGGCGGCGGCCACGTCGCCGTCCGCCGGGTACAGCAGCGAGCGGCCGACCACCAGGCCGCGCACGGTGGGCAGTTGGAGGGCGCCGCGCCACTTCTCGTACGCGCCGTCCTGGTCGTCGCCGACCTCGCCGCCCAGCAGCACGGCGGGCAGCGTGGAGGCGGCCATGACCTCGCCCATGTCGTCGGGGTTGTCGCAGACCGGGACCTTGAGCCAGGTGTAGGCCGAACTGCCGCCGAGTCCCGAGGCGATGGCGATCGACCTGGTGACGGCCTCGGCGGACAGGTCGTTGACGACCTTGCCCTCGGTGGTGCGGCCGCTGATGAACGGCTCGACGAAGACGGGGAGCCGGCGTGCGGCCATGTCGTCGATGGCGCGGGCCGTGGACTCCATGGTGGTCAGGGAGCCCGGGTCGGCGTAGTCGACGCGCAGCAGCAGCTTGCCGGCGTCGAACCCGAGCCGCTCGATGTCCTCGGGGCGGTGGCCGGTGAAGCGGTCGTCCAGCTCGAAGCTCGCGCCCTGGAGGCCGCCGCGGTTCATGGAGCCCATGACGACCTTGCCGTCGAGGGCGCCGAGCAGCAGCAGGTCGTCGAGTATGTCGGCGGTCGCGAGGACGCCGTCGACGCCGGGGCGGGACAGCGCGAGGACCAGGCGCTCCAGCAGGCCGGCGCGGTTGGCCATGGCCATGCGGTTGCCGCCGACACCGAGCGCGCCCCGGGCGGGGTGGTCGGCGGCGACGATCATCAGGCGGCCGCTGTCGTTCAGCAGCGGCCTGCGGGTCCGGCGGGCCGCCGCCTCGGCGATCGCCTCGGGGCGTTCGGCGCGCAGGCGTACGAGTTCGGTGATGTCCACGCTCACTTGACCGCTCCCGCCGCGACCGCGTCCTCGACCTCGGTGACCGTGGGCATCGCGGAGCTGCACTCCAGGCGGGAGGCGACGATGGCGCCGGCCGCGTTGGCGTGCCGCATGATCTTCTCCAGGTCCCAGCCGGCCAGGAGGCCGTGGCACAGCGAGCCGCCGAAGGCGTCACCGGCGCCGAGGCCGTTGAGGACGTTCACGGGCAGGGGCGGGACCTCGGCCTCGTCGCCCTTGCTGTCGACGGCGAGGACGCCCTTGGGGCCCTGCTTGACGACCGCGAGCTCGACACCGGCGTCCAGCAGCGCCTGGGCCGCCTCGCGGGGGCCCCGTACTCCGGTGGCGACCTCGACCTCGTCGAGGTTGCCGACGGCGACGGTGGTGTGGCGCAGGGCCTCTTCGTAGAAGGGGCGGGCGGTGGCCGGGTCCTTCCAGAACATCGGGCGCCAGTCCAGGTCGAAGACCGTGGTGCCCGCCTTGGCCCGGTGGGCGAGGGCGGCCAGGGTCGCCGTCCGGCTGGGCTCCTCGCTCAGGCCGGTGCCGGTGATCCAGAAGATGCTCGCCTCGCGGATCGCGTCGAGGTCCAGCTCGTGGGCGTCGATCTCCAGGTCCGGGGCCTTGGGCTGCCGGTAGAAGTACAGCGGGAAGTCGTCCGGCGGGAAGACCTCGCAGAAGGTGACGGGGGTCGGCAGGCCCGCGACCGGGGTGACCCAGCGGTCGTCCACGCCGAAGCCCCGGAGGGCCTCGTGCAGATAGGTGCCGAAGGGGTCGTCGCCGGTGCGGGAGATCACCGCGGTCCGCCGTCCGAGGCGGGCGGCGGCGACCGCGACGTTCGTCGCCGAGCCCCCCAGGAACTTGCCGAAGGACGTCACCTGCGGCAGCGGGACACCGGTCTGGAGTGGATACAGGTCCACACCGATCCGCCCCATGGTGATCAGGTCGTACGCCATCGGCTTCCCTTCGTACCTGCGTCGGCTCTCCCGGCGTTTGTAGCCCCGCACGAGGAGCCCTGTCAATGTTTTGTCCAGACATTCGGACGAGACCTTGACAGCGCTTGCTGTCCGAACCGAAGCTGACCGGCATGACAGCGCCCGCACCTCAGCCCTCACTGTCCCGTATCCGGATCGGCTCGGCTCCGGACTCCTGGGGCGTGTGGTTCCCCGACGACCCCCAGCAGGTCCCCTGGCAGCGCTTCCTCGACGAGGTCGCGGACTCCGGCTACGAATGGATCGAGCTGGGGCCGTACGGGTACCTGCCGACCGATCCCGCCGTCCTCACCGAGGAGGTCACCCGGCGCGGCCTGAAGGTGTCGGCCGGGACCGTCTTCACCGGCCTGCACCACGGCGAGGCCGTGTGGGACAAGACCTGGGCGCACGTCGCGGACAACGCGGTGCTCGCGCAGGCCATGGGGGCCAGGCACCTGGTCGTGATCCCGTCGTTCTGGCGGGACGACAAGACGGGTGAGGTCCTGGAACCGGACACGCTCACGCCCGAGCAGTGGCGCAACCTCGGCTCGCTGACCGAGCGGCTGGGACAGCGGGTCCGCGACGAGTACGGCCTGCAGATCGTCGTCCACCCGCACGCCGACACCCACATCGACAGCGAGGAGAACGTGGTCCGCTTCCTGGACGCCACGGACTCCGACCTGGTGTCGCTGTGCCTGGACACGGGCCACTACGCCTACTGCGGCGGGGACAGCGTCAAGCTGATCGAGACCTACGGGTCGCGGATCGGGTACCTGCACCTCAAGCAGGTGGACCCGGAGATCCTCGCGGACGTGCGCGCCAAGGGGACGCCCTTCGGGCCGGCCGTGGCGCAGGGCGTGATGTGCGAGCCGCCCTCGGGCGTGCCGGAGCTCGGCCCCGTGCTGGAGGCGGCGCAGAAGCTGGACGTGGACCTGTTCGCGATCGTCGAGCAGGACATGTACCCGTGCGAGCCGGACAGGCCGCTGCCGATCGCCCGGCGGACCCGGGCGTTCCTGCGGTCCTGCGGGGCGTAGCCCCTCGGCCGGGGGTGCGGTCCGCTCGCGCGCACGCGGCGGAGCCGCACCTCCCCGGCCACGATCGCGCCGCGCGAGCCACGGCCCCGACCGCCCGAGCCACTGCCTCGCGCCCCGAGTCAACGCGCCGCGCCCGTACGCCCGCGTGCGCCTTTGTGTCACCTCTGTCACAAAGACCCCTCCCGTGTCACACATGTCGCATGTACGCGGGCTCCCCGTCACACCCCGCGCACAGGCCCTGACCGAAGGTCACCGAGGGTCGTTCACGGAGCGCAGGCTTTGTGATCGCCAGCGCAGCGCCCGGTCCCCCCGACGGCCGTCCCCGGCCGCCGCCGCGGTGCGCGCGGGGAGGTGCACCACATGACCGACCGAAGGCTCTGGTCGTACAAGGAGATCGCGGCGCACATCCGGGTGCAGCCGGACACCGTGCGGTCGTACCGCAAACACGGACTGCTGCCGCCGCCCGACCATGTCGAGGGCGGCAAGCCCTTCTGGTACGCCGACACCGTGCGCGCCTGGGTCGCCTCCCGGCCGGGGAACCGGGGACGCAGGGAGGGGTAGGGC
>NZ_RSAJ01000222.1 GCF_003933965.1 Streptomyces sp. RP5T
GCGGCAGGTTGCGCGGCTTGACGGAGCCGAAGACGTACCCCTCCGACGGCGGGCAGGACAGCAGCAGGCCCGGGGTGTTCACCTCGTCCAGGCGCCGCAGCAACTGGTCGTTGAGACCGCGCCCCGCCCCCGTGGCCGAGCGGACCGCCACCACGTGCAGGCCGACCTCGTGGCCCAGTGCCAGGTGGTCGAAGAGCGGGGCGAAGGGGTGGTCGAAGGCGTTGCCGCCGCCGATCATGTCGTAGTCGTCGACGAGGACGAACAGCCGCGGCCCCTTCCACCAGTCGGCCCGCCGCATCCGCGCGGGCGTGATGTCGGGTCCCGGCGCCCGGGTCTTCAGCGCCCGCGCCGACCCCGCCACCAGCTCTCTCAGGGAGTCCACGGACACCGCGTGGCCGAGCTGGTACTCCGGCGGCACCGCGTCCACCAGTTCGCGCCGGTAGTCCACGACCAGCACCCGGGCCTCCGCGGCCGTGTACCGGGAGGTCACCGCCCGCGCCACCAGCCGCAGCAGGTTGGTCTTGCCGCTCTCGGTGTCACCGACGGCCACCAGGTGGGGCGTGCGCGAGAAGTCGTGCCAGACCGGTGCGAGCTGCTCCTCGTCGAGGCCCAGCGCGATCCGCAGCCCGCCGTCGAGTTCCGGCTCCGGCAGGGCGGACAGCGGCAACCGGTGCGGCAGCATCCGCACGGCCGGCGCCCCCGGCCCGGACCAGGCGCCGGTGATCCGTTCCACCAGGTCGGCGACCCCCTCGGCGAGGTCGTCGGTGCCCTGGCTGCCGTCGATGCGCGGCAGTGCGGCGAGGAAGTGCAGCTTGCCGTCCGACGTCAGCCCCCGACCGCCGGTCCTCGGCACGGAGGCCGCCTTACGGATGTCCACGACGGAGTCCATCGTGTCGCCGAGCCGCAGTTCCAGCCGGGTGGCCGCCTGGTCGCGGATCTGCGCGGACAGCTCCACCCAGCGGGCGGTGGTCACCACGAGGTGCACGCCGTAGTTGAGCCCGCGCGCGGCGATCTGGTTGAAGGTGGCCACGTGGGTGTCGTGGTCCTGACGGACCGTGGACCAGCCGTCGACGACGAGGAAGACGTCGCCGTGCGGCTGATCGGCGAACTCCCCCTGCGCACGCCGTCGTCGGTAGGCGGCCATGGAGTCGATCCCGTTGTCGAGGAAGAACCGCTCCCGATCGGCGAGCAGCGTGGTCACCTCGGCCACCGTGCGGCTGATCCGCTCGCTGTCCAATCGGCTGGCGACCCCGGCGACATGCGGCAGTCCGGCGAGCGCGGCCAGCGAGCCGCCCCCGAAGTCCAGGCAGTAGAACTGGACTTCGCGCGGGGTGTGGGTGAGCGCGAGCGCGGCCATCAGCGTCCGCACCACCGTGGACTTGCCGCTCTGCGAACCGCCCGCGACGGCCACGTGCCCGCCGGCCCCGGACAGGTCGACCACCAGCGGATCCCGCCGCTGTTCGAAGGGCTTGTCGACGAGTCCGACGGGGACCCGCAGGCGTCCGGCTCCCGGCCATGCGGCGGCGGTGAGCCCGCGTTCGGGATCCTCGGCGATGCCGGGCAGGAGTTCGTCCAGTGTCGACGGCGCCCCCAGCGGCGGCAGCCACACCTCGTGGGCCGGTGGCCCGGAGTCCCGCAGCCGGTCGAGGGCGACGGACAGCAGGGTGTCCGTGGACTCCTCGTCCGGGGTGACGACGGGTGCGGCCGGTGCGACGGCTCTCGGCACCACCCACCCCGCGGTCCACGGCACGATCTGGCTCGCCACCCTGGACTGCGCGACCCCGCCGCGCCGCTGCCGGTAGGGCCCGGACACGTAGGCCGCCCTGAACCGGGTCAGCGCCTCCACCCCGCTCTTGAGGAACCCGGCGCCGGGCTGCGAGGGCAGCTGGTAGGCGTCCGGCACGCCGAGCACGCCGCGGCTCTCCATGGCGGAGAAGGTGCGCAGCCCGATGCGGTACGACAGGTGACTCTCCAGCGCGTGCATGCGCCCCTCGTCGAGCCGCTGCGAGGCCAGCAGCAGATGCACCCCCAGCGACCGCCCGAGCCGTCCGATCATCACGAACAGGTCCATGAACTCGCGGTGGGCGGCCAGCAGTTCGCTGAACTCGTCGACGACCACGAAGAGGCTGGGGAGCGGTTCGAGGGGGGTTCCGGCCGCCCGTGCCTTCTCGTACTCCAGGGCCGAGCTGTAGTTGCCGGCGGCCCTCAACAGCTCCTGGCGGCGGATGAGTTCACCATGCAGGGCGTCCTGCATGCGCTCCACGAGGGCGACTTCGTCGGCGAGGTTGGTGATGACGGCGGAGGTGTGCGGCAGCCCGTCGAGGCCGAGGAAGGTGGCCCCGCCCTTGAAGTCGACGAGCACGAAGTTCAGGGTCTCGGAGGAGTTCGTCAGGGCCAGCCCCAGCACCAGCGTGCGCAGCAGTTCGCTCTTGCCGGACCCGGTGGCCCCGATGAGCATGCCGTGCGGTCCCATGCCGCCCTGCGCGGACTCCTTGATGTCCAGTTCGACGGGCCGCCCGTCGGCGCCCACCGCGACCGGCACCCGCAGCCGGGCCGCCCCGGTGGAGCGCCGCCACAGGGCCGCCGGGTCGTGCCGGTACAGGTCGGGGATGCCGAGCAGGGCGGTCAACTGCACATCACTGGAGAGCGGTTCGGCCGCGTCCGCGCTCAGGCTCATCCGGTACGGCGCCAGCAGCCGGGCCAGTGCCTCGGCCTCGGACCGCCCCACCGCGTCGGGCCGGCCCAGCGCGGTGGACTGCTCCTTGCGGCTGCGGTCGGTGCGCACCAGCCGGACCGAACCGGGCCGCACGTCCAGACGCAGGGTGGTCCGTCCGGGCCGCCAGCTGAGCGCCCCGGACAGGTCGAGGACGACGGTGTTGCGGGCCCCCGGCCCGTCCAGCCGGTGACCGGCCGGCACCGTCACGCCGTCCAGCACGATCACGGTGAACGGCTCGTCTCGGCCCGGGAGTTCGTCGGGGTCGAAGGCGGCCCGCTCGGCGAACTCCGCGCCCAGCAGTTCCTCCAGGTCGGCGAAGACGGAGGCCACCATCCGCGCGGGCCCGGCGCCGTCCCGCTCCTGCGGATGCAGGTTGTGGGGCAGCCACTTGGCCCACTCCCACTCGCCGCGGCGCTCGTCGGAGACGCACAGCGCGATCCACAGGTCCTCGGGGGCGTGGAACATCGCGAGCTGGCACAGCGCGGCCCGCACGAGCGAGCGTACGGCGTCCTCGTCGCCCCGCAGCAACACCCGTGACCAGGACCGCAGATACAGGCCGATCGGCTGGTCGGGGACCGTGCTGTAGGCGCGCACGAACCGGCGCAGCGCGTGCGCGGACAGCGGCTCCAGGTCCTCGACCGGCTTGGTGGACAGGGGGCTGAGCCGCATCGACAGCTGTTGCTCGCCGACCGCGATGCGGACCTCGCCGAAGTCGTCGTCCTTGGGCCGCCGTTCCCACAGCCGGGTGGTGCGCACCAGGGAGCGCAGCGCGACCGGCGCGGGGTGCCGCCAGGCGAGGGCCTGCTGCTGCTCGATGACGGCCCGCTGGACCTTGGCGCGGGTCTGGGTCAAGTAGCGCAGGTAGTCCCGGCGTTCGCCGTGCAGCCGCTGCTTGCGCTCGCCGCTCTTGCGCATCACCTGGCCGACCATCATGGCGCCGGAGGCCAGCACCATCATGCCGAGCGCGAGGTAGCTGAAGACGCTGCTGGTGCCGCCGGGCCGGATGAACACCAGCATCATCGAGACGGACATCATCGCCATCGGCAGGTAGGTCCACACGGCGGAGGTGTCCGGCACGGTCTCCGGGAGCGTGGGCGGCTCCTGGAGGGTCAGCTCCCCTTCGGGCATCTCGGGACCGCGGCGGCGGGCGGGTCGGCGGAACAGGACGACGCTCAACGGAGGGGCTCCTCGGGCAGGCAGGACGGTCGGCGAGAACGCGGGAGGGGTGTCACTCCGTATTACGGATGGGGAGCCCCGCAGGATCTGTGCCAGGAGAATTCGATGACCGACCACCAGGTGGCCGAGCTGTGCCACCTCACCGTCCGGGGCCCGGCCCGGACGATCGACCTCGCCGTGCCGGCGGACGTGCCGGTCGCCGACCTGCTGCCGACCCTGCTGCGGTACGCGGGCGAGGGCCGGGAGGACGACCCCGAGGAGGCCGGTCTCGACCACGGCGGCTGGGTCCTGCAACGCCTCGGGGAACGCCCCCTGGACGAGGAGGGCACCTTGAAGTCCCTCGACCTGAAGGACGGCGAGGTCCTCCATCTGCGGCCGCACGACGCCGCGTTGCCGGAGGTGCGCCTGGACGACCTGGTGGACGGCATCGCCAACGTCACCCGGGACCGGCTGCACGGCTGGACCCCGGAGGCGGGCCGCAGGCTGCTGCTGACCCTCGCGGTGGCCGCGCTCGTCCTCGGCCTCGGGGTGCTGGCCTGGCCGGGAGGTGCGGCGACCGTCAGGGTGACGGCAGCCGGAGTGAGCGGCCTGCTGCTGCTCGCGGGCGCCGCGTCGGCGTCCCGGGCGGTGGGCGACCGGGTCGCCGGAGCGGCGCTCGGCTTCATGGCGGGCCCGTTCCTGGCACTGGCCGGCTTCCTCGTGCCGGGCGGCGACCTGGGCAGCCCGCACGGGCAGCAGGTGGTCGGGGCACGGCTGCTGGCGGCGGGTGCCGCGGGCGCGGGCGGCGCGGTCCTGGCCCTCGCGGTGGCGGCGGTGGCCGCCCCCCTGTTCCTGGCCACCGCGCTGGTGTGGGTGTGCGCGGCGCTCGCGGGGGCCGCGATCGGCGTCTTCGGCCTGTCCGTCGACGGCACGGCGGCCTCGGTCGCCGCCCTGGCCGTGCTGTTCGGCGGGTTCGTACCCGCGCTGGCCTTCCGGCTCGCCGGGATGCGGATGCCCGCCCTGCCCGGCAGCGCCCAGCAGCTCCAGGAGGGCATCGAGCCCTACCGGGGCCGGGACGTGGCGATACGCACGGAGCTGGCGAGCGGCTGGATGACCGCCCTGTACGGTGCGACCGGCGCGGTCGGCGCGGGCTGTCTGGCGGCGCTGGCGCTGCGCCCGAACCTGCCCGAGGCCCTCACCGCGGGCATCCTGTCGCTGCTCCTGCTGCTGCACGGCCGGGGCATGGTGAACGTCCCGCAGCGCATGGCCCTGGTACTGCCGGGCGTCCTCGGCGCGGGCCTGCTCGTCGTCACCGCCGCCGGGGCGGTCGGCGCCGGGCAACGGCCGCTGCTGCTGGCCGCGTTGCTCGCCCTGACCGCCGTCCTTGCGATCGCCTCCTGGACGGTGCCGGGCCGGCGCATGCTGCCGTACTGGGGGCGGGCGGCCGAGTTGCTGCACTACGGACTCGCCGTCGCCGTCCTGCCGTTGACCCTGTGGACGCTCGGCGTGTTCGGCACGCTGCGGGCGATCAGCGGCTGAGCGGGGGACGGAAGCCATGCAGTCCAAGCGCGACCAGGTACAGGCACACGCCTTCGTCATGAACCGGCTGGCGGCCGGCATGCTGCTCGCCGACCCGGACGCCCCGGAGAGCCCCCTCGGGCGCACCACCCGGGGCGCGGTCACCGGGATCGTGGTGGCGGTGCTGGTGGCGGCCGGGGCCGTGGTCTACGGGCTCGTCTCGCCCGGCGGTGACGACTCCTGGCGGACACCGGGCACGCTCGTCGTCAACCGGGAGACCGGCGCCCGCTATCTCTACTACGACGGCCGGCTGCGCCCGGTGCGCAACTACGCCTCGGCGCGGCTGATCGGCGGCAAGGAGCTCAAGGCGCGGGACGTCTCCACCGCCTCCCTGGGCGACACCCCGGTCGGCGCCCCGGTCGGCATCCCCGGCGCCCCGGACGCCCTGCCCGGCGACGGGGACCTCGACTCCGGTGCCTGGCAGGTGTGTTCGGCGCTCGACGAGGACGGTACGGCGGTCACCGCACTGGTCGCGGGCGGCCCCACCGCATCCGACGGGCTCGGTCCGGGCGACGGTGTGGTGGTGGCCGGACCGGACGGCACCGTGCACCTGGTGTGGCAGGGCAGCAGACTGCGGCTGGACGCGAAGTCCGGCGCGGCCGTCTCCCTCGGCTACGGCACCGTCACCCCGCGCCCGGTGTCGGCGGCCTTCCTCGACGCCCTGGTCGAGGGCCCCGACCTCGCCGCGCCGAAGGTGGCGGGCCTCGGTTCCGCCGGGCCCGTCCTCGGCGGCTCCGCGAGCCGGGTCGGCCAGGTCTTCCGGGTGAGCGTGCCGGGCTCCGCCGAACGCCCCTACTACCTGCTGCGCAAGGAGGGCCTGGTCCCGCTCACCGACACCGCGGCGGCCCTGGCGCTGGGCGATCCCGCCACGCGCGAGAAGGCGTACGGGGGTGCCTCGCCGACCGCCGCCGACCTCGGCGCCGACACCCTCAAGCAGCATCTCGCGCCGGGCTCCGAGGGCCGCTCCCCCGGCACCGACGGCCTGCCCGCCGCCCCGCCCCGAGCCCTGGCGGTGCCCGAGCGGCAGGCGGCCTGCGCCCGGGTGGAGCCCGGCACCGACGGCACCCGGGTCGCCTCGGTGCTGGTCCCGGTCACCGACCTGGGCCCGGTCACGGCGGCCCCCACCGACCAGGTCGCGCCCGCCTGTCTGCGGGTGGACGGCGTGGTCGTACGGCCGGGTCACGGCGCCGTGGTGCGGGCGCTGGGCGCGGACGGGACGGCGGTGGGAGACACCACGTACCTGGTAGCCGACAACGGCGTGAAGTACCGGGTCCCGTCGAAGGCGGCCCTGGAGGCGCTCGGTCAGACGGACGCCGCCGTACGGTCACTGCCGGCGCCGCTCCTGTCGATGCTGCCGACGGGCCCGGACCTGGACCCCGCGGCGGCAACCGGAGCGAGCCGACCACACACCACGGGCCCTCTCTGCGCCGACACCCGCTCACCGCAACAGAACTGACCTGCCCTCAGCCGAGAGTGGCCCCCGCACGGCTGACCGCGTCAGTGGGCCGCTTTCATCATCGCGCCGACCGTGAGTGCCGCACGTCGGCGGGTGAGCAGGCGTACGGACAGAGCCAGGAGGTGGTTGCGGCGACCGCTGACGATGCTGGGGGGTGGGTTGCGCCGGTCGAGGGTCTGCAAGGCTTTCCGTACGACCTGTTGCGGAGTCTGGAGCGCTTTGGTGCCGCCCGAGGCGTTGGTCGTGCCGATGACGTCGAAGAACTCGGTTTGCGTCGGGCCCGGCGACAGCGCCAGCACCTTCAGCCCGGTACCGGCTGACTCGAACCACAGGGCCTCGGTGAAGTTCAGTACGAATGCCCTCGTCGCGCCGTAGACCGCGAGCAGTGGGTTGGGCTGGTAGGCGGCGTTGCTGGCGACGTTGACGAGGATGCCTGTGCCGGCCTGCCGCAGCTGTCCGATGTACGCCCGGCTGATGTTGACGACGCTTGCCACGTTCACCGTGATCTCGTCGCCGAGCCGGTCGGGATTCTCCTCGTGGAACGCGCCGTAGGTCCCGAATCCTGCGTTGTTGATCACGCTCGTGACCTTCAGACCGAGTCGGTCCGTCTCCTTGAGGAGCGTCTGCCCGGCCTGCGGCAGGCTGAGATCGGCCCCGATCGCGGTCACGGTGACGCCATGTGCGGCGGACAGTTCCTGGCCCAGCGCCTTCAGCCGGTCCTCTCGCCGAGCCACCAGCACCAGGTCCGAGCCCCGGGCGGCGAGTTGCCGGGCGAACTCCGCTCCCAGGCCCGCGCTGGCTCCGGTGATGAGTGTGGTCTGCCCTCGATAGTCGACAGCGGCCATGGAAGCCTCTTCTCTCGCGTTGTCTGCTTCTTGTCAGTCCGCTGTGCATCTGCCTCAGTAGCCCCGTCGTCAGCGGCTGGTGCGTCGGGCACCGGGGCCGGGTCCTGTGGAGCGGACGGGTCAGGGATGCCCGATCAGCCGGTGGCTGTGGGTGACGATGAAATCGGCGAGGCCTGTCGGGCGTCTTCCGGTGAGGCGCGTGACGTCATCGCGCGGGGTGGTCGGCGGCTTGGCGCGCAGGCTGACGGCCTGGGCGGCCAGGTGGGCGGCCCCCCGCGGGTTCGGCCGGCCCTGTGCCTCGGCGTCGGCGATCATCTCGCCGCGCCACTGGTCCGCGGTGATCTCCTCGTAGACCACTCGGTGCCCGGTGACTTCGCTGATGGTGCCGGCGACTTGCGCGTAGGCCATGAGGAAGGTGGGGCCGGCGATGAGAGTGCGGCCGTCGGCGAGCGTGCGGTCGGTGAGGAGCGCGGCGGCCATGGCACCGACGTCCGCCCCTGCGATCCATGCCACCGGGAAATCGCCGAACGCGTTGCGGATGACGCCCTTCTCGCGCATCTGTCGGCCGTGCACCTGGAGGAGGTTTTCCAGGAAGAAGGCCTCGATGCGCAGGTGCACGCCGTCGATGCCGGCCCGTTCGAATGCCTGCTCCGCGACCCACTGTGCCCTGCCCTGCGGGCTGAGGCTGCGTGGGTTGGACGCCGCCAGGGAGAGGTCGACCAGCCAGGGCAGGTGCGTCTCGCGTGCGGCACTCGCGAACAGCCCGGCGGCTTCGGCGATGCCCGGGCCCACCGGGTGGCAGAAGTACGCGGCGCGCACTCCGTCGAGTGCGCTGAGCAGGCTGTCGTAGTCGGCGAAGTCGCCGGTGACCACATCCGCACCCCAGGAGGCCAGCTGCTCGGCTCGCTCGTCCTGCGTGCGGACCAGTGCCCGTACGGGCAGGCCGCGCGCGAGGAGGTTCCGGGCGGCATGGCTCCCGGTGCCGCCGTGTCGTCCGGTCGCCCCCGTCACCAGGACCGGCCCTGGGCCGTCCGGACGGTCGCCGTCGGCAGGCATGAGCATCGCCACTCCCTTCCGAGTCCCTCACCACATCTAAGGATTATGCTATATTACATAATCCAGAACATGGGGAGGTCAGCCCAATGGGGGCAGGAGCGAAGAAGTCGACGCGGCAGGTGATGCTGGACAGCACGATCGGGCTGCTCCAGCGGCAGAGTGCCGGGGCGGTCACCCTCGACGCGGTCCTCGCCGACAGCGGAGCGCCGCGCGGATCCGTGTACTACCACTTCCCCGGTGGTCGCAACGAGCTGATCACGGCAGCGGTCGAGCTGGCCGGGGAGCGCATGCGGGAGACCATGGAGCGCGCGAGTGACGGCGCGGGTCCGCAGGAGGCGCTGGCCGCCTTCGCCGACTTCTGGAAGACCAGGCTGGCGTCCTCGGAATTCCGCGCGGGCTGTCCGATCGTCGCGGCGGCAGTGGACGACGAGCACCTCGTCCCGGAGGCGAAGGAGGCCGTCAGAGGAGTCTTCGCCCGGTGGCATGACCTCCTGGTGGACGCGTTCACGCGAGCGGGCCGCACGCCGGCCCGGGCCGAGTCGCTGGCCACGCTCGGAATCGCCGCCGTGGAAGGCGCCGTACTCATGTGCCGGCTCCAGGGCAGCCTTCGGCCACTCGACGACGTGATCGCGGAACTCGGCCCCTTGCTGGCCTGAGGCCGGACGTTTCCTGGCCTCCTCGGCGGAGGCCCTGCCGTTACCTCCGGAACCACATTGGAAGTTGCCATGATGCGTGTACTCGTCGTCGGTGCCGGCGCGGTCGGCGGCCATTTCGGAACGCTGCTCACCCGTGCGGGTGTCGACGTCACGTTCCTGGTGCGCGAAGCGCGCGCCGAACGTCTGCGGTCGGACGGCGTCGCCCTCGTCGCTCCGGACGGGACGCGGACGACGACCCCCGTCGCCACGGTCACCGCTCGGTCCCTGCGGGAGCCCTTCGACGTCGTGCTGCTGGCCGTGAAGTCGACCGCGGTCGCCGCCGCCCTGGACGATGTCGCCCCCGCGATCGGCCCCGGCACCGCCATCGTGCCGCTGCTCAACGGCATCGACCACCTCGCCGCCATCGGCGAGCGCTTCGGCGCCCGGCACTTGTTGGGCGGGGTGTGCCTGGTGGCCACCCAGGTGGACAGCGACGGCGCCATCCGGCAGCTCACGCCCGCGGCAACCATCACCGTCGGGGAACTGTCCGGCCGTGTCACCGAGCGGGTGGAAGCGATCACGAAGACCTTCGCCCCGGCCCATTTCGAGACGGTCGCCTCGACCACGATCGAGCAGGACATGTGGGAGAAGTGGCTGTTCATGGCAGCCGGTGGAGCTGCGACCGTGCTGCTCGGCGCCCACGTTGGCCAGATCAATCCGGTCAAGGACGGCACCGACGCCATTCACGACGTCATTGCGGAAACAGCCTCCGTACTCGAAGCGGCCGGACACCCCGCTCGGGAGGACGCGCTCGGCAATGTCACGGCGACGCTGACGTCCCCCGGCTCGATGTTCGCCACCTCCCTGTACCGCGACTTCCGTGACAACCGGGCCACCGAGGTCGAACCGATCATCGGCGGGCTCTGCCGGGTCGGATCCCAGCACGGCGTGTCCACGCCCCTGCTGCGAGCGGCGGCCGTGCGGCTGCGCGTCCATGAAGCGGGCCTCGCCTGACGCTCTGCCAGGCCGCGACGGCCGCGAACGGCACCGATGACCCTGCACCCAACAGCGAGGACGTCCCATGGAACACGGGCTGCGGTTTCAGCTGACGGGTGACGCCGCCGAGAGGTACGACGCCCACTCCCACCCCCTGATGGCGCCCTTCGTCGCAGCCCTGGCGGACCACGTCGGCGAGGGCGATTCCGTCCTCGACCTGGCCTGCGGAACGGGCTATATGACGCGCGCCGCCGCCATGCGCGCCGGGGAGAGCGGCCGGGTGGTGGGGGCGGACGTCAACCAGGCCATGCTCGACGTCGCCACGCGTCGCCTCCCTCCGACGACCACTCTGGTCCGCGCGCCCGCGGACGCGATTCCTCTCGGCGGCGCCGAGTTCGATGTCGTGGTCTGCCAGCAGGGAATCCAGTTCTTCCCCGACCTGCGCGCGGCCTTGATGGAGGTCGCCCGCGTCCTGCGCCCGGGCGGACGGTTCGCCGCCACAGCGTGGGCAGCCCGTGAGCGCTCTCCCTATCACGAGGCGCAGGGCCAGGCGGTGAGGGCCACTGCCCCCGGCCCGAACGACGAATCCGGCCCGCCCGCTGCCTTCGCCATGACAAGGGAGCACTTCCTCTCCGCCGCGGAGGCTGCGGGCCTTGTCGACTCCGGGGTGGGGGAGGTCGCCGCTGAAGTCGTGTTGCCGCCGTTGCCCGGCTTCGCCGCCGCGCACCTCACGGCTCTTCCTTTCGGGGCCGAGATCGCGCGCAGGGCCCCCGACGCGATCCCCGCGATCGCCCAGGCCATCACCGACGGCCTCAGCGGCTACCGGACTTCCGAAGGGGTCAAGGTGCCCTTCGTCTCGTATCTGCTGACGGCCCGCAAGCCGGTGTGAGCCCGCTCGCCGCACGCCGTCGGGAACGGACGCGAAATACGTCCGGGGGCGGCTGCCGGCACACCGTGACCCACCGCCCCTCGGCCCGTCATCGCTCCACCCAGGGGTGGAGACGGGCACTGCTGAGCGGCCGTGATGTCCACCTGTTCTCGACCTGCGGTGCGACGCCCGCTGACGGCAGGCCGCGCAGGATGGGGTGTGTTCCCGCCAGTTACCTGCGGTGTTCGCCCCTCTCCACGAGTTTCCCGAGCACGGCGATCCCGCATGCCAGAAGAAGGTGCACCCATGACTGTTTCACCTACGTCCGTTCCGCACGTCGAGGGCACCCGGCCCTCCACGGCTGGTCTCCAGGGGGCAGGGCACGGCGGTGTCGTCAGCGGGCGCCGGCTCGTCGGGGCGTTCTTGCTGTTCTCTTCCTTTCAGTGGTTCCTCGTGCAGGCCGCCGTGACGGCGGGATGGCGGACGCCGTACTCGCTGAGCAGGAACTTCATCAGCGACCTCGGGGCCGTGCACTGTGCCCGATTCCCGTCCGGCACAGGTCCCTACGTCTGCTCGCCGGCGCATTCGGTGATGAACGTGTCGATCGTCCTGTGGGGTGTGACCTGGGCCGTGGGAGCGCTTCTGACCGCCGAGCGTGGACGTCTGACAGGGAATGTCCTGCTGGCCGTAGGCGGCTTGGGCACCGTCCTGGTCGGTGTGTGGCCGGAGGACACGAATCTGACGATCCATGCGATGGGCGCCCTCATCCACACGGTAATCGGAGGTGCGGGTATGGCTGTCATCGGGTTTCGGCGTCTGCGCCGCGGTGACATCCCGGGCGGGGTGCTGAGCATCCTGGTGTTCGTCACCGCCGTCGTCGGCATCACGGCCACTGGTCTGGCCGCCGGTTCCGGGTCGCTCCTGCACGTCGGCCTCGGCGTCTGGGAGCGCATCGGTATCTGGCCGCAGGCCGCCTGGCTGACCGTGGCGGGAGTGGGGACCGCCTGGGCGGCGGTCACGCGCAAGGGTTCAGCGGCGGCGAGGGCCTCATGAGATCTTGGGCTCACCACTCGCAATGCCGGCCTGTGTGTCCCCCTCCGGGAGAAGGAACAACGGTGAACCACCCCGCCGCCACCATCCGGCACCACGAGAAGCTCCGGGAGCGCCGTGGGCTGGTGGGCGCGGTGGCCATGCTCATCAGCGTCGTCGTGTCCGTGCCTGCGGCTTCCGGCACCGGGGGAAAGGTGATCGTGGGCGTGCTCGGGGCGGTGGCCGTGGCGGGTACGTTGCTCGGTCAGCGCGCCTCCTCGGCACGGTGGGCGGTCGCGGGTCTGTCCCTCACCATCGTCATGGGATTCGCCATCACCGCCTTGGCACCTGCGGGGCTGGGCGAGGTGGCCATTTTGTTCGGTACTGCTTTCCTTCCCACCCGGATGGCTCCCGGCCGGGCGCGGACAGCGGTGATCGCCACGGTGGCCACCGGGTTCGGCGTGCTGATCATGCTGATCACGCGCAGTGCGGCCGGCCTGCTGGCGGGCGTCGCCGCATGGATCCTGGCCGACCGGTTCGTGGAGCACGCCGCGCTGGAGGCCGAACGCAACCGTGCGATGGCGCTGCTGGCCGAGGTGGAGGCGTCGCGCCAGGCGCAGAGCGAGGCGGCGGCCTTGGAGGAGCGGGCCCGTATCGTCCGGGAGATGCACGACGTGCTGGCGCACAGTCTCGCCGCCCTGTCGATGCAACTCCAGGCCCTGAGGGCGGTCGCCGCCGGCGAGGGGGCCGGTGAGTCCTTGACGGGGCCGCTCGACCGGGCCGCTGATCTCGCGCGGGACGGGGTGCAGGAGGTCCGGGCTGCGGTGGGGGCGCTGCGCGGTGCTCCGCAGCGCGGTGTGGACGGCCTCGCGGCCCTGGTCGAGCGCTACCCCGGCACGGTCCGCATGCGGGTCGCCGGCAAGGAGGGCAGGCTCTCGCCGGCGGCCGACCACGCGGTCTACCGGGCCGTACAGGAGGCCCTGACGAACGCGGCGCGCTACGCCACCGGC
>NZ_RSAJ01000223.1 GCF_003933965.1 Streptomyces sp. RP5T
ACCCTGGACAACCCCGCCGGCGCGCCCCAGCCCCTGAGCCCCTACTACTCCCAGGTCGCCCGCGTCGAACAGGCCGACGGCGGCGCCCTGTTGTTCGTCTCGGGGCAGATCGCCGAGGGCGCCACGCTCGCCGAGCAGTCCCGGGGCGTCTTCGAGACCCTCGCCGCCCTCCTCGACGCACACGGCGCGAGCCTGGCCGACGTCATCAACATCCGCACCTACCTCACGGACATCTCCGAACTGGAGCAGTACGGCGCCGTACGACGGGAGTTCCTCACCGGCACCCCGCCCACCAGCATGACCTTCGAGGTGTCCGGGCTGTTCCGGCCCGAGGCGCTGATCGAGGTCGAAGTCGTGGCGGCGGTGCCGGCGGCCGGGTGATACTGCGGCCCATGAAGGCAGTCAACCCGGTCGTTCTGTTCCTGGTCGAGCTCGGTGCCCTGGCGGGTGCCGCGTACTGGGGGTTCACCCGGGACGTCGGTGCGCCCTGGCTGCCCGGCCTCGCCGCACCGGCCGTACTCGTCGTCCTTTGGGCGCTGTTCGGCTCGCCGCGCGCGAAGTACAAGGCGCGCGGGGCCGGTCGGGCCGGTTTCGAGCTGCTCTGGTTCGGGGCGGGCGCACTCGCCCTGTTCGCGGCCGGGGCCCACGTCTGGGCGTTCGCCCTCGTGGCCGTCTGTGCGCTCAGCAAGGCTCTCGCCGTCGCCTGGAGCCAGTGAGCCTCAGTCCGCCGGCTCGCCCAGCAGGCGCAGAAAGTCCCGGAACGCGCCCGGCATGTCCACCGACTCCGGGTCCAGCAGCCACTGGTACTGCAGACCGTCCATGACGGCGACCAGCAGGGGCGCGGTGCGTTCCGGGCTCAGCCCGTTCGGGAGGTGGTCGCCGTACTCGCCGCGCAGGGCCACCGCCATCGACGCGCGCACCCGGGTGTAGCGCTCGCTGAAGTACTCCCGTGCCGGATGCCCCTCCGTCACGCTCTCGCCGAGCAGCGCCGAGAAGGTCTGGATGATGCCGGGCCGCATCGCGTTGTACTCGACGAGCGAGGCGAGCAGGTCGACGCGCCAGCTGCCGTTCGGCACGGCGTCCCACTTGTCCCGCTCCTCCAGCACCGCGACCAGCAGCGCGTCCTTGGTCGGGAAGTGGTGCAGCAGCCCCTGCTGGGTCAGCCCGACCCGCTCGGCCACCGCGGCCAGGCTCGCGCCCCGGTAGCCGCGCTCGGCGATGACCTCGACGGCCGCCCGGACGATCTCGGCCCGGCGCTCCTCGCTTCTCGTCCTGGCGCTCATGGCGTCACCGTACGACATGCCACTCGGGCTCATGTAACAGCAAAATAACGAAACCTACCGCTCGCCAGGTAATCGTTGCACGATGAGAGGACCGCACGGACTTCAACGAGGAGGCACCGCCATGGCGGCACCCGAGGACCCCGAGGGCAACACCCCCGACCAGGCCCGTGAGGCGGCCGTCGAGACGGCGCTGGCCGCGCTCGACCTCGACGACAAGGCGAGGCTCCTGTCCGGCCAGGACATGTGGAGCCTGCCCGCGCTCCCCGGGATCGGCCTGGCCTCCCTCGTCATGTCCGACGGCCCGATCGGCGTCCGGGGCGTGCGCTGGAGCGCCGACGACCCGTCGATCGCCCTGCCCTCCCCGACCGCCCTGGCCGCCACCTGGGACCCGGAACTCGCCCGCCGGGCCGGCGTGCTGCTCGCCCAGGAGGCCCGCCGCAAGGGCGTCCACGTCCTGCTCGCCCCCACCGTCAACCTGCACCGCTCCCCGCTCGGCGGCCGCCACTTCGAGGCCTACAGCGAGGACCCGTACCTGACGGGACGGATCGGCGCCGGATACGTCACCGGCGTGCAGGAGGGCGGTGTCGGCACCACCGTCAAGCACTTCGTCGCCAACGACGCCGAGACCGACCGCTTCACGGTGAACAACCTGGTCTCCGAACGCGCCCTGCGCGAGCTGTACCTGGCACCCTTCGAGCACATCGTGGAGAACGCCCGCCCGTGGGGCGTGATGACCGCCTACAACACGGTCAACGGCACGACGATGACCGAGCACCACCACCTCGTCAACGAGGTCCTGCGCGGCGAATGGGGCTTCGACGGCTACAACGTCTCCGACTGGATGGCCGCCCGCTCCACCAAGGCCGCCATCGAGGGCGGCCTCGACGTCGCCATGCCCGGCCCGACGACCGTCTACGGCGAGGCCCTCGCCCGAGCGGTGCGGGACGGCGAGGTCGAGGAGAGCACGGTCGACGACGCCGTACGCAACGTGCTGCGCCTCGCCGCCCGCGTCGGCATCCTGGACGGCGCCGAACCCGCCGTCACCGAGCTCCCGGACCCCGTCGACGGCATCGAGCTGGCCCGCGAGATCGCCCGCCGCGCCTTCGTGCTGGTCCGCAACCAGGGGGCGCTGCCGCTCAGGCCGGGCACGGTCGCCCTCATCGGCGCCGCCGCCCGGGACGCACGGGTTCTCGGAGGAGGCTCCGCCACCGTCTTCCCGGACCGGGTCGTCTCCCCGCTCGACGGCCTCACCGCCGCCCTCCCGGAGGGCACCCTGACCTACGCCGTCGGGGCCGACCCCAACACCGAACTCGCCGTCGCCGACAAGGGGTTCACGCTGCGGGCGGTGTGCCGGGACGCGGCCGGACACGTCATCGGCACCGCGTCCGCCCCCAGCGGCCAGATCCAGTGGATGGGCACGGACCTGCCCGAGGGCGTGACCCACGACCGGCTGCACACCGTGGAACTGACCGGCACCTTCACCCCGCGCGAGAGCGGCACGCACACCTTCGGCATCAAGGGACTCGGCGCCTTCACCCTGGTCGTCGACGGCACGACCCACTACGACGACGTCCAGCGCGCCGACAAGGACGACCCCTTCATCACCTTCTTCGGCGCCCCCCAGCCCCGCGCCCAGGTGGAACTCACCGCGGGCCGGCCGGTCGAGGTCTCCCTGACCTACGTGGTCGTCCTCCCCGAGGACGCCCCGATGCGGGTCATCGCCTTCACCCTCGCCCACCAGAACCCCCTGCGCGACCCCGACGAACTGATCGCCGAGGCCGTCGAGGCCGCTCGCGCGGCCGACACCGCCGTCGTCGTGGTCGCCACCACCGAGCGCGTCGAGTCCGAGGGCTACGACCGCCGCGACCTCACCCTGCCGGGCCGCCAGGACGAACTGGTCCGCGCGGTCGCCGCCGCCAACCCCCGCACCGTCGTGGTCGTCAACTCCGGCTCCCCGGTGGAACTGCCCTGGCGCGAGGACGTCGCCGCCGTCCTGCTCGGCTGGTTCCCCGGCCAGGAGGGCGGGGCGGCCCTCGCCGACGTCCTGACCGGCGCCCACGAGCCCGGCGGCCGCCTCCCCACCACCTGGGGCGACCTGGCCGACGCACCGGTCACCCGGGTCGCTCCCAAGGGCGGCGAACTCCCCTACGACGAGGGCGTGTTCATCGGGTACACGGCCTGGGAGAAGGAGGGCCGCACCCCGGCCTACCTCTTCGGCCACGGTCTCGGCTACACCGACTGGACGTACGAGTCCGTCGAGGTCCGCGGCACCACCGTCCGGGTCCGGCTGCGCAACTCCGGTGCCCGCGCCGGCCGCGAGGTCGTCCAGGTCTATCTGGCGCCCGCCGAGCCCGACGCCGAGCGCCCGGCCCGCCGGCTCGCCGGGTTCGCGGGGGCCGAGGCAGGCCCCGGCGAGAGCGTCGAGGTCACCGTGGAGATCCCGCGCCGGGCCTTCGAGATCTGGGACGAGAAGACCTCATCGTGGTCGTATGTGAAGGGTTCGTACGAAATACAGGTGGGGCGCTCGATCGGCGACCGCCGGGTCACCGCGACGATTAACGTCTGATCACAGCGGGCACAGCCCCACACAGGCAGCCCCGGCCCGGGACCTGACCCCTGGGCCGGGGCTCGTTCGCCGCTACCGGCTGGAGAAGCCGTACACCGTCTGCGAGCGGTAGACCTCACCCGGCCGCAGCACCGTGCCCGGGAACTCCGGGCGGTTCGGGGAGTCGGGGAAGTGCTGGGTCTCCAGCGCGATGCCGTCGCCGGGGGAGAAGGGCTCGCCCAGGTGGTCCGCGGTGTACAGCTGGAGCCCCGGCTCGGTGGTCGCGACCCTCAGCACCCGCCCGGACGCCGGGTCGTACAACTCGGCGACCTCCACGGCCTGTTCGGTGCGCCCCTTGTCGAGGACGAAGTTGTGGTCGTAGCCCGCGCCGACCTTGCGCGCCCGACGGAAGTCGAACCGGGTGCCCGCGACCTCCTCGACCCCGGTCGGGATCAGATCCGCGTCGACCGGGGTGAACCGCGAGGCGTCGAGGCGCAGTTCGTGCCCGCCCGCGTTCCCGGAGCCGGCCAGGTTGAAGTAGCTGTGGTTGGTCAGGTTCACGTGGGTCGGCGCGTCGGTGACCGCCTCGTACGAGATCCGCAGCGCACCCGACTCGTCCAGCTCGTACGTCCCCGACACCTCCAGGCGCCCGGGGAAGCCCTCCTCGCCGTGCGGGCTGACCCGGCTCAGCCGCACCCCGTGCTCACCGGCGGGCTCCATGTCCCACACCCGCTTGTCGAAGCCGTTCTCGCCGCCGTGCAGGGAGTTGGGGGCGTTGTTGGGCGCGAGCGCGTACGTCACCCCGTCCAGCTCGAAGCGGGCGCCCGCGATCCGGTTGGCGTACCGCCCGACGAAGGCCCCCAGATACGGCTCCGGGTGCTCCAGATACCCCTCCAGGCCGGCGAAGCCCAGCACCACGTCCGCCGTCCGCCCGTCCCGGTCCGGGACCTCGACGGACTGCACGATCCCGCCGTACGACAGGATCCGCACCCGGACGCCCGCGCGCTCCAGGGTCCAGCGGTGCACCGGGGTGCCGTCGGGAAGTGTGGCGAAGAGTTCGTTCATGTGCGGAACTTTAGGATACGGAGCTGATCCTGCGGTACGCGATCTCCGCCAGCCTCGCCTGTCCGTTCACACTCGGGTGGAACCAGTCCCAGTGACTGAGCTGATCGGTGCCGAACCGGTAGTCGTACACCGCGCCCCCGTCGTACCGGCACCGCTCGTCCTTTGCGCACACCTGCTTCAGCACCAGGTTGTAGGCCTCCACCCGCTTCTGCACGGTGTCCCGCCGCTCGGTCGCCGCCGGGTCCACGGCGTCCGCGTCGGCCAGCATCGACGGGCACAGGCCCAGCTTCCACACCTGCTTGCCCAGCGGGTTGGCGCGGCCCTGGGACCACAGCCGCTTGAGGTTCGGCACGCTCGCCACGTACACCTGCGCCTTGGGCGCCCGCTTGCGCAGCACGCCGAGCGCGTCCTCGAAGCCGGCCCGGAAGTCCGAGACCGGCGTCATCGCCGCGGTGGAGTCACGGCAGGCGTCGTTGGCGCCGACCATCACGGTGACCAGCTCCGGCCCGTGCGCGGCCGCCTGGGCCATCTGCGGGGACAGGTCGGCCATCCGCGCCCCGGACACCGCGTGGTTCCAGCTGCGCCCGGCCGCCTTCGTCCGCCCCAGCAGCCGTACCGCCAGCGAGTCGACCTGGGTACTGCTCCCGGTGGCCCAGGACACGTCCGGGCAGTCCGTCAGGACCCCGCACGCGTCGAAGCCGCGGGTGATGGAGTCGCCGACGGCGGCGATCGAGGCCGGACTGCTGTCCCACGCCGGGGCCGGCTTCGGCGACGGCTTGGCCTTCGGCGTCGGCCCGGCCGCGTCGCCGCCCACGGCGTCGCAGCCGGCGACGCCCACAAGAGCCGCCGTCAGGACGGCGACGACGGCCCGCGAGCGGTGGCCCTGCTTCCGCATCCGTGGTGTTCCCCTCGTGAAAATGGTGGTCCCCTCATGACAACGCGCGGGGGTTCCCGGCGGTCCCGTGGGAACGATCGGCACCCGTATCAGCGTCCTGCCGGGTGAATGGCGGGCGTTTCGGGGCACCGGGACCGACGGTACGTCACACTCCTTGCGCCGCCGCACGGTAGCCTCGCCATCAACGTGGCTGCCTGCCATCGCCGCCATGCCAGCCAGCAAGACTGTCCCGCTCTGCCCGGAGGTCCCGGTGACGACACGTGGAGTTCTGTACGTGCACTCCGCGCCGCGCGCGCTGTGCCCGCACGTCGAGTGGGCCGTCGCCGGGGTGCTCGGCACGCGCGTCAACCTCGACTGGATCCGGCAGCCGGCCGCGCCGGGCACCTGGCGCTCGGAGTTCTCCTGGAAGGGCGAGGCGGGCACGGCGTCCAAGCTCGCCTCCGCCCTCAGAGGCTGGCACCTGCTGCGCTTCGAGGTCACGGCCGAGCCCTGCCCCACCGCGGAGGGCGAGCGCTACAGCTGCACCCCCGAACTGGGCATCTTCCACGCCGTCACCGGCATCCACGGCGACATCCTGATCCCGGAGGACCGCCTGCGCGCGGCCCTGACCCGCTCGCAGCAGGGCGAGACGGATCTGGAGGCCGAGCTGGCCAAGCTGCTCGGCAAGCCCTGGGACGACGAGCTGGAGCCCTTCCGGTACGCGGGCGAGGGCGCCCCGGTCCGCTGGCTGCACCAGGTCGTCTGAGCCACTCCGCACGCAGCGGAAGGGCCCCCACCGATCAGTGAGGGCCCTTCCGCTGCGTAGGGACGGTTCTCAGACCGTACGGAACGCCAGCACCACGTTGTGCCCGCCGAACCCGAACGAGTCGTTCAGCGCGGCGATACGGCCCTCCACGGGCAGCTTGCGGGCCTCGCCGCGGACGATGTCGGCGTTGGCCTCCGCCTCCGGGTCGAGGTTCTCCACGTTGATGGTCGGCGGAGCCACCCGGTGGTAGAGGGCGAGGACGGCCGCGACCGTCTCCACGCCGCCCGCGCCACCGAGCAGGTGACCGGTCATCGACTTGGTGGCGGACACCGCCATGTGGTCGGCGTCGTCGCCGAAGACCTTGCGCAGCGCCTTGAGCTCGGCGATGTCACCGGCCGGGGTCGACGTGGCGTGCGCGTTGACGTGCACGATCTCCGCCGGGTCCAGGTCGGTGCGGTCCAGCAGGTTCTGCAGCGCGTGCGAGATGCCGCGGCCCTCGGGCTCCGGCTGCACGATGTCGTGGGCGTCGGCGGAGATGCCCTGCCCGACCGCCTCGGCGTACACCCGCGCCCCGCGCTTGGCGGCGTGCTCGGCGGACTCCAGGACGACGACACCGGCACCCTCACCGAGGACGAAACCGTCCCGGGCGACGTCGTAGGGACGCGAGGCGCCCTCGGGGTTCTCGTTGTTCTTGGACATCGCCATCATGTTGCCGAACGCGGCGATGGGCAGCGGGTGGATCGCCGCCTCCGTACCACCGGCGACGACGACGTCGGCGCGGCCGGTACGGATCATCTCGATGGCGTAGCCGATGGCCTCGGCGCCCGAGGCGCAGGCGGAGACCGGGGTGTGCACACCCGCGCGGGCCCCGACGAGCAGACCCACGTTGGCGGAGGGGCTGTTGGGCATCAGCATCGGCACGGTGTGCGGGGAGACGCGGCGGACGCCCTTCTCCTTGAGCACGTCGTACTGGTCGAGCAGGGTGGTGACACCGCCGATGCCGGAGGCGATGACGGCGCCGAGACGGTCCGGGTCGACCTCGCCGACCGAGCCGTCCTCACCGGCCTTGCCCTCGAAACCGGCGTCGGCCCAGGCTTCCTTGGCCGCGATCAGCGCGAACTGCGCCGAGCGGTCCAGCCGGCGGGCCTGCGGCCGGGGAATGACCTCGGTCGGCTCCACCGCGATCTGCGCGGCGATGCGGACCGCCTGGTCGGCGGCCCACTCCTGCTCCAGGGGCTTGACGCCGGACTTGCCGGCGACCAGACCCTCCCAGGTAGAGGCTGCGTCGCCACCCAGCGGTGTGGTTGCGCCGATACCGGTGACGACCACGGTGCGATTGGTCGGGCTCACGGGAAATCTTTCTCCAACGTTACGAGGATTAAGCGGCGCCACCGCCGGGTGGCGGGGCCGGCAGGTCCGGCCTGGAGGGCTCCTCAGGGAGCCCGGGGGACTCAGGCCTGGTGCTTGAGGATGTAGTCGGTCGCGTCGCCGACCGTCTTGAGGTTCTTGACGTCGTCGTCCGGGATCTTGACGTCGAAGCGCTCTTCGGCGGCGACGACGACCTCGACCATGGACAGCGAGTCGACGTCCAGGTCGTCGGTGAAGGACTTGTCCAGCTGGACGTCCTCAACCGGGATGCCGGCGATCTCGTTCACGATGTCGGCGAGACCGGCGACGATCTCTTCCTGAGTGGCGGCCATGGTGGCGCTCCTTCGTTTTCTTATCCAGAGGGTTGGCAGTGCTTCCCGTCCCGGACCGGTTGATCCGGCACGGAGTGCCTAGGGGAGGGTAACGACAGTGGCGGCGTAGACGAGACCCGCCCCGAATCCGATGACGAGCGCGGTGTCGCCGCTCTTCGCCTCGCCGGTCGCCAGGAGCCGCTCCATCGCGAGCGGGATCGAGGCGGCCGAGGTGTTGCCGGTGGTGCGCACGTCACGCGCGACCGTGACGTGCTCCGGCAGCTTCAGCGTCTTCACCATCGAGTCGATGATCCGCTCGTTGGCCTGGTGGGGAATGAAGACGTCCAGCTCGCTCGGGCTGATTCCGGCCACGTCCAGCGCCTGCTGGGCGACCTTCGCCATCTCGAACACGGCCCAGCGGAACACCGCCTGGCCCTCCTGCGTGATCGCAGGGAACTTGTCCGTGGAGCTGTCGTACTCGTTCCACGCCACGGTCTGCTTGATCGTCTCGGACTTGTCGCCCTCGGAGCCCCAGATCGTGGGGCCGATGGCGGGTTCCGGGGAGGGGCCCACGACGACCGCGCCGGCCCCGTCGCCGAACAGGAAGGCCGTGGCGCGGTCCTCCAGGTCGGTCAGGTCGGACAGCCGCTCCACGCCGATGACGAGGACGTACTCTGCCGAGCCCTCGACGATCATGCCCTTGGCGAGCGTGAGGCCGTAGCCGAAGCCCGCGCAGCCGGCCGAGATGTCGAAGGCGGCGGCCTTGGCCGTGCCCAGCTTGTCGGCGATCTCCGTCGCCACGGCCGGGGTCTGCTTGAAGTGGGAGACGGTCGAGACGATCACGCCGCCGATCTGCTCGGCGGAGATCCCGGCATCGGCGATCGCCTTGCCGGACGCCTCGATCGACATGGCGGCGACGGTCTCCTCGTCGTTCGCCCAGTGCCGGGTCTGGATGCCGGAGCGCGAGCGGATCCACTCGTCGGACGAGTCGATCGTCTCGAGGATCACCTCGTTCGGCACGACCCGGGTCGGGCGGTAGCCGCCGACACCGAGGATGCGCGCGTACGGGGCGCCCTTGCTGGGCCTGATCTTCGACATGCTCTCGTGCTCCTTCTCAGGCACTGTGCTCGGCGATGAGCTCGCGAGCAGCGTCGAGGTCGTCGGGGGTCTTGAGCGCCAGCGTCTTCACACCGGGCAGCGCGCGCTTGGCGAGGCCGACCAGCGTGCCGCCGGGGGAGACCTCGATGATCGCGGTGGCGCCGAGCTCCTTGAAGGTCTCCATGCACAGGTCCCAGCGGACCGGGTTGGCGACCTGGCCGACCAGCCGCTCCAGCACCTCGGTGCCGGTGGCGACGGTCCGCCCGTCCTTGTTCGAGACGTACGTGACCTTCGGGTCGGCCGGCGACAGATCGGCGGCGGCCTTGGCCAGCGCGTCGACCGCGGGGGCCATGTGGTGCGTGTGGAAGGCGCCGGCGACCTTCAGCGGGACGACCTTGCGGACGCCCTCGGGCTTGTCGTCGTTCAGCACGGCGAGCTGCTCCAGCGTGCCCGCGGCGACGATCTGTCCGGCGCCGTTGACGTTGGCCGGGGTCAGGCCCAGCTTCTCCAGGTGCGCGACGGAGACCTCGGGGTCGCCGCCGAGCAGCGCCGACATGCCGGTCTCGGTGATCGCGGCGGCGTCGGCCATGGCCAGACCCCGCCTGCGGACGAGGGTGAGGGCGGCGGAGTCGTCCAGGACGCCCGCGAAGGCGGCGGCGGTGATCTCACCGACACTGTGCCCGGCGACGGCGCCCGGGGCGATCGTGGCCATGTCACCGAGTGCCGCGGCGGACAGGATCCCGGCCGCGACCAGCAGCGGCTGGGCCACGGAGGTGTCGCGGATGGCGTCCGCGTCGGCCTGTGTGCCGTAGTGGGCGAGGTCCAGTCCGATGGCGTCGGACCACGCGGCGACGCGGTCGGCGGCACCGGGGAGTTCGAGCCAGGGGGTCAGGAAGCCGGGCGTCTGGGCGCCCTGGCCGGGAGCGACGAGTACGAGCACTCTCACACTCTCTCTTGAGGGCGGCCCAAGCCGCCCGTGGGGACAGGGACGAAGAACAGGTAGGGGTTTTGTGGGCCCCCGACAAAAGCCTAGGGCTGGGGATCTCCGTCGGCCAGACGCCCCAGGATGAGCGCGATCCGCAGGGTGAACGCCGAACGAACATCGGAGGGTGACCAGCCGGTGACGTCAGTCACACGTCGAAGCCGGTAGCGCACGGTGTTCGGATGCACGAAGAGCATCCGGGCCGCACCCTCCAGACTGGACGCCTGTTCGAGGTAGACGGCGAGCGTCTCCAGGAGCGCGGAACCGGCCTCCTCCAGCGGTCTGTAGATCTCCTCCACCAACTGCTCGCGCGCACGGGGATCACCGGCCATCGCGCGTTCCGGAAGCAGGTCGTCCGCCAGGACCGGGCGCGGGGCGTCCTGCCAGGCCGAACACGCCTTGAGCCCGGCGGCGGCCGCCTGCGCGGACCGGGTCGCGGCCAGCAGATCGGGCACCACGGGCCCGGCGACCACGGGTCCGGCCGCATAGGGCCCGATCAGCGACTTGGCCACGGCGAGCGGGTTGTCGCTGCCGCCCGCGATCACGACGAGCCGGGCCCCGAGCACCCCGGTCAGCACCTGGAGCTTGGCGTGCCGGGCGGCTCGCCGGATCGCCTCCACGGTCAGCTCGGAGTCCCCGTCGGGGGCGGTGCCGAGCACGACACAGACATGTTCGGGCGCGTTCCACCCGAGAGCCGCCGCCCGGCTCACGGCCCCCTCGTCGGCCTCCCCGCTGAGCACCGCGTTGACGACCAGGGACTCCAGCCGGGCGTCCCAGGCACCGCGTGCCTCGGCGGCCTGGGCGTAGACCTGCGCGGTGGCGAAGGCGATCTCGCGGGCGTACACGAGCAGCGCCTCCCGCAGCACCGACTCGTCACCGGGGGCGGCGACCTCGTCGATCGCGCTCTCCATGACCTCGATCGTGGTGCGCACCATCTCCACGGTCTGCCGCAGCGTGATGGCCCGGGTCAGCTCACGCGGAGCGGTGCCGAACACGTCGGTGGAGATGGCCTGCGGGGCGTCCGGGTGCCGGAACCACTCGGTGAAGGCCGCGATACCGGCCTGGGCGACCAGCCCGATCCAGGAACGGTTCTCCGGCGGCATGGCCCGGTACCACGGCAGCGTCTCGTCCATGCGTGTGATGGCCTGCTGCGCGAGAGACCCGGACGACTTCTCCAGCCGCCTCAGCGTCGCGGCATGGGCGTGGGTGCCGCGTGCGGCGGGGTCGGACTTGCGGTGTTCGGGTTCGGGCACGGGGACAAGACTGCCTTATCCGGACGTCAGTGCGCGCCGCCGGGTACCGACTGACGCCCCACCGGCGGGCCGCCCTGCCACTACCGTGGTCCCGTGACGGACGTACGGCGCGCGACGGAGCGCTACCCAGGCGGGGACCCCGGGACCGGGATCGAGTCGTGGCACGCCTTCTCGTTCGGTCCGCACTACGACCCCGACAACCTCCGGTTCGGCGCGCTGATCGCCTGCAACGAGGAGCGGCTGCTGCCCGGCGCCGGGTTCGACGAACATCCGCACAGCCACACCGAGATCGTGACGTGGGTGGTCGAGGGCGAGCTGACGCACCGCGACTCCACCGGCCACGAGACGGTCGTGCGGCCCGGTGACGTGCAGCGGCTGAGCGCCGCGGCGGGCGTCCGGCACGTCGAGCGCAACGACGGCGAGACCCCGCTGACCTTCGTGCAGACCTGGCTGGCCCCCCGCACGCCCGGCGGCGAGCCGTCGTACGAGATCGTCCGCGGGATCGCCGACTCGACGCCGTACGCGATCCCGGAGGCGGGCGCGATGCTGCACGTGCGGCGGCTGGGTGCGGGGGAGCGGACGGCGGTGCCGGACGGGCGCCACCTGTACGTCCATGTCGTGCGCGGCGCGGTGCTGCTGGACGGCGAGGAGCTGGGGGCCGGTGACGCGGCCCGGGTCATCGGCGCCGAGGAGCTGGACGTGGTGGCGGTGACCCCGGCCGAAGTGCTGGTGTGGGAGATGTCCTAGAGCTCGGCCAGGACGGCGTCGGTGAACGCCGGCCACGCCTCGATCGCCCACGGCCCGAACGCGCGGTCCGTCAGCGCCACGCAGGCCGCCCGCGCGTCCGGGTCGACCCACAGGAACGTGCCGGCCTGGCCGAAGTGCCCGAAGGTGCGCGGGGAGGAGGAACTCCCCGTCCAGTGCGGGGACTTGCCGTCGCGGATCTCGAAGCCCAGGCCCCAGTCGTTGGGGTTCTGGTGGCCGTAGCCGGGCAGTACGCCCTTGGTGCCCGGGTACTGGACGGTCATCGCCTCCGCGACCGTGCGCGGATCCAGCAGCCTCGGTGCCTGCACCTCCGCCGCGAACCGGAGGAGATCCTCCACCGTCGACACGCCGTCCTTCGCGGGGGAGCCCTCCAGGGACGTCGACGTCATGCCCAGCGGCTCCAGGACCGCCTGCCGCAGATACTCCGCGAACGGGATGTCGGTGGCCTTGGCGACATGGTCGCCGAGCTGCTCGAAGCCCGCGTTCGAGTACAGCCGGCGCTCGCCCGCGGGAGCGGTCACCCGGTGCTCGTCGAAGGCCAGCCCCGAGGTGTGCGCGAGCAGATGACGCACCGTCGATCCGCTCGGCCCGGCCGGCTCGTCGAGCTCGACCGCCCCCTCCTCGTACGCGACGAGGACGGCGTACGCGGCGAGCGGCTTGGTGACCGAGGCCAGGGGGAAGCGGTGGGCGGCCGGACCGTGGGTGCCGAGGACCGTGCCGTCGGCGCGGACCACCCCCGCCGCAGCGGTGGGAACCGGCCAGTTCTCGATCAACGCGAGGCTCTGCAGGGACATGCCGTCGAGCCTAAGCCGCTCAGAGGGTCAGCATCATCGTGGGGTCGGGCTTGAGGACGAAGCCGAGGGAGGCGTAGAGCGGCTCGGCCTCCGGGGACGCGGTGTCGGCGGGGCTGCGGTGTCGAGGTGGACGCCGCCGAGTTCACGCC
>NZ_RSAJ01000224.1 GCF_003933965.1 Streptomyces sp. RP5T
CCTTCCCCGTCCCCCGTCCCCGCGGTGGCTACTGGATGCTGTCGACCTCCGGGAGCGTGCCCGAGCGGGCGGCCCGGCCGTACCACAGGGCACTGGACTTGGGTGTCCGTTCCAGCGTGGTGTAGTCGACGTAGACGGCGCCGAATCGCTTCTCGTAGCCGTACGCCCACTCGAAGTTGTCCAGCAGGGACCACAGGTAGTAGCCGCGGACGTCCGCGCCGTCGGCGATCGCGCGGCGGACCGCGGCGAGGTGGCCGTGCAGGTAGGCGATGCGCTCGGGGTCGTGGACGCGGCCGTCGGGGTCGGGCTTGTCGTCGTAGGCCGCGCCGTTCTCCGTGATGTAGAGGGGCAGGCCCGGGGCCTCACGGGTGTAGCGCATGATCAGGTCGTGCAGGCCCGTCGGGTCGATCGTCCAGCCCATCTCCGTCCGCTCGCCCGGAGTCTGGTGGAAGGTGACGTCGTCCGCGCCGGGCCAGGGGGAGTGGTCGCTGCTGCCGTGGCCGTCGGCGCGCGGGGCGGGCGCGTTCGGGTCGGCCGCCGAGACCAGCGCGGGCGTGTAGTAGTTGAGGCCCAGCGCGTCGAGCGGCTGGTGGATCAGGGCCAGGTCGCCGTCCTCGACGAACGACCAGTCCGTGATCGGCTCCGTGGCCGCGATCAGCGTCTGCGGATACGCCCCGTGCAGGATCGGCCCGTGGAAGACCCCGTTGGCCAGGTCGTCGATCTTCCGCGCCGCCGCCAGGTCCGCCGCGTCCTGCGAGAGGGGCCTGACGACCGAGGAGTTGAGGCTGAGCGCCACCGTGTTGCGGGCCGGCATCGAGGCGCGCAGGGCCGACGTGCCCAGCCCGTGCGCCAGGTTCAGCGTGTGCGCCGCCTTCAGCGAGGCCGCGGGGTCGGTACGGCCCGGCGCGTGCACCCCGGAGGCGTAGCCCAGGAAGGCCGCGCACCAGGGCTCGTTGAGGGTGATCCACTGCTCCACCCGGTCGCCGAGCGCCTCCCCGACGATCTGCGCGTACTCGGCGAAGCGGTACGCGGTGTCGCGCTCCGGCCAGCCGCCCGCGTCCTCCAGCTCCTGGGGCAGGTCCCAGTGGTAGAGCGTCACGGCCGGCTTGATGCCGCGCGCGAGCAGCTCGTCCACGAGACGGCGGTAGAAGTCCAGGCCACGCTGGACCGCGGGGCCGCGTCCGGTCGGCTGCACCCGGGACCAGGAGATCGAGAAGCGGTACGCCGTCAGGCCCAGGTCGGCCATGAGCGCCACGTCGTCGCGGTAGCGGTGGTAGTGGTCGACAGCGATGTCACCGTGCTCGCCGCCGGCGGTCTTGCCCGGGGTGTGGCTGAAGGTGTCCCAGATGGAGGGCGTACGGCCGTCCTCCCGCACCGCCCCCTCGATCTGGTACGCGGAGGTCGCGGCACCCCAGAGGAAGGCGGGGGGAAAGGTCACCGGGGTCTCCGGCGATGCGGAATCGGGCATGAAAGCGCTCCCATCGGAGGTCAGGGAAAGACCGACAGATAGAGGGGGGAGGGGAAGAGGAGAGGGGCCGGAGCGGCTGCGGTCCGGCCCCGGAAACCGTCGGGGGAAGGCCGATGGACGAGGCGTCAGCCCTTGATCGCGCCCTGCATGATGCCGCCCACGATCTGCTTGCCGAACAGGAGGAAGGCGATCAGCAGCGGCAGCGTGCCGAGGAACGCACCCGCCATGATCACGGCCTGGTCGGGGACGTAGCCGGTGCCGAGCGAGTTGAGGGCCACCTGCACGGTCGGGTTCTGCTGGTTCAGGGCGATGATCGGCCACAGGAAGTCGTTCCAGGCGAACACGAAGGTCAGCAGACCGAGCACGGCCATCGCGGGCCGCGCCGCCGGGAACACCACGTGCCACACCACCCGGATGCTGCTCGCCCCGTCCACCCGGGCCGCCTCGATCAGCTCCGTGGGCAGCGCCTGCACCAGGTACTGCCGCATGAAGAAGGTGCCGAACGCCGTCACCAGGGTCGGCAGGATCACCGTCTGGAGCTGGTTCGACCAGCCGAGGTCCGCCATCCACAGGTACAGCGGTACGACCGCCAGCTGCGGCGGGATCATCATCGTGCCGATCGTCAGCAGCAGCAGGAAACCGGAGAACCTGAACCGCAGCTTGGCGAAGGCGAACCCGGCGAGCGTGGAGAACAGCACCGTGCTGATCGTGATGGCACCCGCCACGACCACGCTGTTCACCATGGCGGTGCCGAGCCCGGCCTCGTCCCAGGCGGTCTGCATGTTCTTGAACAGGTTCCCGCCGAACCACAGCGGCGGCGGTGTCTCGGCGAGCCTGCGGTCGGTGCGCGAGGCGGCGATCGCCGTCCACACCAGGGGCGCCAGCGAGATCAGCGCGAAGAGCGCGAGGACGAGGTAGGTGACCGGGCCGGCGTGCAGCTGCTTGCCCGCCCCCATCACCCGACGGGACCGGCGTCCCTTGCCGCCCGCCTGGGGCAACGTCAGTTCACTGGTGGTCATTGGGACTTCCTCAGCCGTCGGGTGACCAGCAGATTGATCGCGGCGATGATCAACAGGATCAGGAACATCGACCAGGCGATCGCGGACGCCTTGCCGAGGTTGCCGATGATCCAGCCCTGGTCGTACATGTACAGGCCGAGCGTCTGGTACTGGTGCTCGGAGCCGCCCTTGGAACCGCTCACCCCGCCGAACAGCAGGGGCTCGCCGAAGAGCTGGGTCGCGCCGATGGTGGACACCACCACCGTGAACAGGATGGTCGGCCGGAGCTGCGGGACCGTCACGTGCCGGAACTGCTGCCAGCGGTTGGCCCCGTCGATCGCCGCCGACTCGTACAGGTCGGCCGGGATGGCCTGCATCGCCGCGAGGTAGATCAGCGCGTTGTAGCCGGTCCACCGCCAGATCACGATCGAGGAGACCGCGAACTGCGAACCCCAGTCGGACTCACGCCAGTTGATCGGATCGATCCCGACGAAGTCGAGGAGCCAGTTGATCATGCCGCCGTCCCACGAGTACAGCAGCGTGAAGACGAGGGTCGCCGCCGCCACCGAGGTGGCGTACGGGGTCAGCATCACGACCCGCCACACGGTCGAGCCGCGCAGCTTGTAGTTGAGCAGATGGGCCAGCCCGATGGCCGCCATCAGCTGCGGCACGGTCGAGATCACACCGATGGTGAAGGTGTTCTTGAGGGCGTTCCAGAAGAAGTCCGAGGACAGCAGGTTCTTGTAGTTGTCCAGGCCCGCCCAGGTCTGGGTGTCCAGCGAGGACAGCTGCACGTCGTGCAGCGAGTACCAGGCCGTGTACAGCAGCGGGACCAGCGAGAACGCCCCGAAGATGACGAAGAAGGGGGCGATGAACACGTACGGAGACGCCTTCATGTCCCAGCGGTACAGCCGGCTGCGCCAGGGGCCCTTGCCCTCGGGCGGCGTACCGCGACCGTCAGCGCCCCGGGCCGCGCCCGGCTGGGAGCCGGGCGCGGCCTCGACGCTCGACGCGGGATGCGCGAGTGCCTGCTTGGGGCTTGTCACTGGCCGAGCACGTCCTTGATCTCGTTCGTGGCAGCGTCCCAGCCCTGCTCGGGGGACTTGCCCTTCTGCTCGACCTGGAGGATGCCGATGTCGGTCAGCGCGGTGTTGATCGGCTGGTCCTTGACGCCGAAGACCTGCGCCGGGATGGTCTTCGCCGAGTCGGAGAAGATCTGCGTGATCGGCGCGTTGCTGAAGAACTCCGTGGTGGCGGCGGCCGGCTTCAGGGTGGAGTACGCCGACGGGGTCGACGGGAAGCTGGCCTGCTTGGCGAAGACCTTGGCCTGCTGCTCGGGCGCGGTCAGCCACTTCGCGAGCTCGATGGCCTCCTTCTGGTGCTTGCCCGCCGTCGGCACGCCGATGAACGAGCCGCCCCAGTTGCCCGCGGTCGGCGCGGCCGCCACGTCCCACTTGCCCTTGCCGGCCTCACCGGACTTCTCCTGGATGTAACCGATCATCCAGGCGGGGCAGGCCACCGTGGCGAAGGAGGCGTTCGCGTAGCCCTGGTCCCACGGCTTGTCGAACTGCTTGAGCTTCGCCGACATGTTGCTGGTGGCCACGGACATCGCGACGTCCCAGGCGTTCTTCACGCCCTGGGACTTGTCCCAGACGACCTCGCCGCTCTTGTCGTAGTAGCGCTCGCTCTCACCGTTGAGGACCGCGTTGTAGACGGAGGAGGCCGAGTCCACGAACTTGGTGCCGCTGGGCGCCTTCTTCATGTACTGCTTGCCGAGGTCGACGTACTTGTTCCAGTCGCCCTTCCACTGCGCGGCGAGCTTGGTGCGGTCGGTCTCCAGACCGGCCTTGGCGAACAGGTCCTTGCGGTAGCAGATCGCCATCGGGCCGATGTCGGTGCCGAGGCCGATGAGCTTGCCGTCGGGGGTGGTGGCCTGGGCGTTCTTCCAGTCCAGCCACTGCGACTTGTCGACGTCCTTGCCGAGGTCCACGAACTTGGAGCCCTGCGTCTGCACGGCCTCGGTGATGTTGCCGACCTCGATGGCCTGGATGTCGTCGGTGCCGGAGCCGGCCTGCAGCCGGGTGAGGACCTTCGGCCAGTAGACGTCGGTACGGGTGGTGACGTTCTCCTTGATGGTGATGCCGGGGTGTGACTTCATGTACTCGTCGTAGAGCCCGGCCTGCTTGTAGCCGAAGACCCCGAAGGTGCCGATGGTCAGCGTTGTCTTGCCGCCGCCGGAGTTGTTGCCGGTCCCCGACGAGTCACTGTCGTCGGAGTCGCTGGAACAGCCGGCCAGCACTCCCGTGGCCAGTGCGGTGACGGCCGCCAGGGCCAACAGCCGGTGGGACCGGCGGGTAGTCGTGCGCATTGCGTCCTCCTGTTGCCTGACGTGCCGACCCCCCGGCCAACTGCGTTGTTGGACCCGTTAGTTCATGCTGCGGCTCGGGCGGGGAACGTGCGGGATATTTATGTGTCAGGTACCGTGGGAGCGCTCCCATCGGTGATGTGTTGAAGGTTCGCGGGTTGGAGCGAGGGTGTCAAGGGAGTCGACGCGGAGAGATGCGTTCAGTTATCAGCCCGTTAACTGGACCCGCTCGGTCCGTCCGGCGACCGAGGGCGGAGCGGTCCGGACCGAAGCGGGGGTGCGGGGTCGGCAGCCCCCGTGACAGCCACTGGAGCAGGCGGGACTGTTAGATTCCAGGCCAGCTAAGAGACACGGCGGGGAAGGCGGAGCCCAATGGCAAGCCACGGAGCGCGGAGCCGAAGCGGTGGCCGGCCCACCCTCGAAGAGGTCGCCGCGCGCGCCGGCGTCGGCCGCGGGACCGTTTCCCGGGTGATCAACGGCTCGCCCCGGGTCAGTGACGCCACCCGGGCGGCGGTCGAGGCGGCGGTGGCGGAACTCGGGTACGTCCCCAACACGGCCGCGCGCGCCCTGGCGGCCAACCGCACGGACGCCATCGCGCTGGTCGTGCCCGAGCCGGAGACCCGGTTCTTCGCGGAGCCGTACTTCTCGGACATGCTCAAGGGCGTCGGTGCCGAGATCTCCGAGACCGAGATGCAGCTCCTGCTGATCTTCGCGGGCAGCGACCGGGAACGGCAGCGGCTGGCCCAGTACCTGGCCGCCCACCGGGTCGACGGCGTCCTGCTGGTGTCGGTCCACGCCGACGACCCGCTCCCCGACCTGCTGTCCCAGCTGGAGATCCCGGCGGTGATCAGCGGCCCGCGCTCGGCCGCCGAGACGCTCCCGTCGGTGGACTCCGACAACTACGGCGGCGGCCGCTCGGCCGTGGAGCACCTGCTGGCGGGCGGCCGCCGCACGATCGCGCACATCACCGGCCGCCTCGACGTCTACGGCGCCCAGCGGCGCGTCGACGGCTACAGGGACGCGCTGCGGGACGCCGGCCACGAGGTGGACGAGCGGCTGATCGAGCCCGGTGACTTCACCGAGGAGGGCGGCCGCCGGGCGATGACGAAGCTGCTGGCCCGCCGCCCCGACCTGGACGCGGTCTTCGCCGGCTCGGACGTCATGGCGGCCGGCGCCCGCCAGGTCCTGCGCGAGGAGGGCCGTGGCATCCCCTCGGACGTGGCCCTGGTCGGCTACGACGATTCGGCCATAGCCCGCCACATGGACCCGCCCCTCACCAGCGTCCGCCAGCCCATCGAGGAGATGGGCCGGCACATGATCGACCTGCTCCTCTCGGAGATCGCCGACCGCCGCCCGGCGGTGTCCCGGAACCTGGAGCGCAGGCAGGTCGTCCTGGCCACGGAGCTGGTGCCCCGGGCGTCGTCCTGACCTGGTGCGTCAAGAGGTTGAACGCAAGGATCTCGGACCGGTCGGGCGGCGTACGCGATCCGTGGGCACGGCGGGGCCGGTTTCGTGAGGCTCACGCCGTTCTGAGGCGGTGGCCGGTCGCCTGCCCGGGGGCCACGCTCGTGACCGGCACGTCCGTGCAGCCGTACGCCCGTCGGCGCCGCCTCCTGAAACGACCTCAGCCGGTGATCCTGTCTCCAGGATCACCGGCTGAGGTGATGAGGGTGAGTGACGGGACTTGAACCCGCGGCCACCTGGACCACAACCAGGTGCTCTACCAACTGAGCTACACCCACCATGTTCGGCAGTTCGGATTTCTCCGACCGGCCGAGAAAAAGTGTACAGGGTCCGAAGGGGTGCTCGCGCACGGGTTTACTGCGCAGGCAGCACGTGCTTCGCGGCGATCGCCTTCGCGGTGTCGGAGTCGGGCCCGGGCTGCGGGACGAAGATCGCCTCGCGGTAGTAGCGCAGCTCCGCGATGGACTCGCGGATGTCGGCGAGGGCGCGGTGGTTGCCGTTCTTGTCCGGGCTGTTGAAGTAGGCCCGCGGGTACCAGCGCCGGGCGAGCTCCTTGACGGAGCTGACGTCCACGATCCGGTAGTGCAGGTAGTCCTCCAGGGTGGGCATGTCCCGGAGGAGGAAACCGCGGTCGGTGCCCACGGAGTTGCCGCACAGCGGGGCCTTGCCGGGCTCCTTGACGTGCTCGCGGACGTAGGCGAGGACCTGCTCCTCGGCCTCGGCGAGGGTCGTGCCGCCGGACAGCTCCTCTAGCAGCCCGGACGCGGTGTGCATCTGACGCACCACCTCCGGCATCGTCTCCAGCGCCCGGTCCGGCGGGCGGATGACGATGTCCACGCCGTCACCGAGCACGTTGAGCTCGGAGTCGGTGACGAGGGCGGCTACCTCGATGAGAGCGTCGTCGGACAGCGAGAGGCCGGTCATCTCGCAGTCGATCCACACCATGCGATCGTTCATGCGACCACCCTAAAGCGGGCCTGGCCGTTTGGGGTGACCGGTGCCGCAGTCCGCGTACCAAGGGGCTGCCGCCCTCTGGACCCCCGTATCGGCCCGCAAGGGGCCGCGTCCTCGAACGCCGGACGGGCTGGAAGTGCCCGCCCGGCGTCAGGACGTCATGATCCGCTGCGCTGCCCCGGCAGTCCCACCCGGCCGGTCGCGTAGAGCTCGCGGCCGTTGTCCGACGACGGGCCCACGGGGGCCGGGGTGCGGCGGGTCTGGAGCGGCACGGGGCCGCTGTCCGGGTGCAGCTGCACCGGCGGGCTGGGCGCGGGACCCGTCGGGCCCCCCAGCGGACCGTCGCTGTCCACCGGCTTGTCACCCTGCGGACGGCGGGCCCGGTAGGCGGCCCGGTAGGCGGCCGGGGACGAGCCCAGCTGCCGCCGGAAGTGCCCGCGCAGCGCCACCGGCGAGCGGAAGCCGCAGCGCCCCGCGACCTCGTCCACCGAGTAGTCCGACGTCTCCAGGAGACGCTGGGCCTGGAGCACCCGCTGGGTGATCAGCCACTGCAGCGGCGCCGAGCCCGTCAGCGAGCGGAACCGGCGGTCGAACGTACGACGGCTCATGTACGCCCGCGCCGCGAGCGTCTCCACGTCGAACTGCTCGTGGAGGTGCTCCAGCGCCCAGGCGACGACCTCGGCGAGCGGGTCGGCGCCGATCTCCTCTGGTAAAGACCTGTCGAGGTAGCGCTCCTGACCGCCCGAGCGGCGCGGTGGGACCACGAGCCGGCGGGCCAGCGCGCCGGCCGCCTCGTTGCCGTGGTCCGTCCGCACGATGTGGAGACAGAGGTCGATTCCGGCCGCGGTACCGGCCGAGGTCAGTACGTCGCCGTCGTCCACGAAGAGTTCTCGTGGATCCACGTGCACCGACGGATAGCGCTTGGCCAGCGTCGGCGCGTACATCCAGTGTGTGGTCGCGGGGCGGCCGTCCAGCAGGCCCGCCGCCGCCAGCACGAAGGCGCCGGTGCACAGTCCCACTATGCGGGCGCCTTCCTCGTGCGCCCGGCGCAGTGCGTCGAGCGCCTCCTCCGGCGGCGGTGAAGTGATCGAGCGCCAGGCCGGTACGACGACCGTGCCCGCGCGTGAGATCGCTTCCAGGCCATGCGGTGCGGTGAGTTCCAGGCCCCCTGTGGTCCGCAGTGGGCCTTCCTCGCCGCCGCACACCAAAAGGCGGTAGCGCGGCACGCCGGCGTCCTGGCGGTCAATCCCGAACACCGACAAAGGTATGGAACTCTCGAAGATGGGGCCGCCGCTGAACAGCAGCACCGCGACGATCTCCTTGCGGCGTCGCCCGGAAAGCTTCCGGGCCGCGGCTTCCGGCGCGGCAGTGGAGTCGTGGCTCATACTGCTAAGCCCCCCTCGGTGGTCGCGGCTCCTCGGTTGTGTCGCTCCTGCACGTTTCCCCTCGGTCCTGCACGAGTCCCCCGCCGTAAGACGTCAAGATCGAATCTACTGTGTCCCGTGGTGTCGGCGTGACCAGTTCGTCATCCGGCACATTGTCGACTTGGCAACTTGGCGTAAAGCATTCGATCACGAAGCGTTGCACTCGTGGGCCGTGCAGGGAAGTGCGCCTTGTGGCAGTGGCTAATCCACGTAGGGTGCGCGAGCCCCTGGACACCCTATCCGTGCAGGTGGAACGGGGGTTGAGGGGTGGTCGGACCAAGGGACACGCCCAACGCGGAAGTTGGCTGAAAAGAATCGTCGCGGTGCATGGAAACCGGTCAGCCGACCGGTGTATTTCCCCCGGTGTGACGACCGCCCCGACGGGCCCCGCCGCCGCTCCGGTGGCGGCGGCCACGACGGGGTGCCGGCTCCTCGGCGTGCGGATGTGCCGCGCCGCGCTCCGACTGGCGCAGGAGGATACGGCAGACGGCCGTGACGGCGGCGAGACCGAGGGCGGTGCCCGTCGCGCCGGCCAGCGAGGTGCCGTACCAGACGAGCACCACGGGGACGAGGACGCAGCTGAAGGCCGCCCAGCGGATCACGTCCGTGGCGGAGTCCTCGGAAGGGGGTCGGTGTCCGGTCATCGCGTGCTCCCTGGGGGCGTCTCCCTGCGGCGTGGCCACGGGTTCAACGCGTGTTCGACCCTTCGGTCACTGTGTCGAGGGGCCGTCCGGGGGGCCGCGCGGGGGCCGCCGGGTCTGCCGGGGCAAGGGCGGCCGCGTGAATCCTGTGCAAACCGCCTGTACAACGCAGCAACCATTGCGTGACGGGCGGCCCCTCGTGCATGCTCCCTGGAACCCCCACGCATGGGGGGCGGGCTCTGGGCTAAGGAGGCTTGCCGCCGTACCCTTGGGGGTATGGGGTTGGGAAGATGATTCCCGGACACAGCTCCGCCGCACACGGTCGTCCCTTCCATACAAGGATCACAACGCCGAGACAGCCATGGCCGGTCACGAATTCTTCGAACCAGCGGACCGCAAGCGGCCCGTCGCCGACCCCACGGCGGCCGAGCCCCTGGCGGCGGAAGAGCCACGCCGTTCCTGCGACCCCGCCTTCAAGCACGGCGTCGTGGTCGGCTTCGACGGCTCCACCTCCAGCGAGCGCGCCCTCGCCTACGCGATCGGGATGGCCCATCGCTCCGGCTCGGGCCTGATCATCGTGCATGTCGCCAACCGGCTGCCCACCACCGTGTGGGCCGGCTGCGAGCCACCGGTCTTCGTCGACGTGCCGGACCACCGCACCGAGGTGCTCGGCCTGGAGCTCGCCTGCGCGGACTATCTGACCGAGGTCCCCTGGATCCTCGTCGAGCGCGGCGGCGACATCTGCCACGAACTCGAGGAGGTCGGGCAGGAGTACGAGGCGGACGCGATCGTCGTCGGCTCCACCCACGGCATCGTCGGGCGCATCTTCGGCTCCGTCGCGGGGCGGCTCGCCAAGCGGGCGAAGCGGCCCGTCATCGTCATTCCCTGACGCGCGGTTCCCCCAGGTGGGATGTGTGAACCTACCGGCGCGTAGGGGTGTTTGTGCTTTTGTGAAGGGCATATAGCCGTCACGGGCTGCCGGTTGGGGCGTGACGGCCACCGATCGGCCGCGCGGGCCGGGGTGTTGGGCGGCTCCCCGGCAACAGAGACGGACCCCCCGTGCCAGGTGGCATCACGTGGGGGTCCGTTCCGTCGGCGGCTGCGCGGGTGCCTACTCCACGGTGACCGACTTCGCGAGGTTCCTGGGCTTGTCGATGTCCCGGCCCAGGGCCAACGCGGTGTGGTAGGCGAGGAGTTGGAGGGGGATGCCCATCAGGATCGGGTCCAGCTCGTCCTCGTTCTTCGGGACGACGATGGTCTCGTCGGCCTTCTCCTGGTGCTGGTGGGCGACCGCGAGGATCTTGCCGCTGCGGGCCTTGATCTCCTCCAGGGCGGCGCGGTTCTTCTCCAGGAGGTCGTCGTCGGGGACGATCGCCACCGTCGGGAGGGCGGGCTCGATCAGGGCCAGCGGGCCGTGCTTGAGCTCGGAGGCGGGGTAGGCCTCGGCGTGGATGTAGGAGACCTCCTTGAGCTTCAGGGAGGCCTCGCGGGCCACCGGGTAGCCCCGGACGCGGCCGATGAAGAGCATCGATCGGGCCTCGGCGTACTGCTCGGCCAGCTTCTTGATGTGCTCCTCCTGCTCCAGCATCTCGGTGATCTGCGCGGGCAGCCTGCGCAGGCCCTCGATGATCCGCTTGCCGTCGCGGACCGACAGGTCGCGGGTGCGGCCCAGGTGCAGGGCGAGCAGGGCGAAGGCGACCGTGGTGTTGGTGAAGCACTTCGTGGAGACCACGCAGACCTCGGGGCCCGCGTGCACGTAGATGCCGCCGTCCGCCTCGCGGGCGATCGCCGAGCCGACCACGTTGACGACGCCGAGCACCCGCGCGCCCTTGCGCTTCAGCTCCTGGACGGCCGCGAGGACGTCGTAGGTCTCACCGGACTGCGAGACGGCGATGTAGAGGGTGTCGGGGTCGACGACCGCGTTGCGGTAGCGGAACTCCGAGGCGGGCTCGGCGTCGGCGGGGATGCGGGCCAGCTCCTCGATCATCTGGGCGCCGATCATGCCCGCGTGGTACGAGGTGCCGCAGCCCAGGATCTTCACGCGGCGGATCTGGCGGGCCTCGCGGGCGTCCAGGTTCAGGCCGCCGAGGTGCACGGTGGAGAAGCGGTCGTCGATGCGGCCGCGTAGCACGCGGTCCACGGCGTCGGCCTGCTCGTGGATCTCCTTGTGCATGTAGGTGTCGTGGCCGCCCATGTCGTAGGAGGCGGCCTCCCACTCGACGGTGGTGGGCTCGGCCGTCGTACGGGTGCCCTCCGTCGTGTAGGTGCGGAAGTCGTCGGCCTTGAGGGTGGCCATCTCGCCGTCGTCCAGCGTCACGATCTGCCGGGTGTGGGCGACCAGCGCGGCGATGTCGGAGGCGACGAACATCTCCTTCTCGCCGATGCCGAGGACGACCGGGGAGCCGTTGCGGGCCACCACGATGCGGTCGCCGAAGTCGGCGTGCATCACGGCGATGCCGTAGGTGCCCTCGATCACCCGCAGGGTGTCGCGGACCTTGTCCTCCAGCTTCTCCGCCTGGGAGCGCGCGATGAGGTGGACGAGGACCTCGGTGTCGGTGTCGGACAGGAACTCGACACCGTCCGCCTCCAGCTTGCGGCGCAGGTCGGAGGCGTTGTCGATGATGCCGTTGTGGACGACGGCGACCTTGCCCTCGGCGTCCAGGTGCGGGTGGGCGTTCACGTCGGAGGGGGCGCCGTGGGTGGCCCAGCGGGTGTGGGCGATGCCGGTGGTGCCCTTGAAGCGGGCCGGGACCTTGGCCTCCAGGTCGCGCACCCGGCCCTTGGCCTTGACCATCTTCAGCCCGGCCGTCTTCGGCGAGGTGACGACGATGCCCGCCGAGTCGTAGCCGCGGTACTCGAGTCGCTGCAGGCCCTCCAGGAGCAGGGGGGCGACATCACGCTTCCCGATGTATCCGACAATTCCGCACATGTAGATGTGTCCCCTAGCCGTAGACCATGCGGCGCAGCTGCCTCAGCGTCAGCTCCGGCGGCGCCACCGCTCGATATTTCAGGTCCGCCTCGATCCGTCCGAAGATCTCCGCGTTCACCAGGCCCTGGGCCTGGAGCTCGCGGTGGCGGCGACGGACGTAGTCCTCGGTCGTCTCGTCGAAGAAGGCGAGCACGTCTTGGATCACCCGCAGCGCCTCGCCCCGGCTGAGGGGCGTGGACCGCGTCAGATGATCAACGAGTTCGTCGTGCACCCGGTAGATCCTGGGGCACGAGGAGCCGTTTCGCAAGAATCCTGCCCGATATCGGGCAGTGAGCTGTTGATGTCCTTCTGGACACCTGTTCGCAGGCTGTCCGTCCTGCGTCCCGGAGGTGGGTTCAGCCGCCCAGCGCCTTCGCCAGGGCGTCGTCCGGTGCGAAGCGGATCGCGCGGCCGGCTGTCGCGGACGGCAGCATGCGGACCTCGCCGTCGGCGACCCCCACGGCGATGGCCGGGTTGTCCTGGCACACCAGCGTGAACGTCTTGTCCGGGCGGGTTCCGAGGACGAACGCCTGGTCCTCGGGGAAGGGGGCGCGGGCCCCCTGGCGGTAGGCGCACGGCCGCAGCTGCATGGGGTCGCCCACGGCCCGGTAGCCCGCGATGTCCAGACAGGCCCCGGACGCCACATGCCGCAGTGCCACGGCTCCGCCCTCGATGTCGACGACCCGCCACTGCTGGGCCGCGCCCCCGTCGCAGGGGGCCGGCGCGGGGGTGACGTCCGGCGAGGCACCGGCGACACAGCTCCCGGCCGCGGCGACGCTCTCCAGCCGGACGGTCGCGAGGACGGTGCCCGTGCCCGGGGAGGCCGACGGGGCCTGCGAGGGCGCGGCGGGCGGCGGCCCGTAGGAGTTCACGGCGGCTCCGGACCCGGTGTCGGACAGCAGGCTCAGCGTCACGCCGGTGGCCACGGCGGTCACCACGACGGCGGCGGCCAGGGCGAACACGGGAC
>NZ_RSAJ01000225.1 GCF_003933965.1 Streptomyces sp. RP5T
CGCCCGCGTGCTGCTGCGCCCTGCCCGAAAAGGGAACCGCCGTGTACGAGAACCTGTCCCTGGTCCCCGCCGATTTGCTGGGCCTGGTCACCGAGACCGCCGCCGAACTCGGCGGCGCGTGGACGGTCCAGGCCATCCTGAGCAGCCCTCTCGTGGTCCACCCCACCGGCATGCGGGTCATGGTCCACAAGGCCGGTAGCCATATACACCTGACGGCCTCCATCAGCGTCAGCACCGATCCGCGCACGCCGCTGGAGAAGGTCACCGCCCGCGTCCCACTCGCCGGGCACTCCACCACGGCCCACCGCATAGCCGACGCGCTCCGCACTCGCTTCCTGCCCCGCTTCGGCTGCATGAACGCCGTCGCCGCCCTGCGCGTGCTCGCCCTGCCGCTGCGCGACGCAGGTATCCCCGCCATCGCCCACGGCAGCCCCGAACGCACCACCATCGAGTACCGGCGCGGGGACTTCCGCAGCACCACCGTCGAGTTCCAGCCCGGGGAGTGGCGCCCCCTGCGCGCAGAGGTCCGTTCAACGCGCGAGAGCCACACCCGCGCGGACGTCAACATCACGCACCTGAGCCTGCCGGACGCCGTCCGAATCACCGCCTCGGTGCTCCCCCACGTCTGCACGCCGGTCCCCGTCCCCGACCACTTCCCGACCGAGGTGCACGAACTCGCCGCACAACTCCCTGGACTGACAGCCCGGCACGTCGTCAGCAACGTTCCCCGGATCACCGACCTGACCGACCTGAGTGGCCACCTCAACGTGCGGCACTTCCTGTCCGTCCAGGGCACCCGCACCCGCTCGTGGGCCGCCGTCGGACTCCACGACGCACCCATCGCCGCCGCCTACGCCCTGCTGTCCGCATACGCCGCCAGCTGACCCGCCCGAGCGCCCCGCCGCCCACCGTCGGGGCGCCGTCACACCGCAACGAACGGAGCACCACCCGTGAATACCCCCACCGACCGGCAGCTGAAGGAGCGCGCCGCCCGGGCCGCTCTGGCCCGTCACATCAGCCCCGCCGAAGTCGGCGCTCATCTGCCGGGATTCGACCCTGCCGATGCCTGGTCCCGGCTCACGAGCAACGGCCGTCTTCAGCACTTCCATCCCATCCCCGCGCTCAAGGCCGCCCAGGAGACCGCCCGCTTCGTCATCCCCGGTGACGAAGACTGGCCCGAAGGCCTGCACGATCTCGGCCCCACCTGTCCATTCGGTCTATGGGTGAGGGGTACCGCCCCGCTGCGGCCGCTGCTGGAACGTGCTGTCGCTCTCGTCGGCAGCCGGGCCGCCACTCCCACCGCTGTCCGGGAGGCCGGCGCCTGTGGGTACGACGTGGCCGAGGGTGGCGGCACCGTCCTTGCCTCCCTCTCCTACGGTGTCGAATCCGCAGCGCACCGAGGCGCCGGGGTCGACGGCGCGCGCCTGGCCGTCGTGCCGCGCGGACTGGACAGCTGTTTCCCCCGCGCCCAGGAGTCTCTGATGCGCAATATCCTCACCGGTCCGGGGAGTGGAGCCGTGGTCAGCCTGTACGCGCCGGGCACGGACCCCAGCGCCGTCACCCTCAAGGCCAGCGCGGAAGCAGTGGCCGCCCTGTCCCGCGCGGTCGTGCTGATCGAGGGCATCCACCGCTCTGCGAGCATGCAGGCCGCCGAAGCCGCCCAACGGATGCAACGCCCCCTGTTCGCCCTGCTTCCGCGCGACGACGAAGGATACAGCAGCGGCAACGCCCGCCTGATCGTCAGCGGGCGAGCGAAGCCCTGCCACGACGCCCGCGAGGCGACCGCCGCTCTGGACAAGCAGCCGCACGCCGCCGCCGAGCTGATCACCGCCCTACGCGCCCAGCAGATGACCGCCTGGCCCGACGCTTCCCCACTCGCCCAGTGGATCACGGTTCACTCGGCCGACGACCGGCAACTGCGGATCACCGCATGCCACCCGCACACCCAGCGCACCGCCTACCCGCCCGCCGAGCACGCCGGTTGGTACGCCGCCGAACTCTCACCACGCGGCACCGGCAGGACGGTCTACCGATCCGCCTCCACCGACTTCACCGCCGACACCGCCGCCCTGGTCTCCGTCGTACGGCAGTGGACCGCCCAACCCTGACCCCGCTCAGCACCACCTCACGCCCGAAGAGGAACCCCATGCGCACCGAACGACTCGACCGCCTCATCACGGAAGGCACCCATCACACCTTCCGGCCCGTCCTGCTGCACGACGGCCGCGTACTCAGCGTCTGCATCGACCCCGGATCGGATACGGCGACCACGGTTTGCCTGTGGCCCGGCCTCGACGCCCCCGACGGGAAGGCATGGGAGAACGAGGACCACCTCGAAGCATTCCTGACCGGCGACGACACAGACGGCCGCGACTTCATGAACGTGCCCGTCCAGGACCTGCGCAGCCTCATCGAGCAGCACGGTGGTGAGGCCCCGGCCACCGACACCGAGGACGCGGCCGCCTTCCCCACCGCCCACCTGCGCGCGGCAGGCGTCCGCTACCTGGAGGACGGGGGCCACGCAGGACAGTACCTGCGGGTCCCGCTCGCCGACGGCACAGCAATCACCTTCGCCGGCACCACCGACCGCCCCGACCGCAATCCCGACGTCAGCATCCACCACCCCGTCAGGGAACACCGGAGCTGGAGCGCCCAGTGGAGCGACGGCGCCACCGTCCTCGCCGACGTCTACGCCTCCCACGACACCGCGCGACCGTACGTCGAAGACACTGCCGCCCTGCTGCACGCCGTCTGCAAGCGTGTGCGCCAGTCCGGCGGCAGCGCTCCCGAAGGGGGCGCGGGCCCGACAGCCGAGGAGCTCGCCCGCCAGGCCCTCGCCGAGTGGGGGCTGACCGCGCACCTCGACCCGGATTCCGGCCACACCTGGCTGGTCATCGGCCACCCGGACACCGGCCGCGTGCCCGACATGGACAGCGAACCGCACATCCTGTTGTCCATCTACAACGAGGACGACGACGAGTGGAGCGTTGACCGGCCGCCCGCTCGCCCCGGCGACCACTGGCAGGTGGTGACCGATGACGGTGCCGGAGCCGAGGAGACCCTGACGATCCGGCCCGTGAACCAGCTGGCCCCGTGCATCACCACGATTGCCGAGTGGATCACCCAGCCCCGTACCTGACCGCTGCACCATTCTCGGGCCCGGGCCTCGGGCGCAGCGTTCTCGCCCAGGCCCGGGGCCGAGTCCCAGGCTCGCCTCCGCAGCGGCCCGTGCGCCGCCCACCACACCCGCCGACGCCGTTCGACGGCCCTTGCTCCAGCGGACCGCCCGCTGTGAACTCGTCCCTACATTTCGAGAGGTATCCCACCGTGCCGATCTTCCTGCGAGAACCGGAAGCCCCTGCTGGAGGCCCAGATGGAAAGGGCTGGAACCGGCTGAGCCTGAACGCCCATGGCGGCACTGGCCATCAGTGCGCTCTGCGGCCCCGGCGGTGGGGTGCACTGCTGGAATCCCAGGACACCCGCCGCGCCCGCTGGGGCGGATTCGGTCGATGCATCAACCGCGGACGCTGCGACGGCTGCCCTGTGCTCGACGCCTGGCGCGGGCAGTGCACCGTCATACCGATCAACGCGCCGCGGGTCCTGGTGCGCGTCGAACTCTTCTTCGCCCCGGACACACGCTTTACCGGCCCCACCGGATACCGCCTGTGGGTCACCACCGGCCCGGAGGACCGCAACTTCCGCGACCGCCAGCCGTGGACCTGGGAAGACGCCGCGCGCGTCCGTGGTTGGAACCTCGGCCCCGCGTACCACGACGAGTACGGTGAGGGCTTCTGGCTGGAGCGCACAGCGCACGTTCCAGCGCAGGGCTGCATCATCACGACCCGCGCCCGTGACTCCTTCACCCGGCATGCGTTCCGGGTGGCCCGCTGCCGCGTCGCCCTCCTGCATTGCACCGCCGAGTGCCGCCACGATGCCCAACTGCTGAACGCGATCTCCCACGCCTGTCCAGGGCCCGAGGGTGCGAACGAGGAGCGGGTTGCCGTCCCTTGGGCACTGGCGCGGAAGGTGACAGTACCGCCGGCCGAGAACATCCGCTTCTACATCGATGTCCGCCCCCTGAGCGTAAAGATCACCGCCGTCGACAGTGCCCGCTCCGAGTGCGCCCGGCTGACGCTGTCCGGGTCGGGATGGTCCGCCGAACGCGTGCAAGCAGCCGTCGACGCACTCCGCGCCCACCTCGCCGCCGTCTCCTCACCGTCGCGCTGAAAACGGGCGCCAGGGACCGCTGGGAGGAATTACTCACCGGCGGAAAGGTTGGCCAGGACAGCCTGATTCTCGACGTCCCCTGCGGACGCCGTACGCCAGCCCATCACGGACCACGGCGGCGAGCACTCACACCAGGACGCCGACTGACCCGCCGGTGCTCGCAGCCACCGCGCCAGTCCCGGTGGCGGGCAAGACAGTGCAGGTCAGCACAGCAGACAGGGTTGCCTCAACCTCTCTGAAGGCGTAGAATTATCAATGTCGCACGGACGGCAATCCGTCGGCTCAACCCACCACTTGGAGGACTCGTGTGCCCACCGCGCAGCACAGCAAGCACCCATCCGGCCCCTCTCAGCGAGCAGCGGACACTGTTCACGATCACATCCTTCGACGCTCACGGGAACAGGCTCTACAGCACCCTGCCCCTCGACCGTGCCACCACGGCCGCCCGCTGGCACGATGACCTCGCCGACAGCCCGGCAACGGCGCGGATCACCATCACCGCCAACACCATCGAACGCACCAGTCACCTCATCGCCCTCGACGAGCTTCCCGGCCCTGGCGAGCCCACGCCCCAGCCAGCACTCCCCGAGCATGCGCACACGGCCCGGCGCTACTACCGCTTCAGCTCCGGCCCTGCGGTGCTGCGCACCGGCGACGAGGCTCGCGCGTGGCTGAAGCGGACCGCTGAACAACAGCGGCACCCCACTCCGCACACCGTGCGCGTGGACCTTTCCCAACTCCAGTTGTTCGACGTCACATTGATCGAACACGCCCGGATACTCACCTTCGCCGAGCTCACCGACCTCATCTGAGCCAGCGGATCGTGCGGCAGGGCGCGGCAACGCCCTGCCGCAGCAGCCAGCCCACCACAACCCCGGAAGGGACTATCCCGCACGTGAGCACCACCGATCCCATCGCTACAGCGCGTCACAGGCTCGGCGAGCCGGACGCCGAATGCCGCTATCCCGTCCTAATCGCGGACGATAAGTGCCTCGGTCACATCTTCCGCTGGCACGGCGCATGGTTCGCCATCGCCGCAGGCAGCCGCTCCGAAACCCGTATCGGAGACGGCCGCCTCGGCCGCGCAGGCGCGCCTCAGCACCTGGTCGACGAGTTCCGCACGGGCCGCATCTCGCCACTGCCTCTGGCCGAGTGCGCCCTGTCAGCCACGGCACCCGACGGACCGCCGCCCCTTCTCCACCCGCGCATGCCAGCCACGGACAACAACATCAAACACGCGCACGAAGTGCTGGCCAAACTGGCCGAGTACTGCTGGACACCCCTTGGGGGCTACCCCGGCAGCGACAATCCGTGGCTCCTGAAGTGCCAGTTCGACGACTGGACCGGCGTGAAGTACTGGAGCCACCTGCGCGAGAGGCGTAACCGCCTGCCCAGCCCCAGGCGGCACCCCGGCTGCATCAGCGCCGACGAGGTACGCGCCCGCATCCCCGCCTACCGCAAGTAGCCAGCCGGTGCCGGGTCCGGAGAACCCCTCCGGGCCCGGCGCCGGACAGGCCGACGGCCCCTCAGACACAGGGCACGGCTTCCCGCACCGCTACCCGCGGCGCCGCCGTCGATCAGGACGCAGCCCCCGGTGCCGACGCACCGGGACCGTAGGACCTCGGCTGCGCCGTGCTCACCGTCGGTCACCACAAGGCTCCGCAACAACCCACCCTCACGGTCGCGAGGGCGCGGCCAGCCTCACCCCACCCCCGAAGGGGGATTGCCCGCATGCATCCGAACTCACCGCGCACCCCGGCGATTCCGGCCCGCCGCGCCCACCGCCCCACTGCAGGAGGCCTCGTCATCCCCTACGCAGCCTTCACCCACAACGGCCACGCGACGTTCGGAGCCCTAGATGCCGAACGCGCCCGCACCGCGCGGCTGCGCGCCATCGGACTCTGATCACCCGCCGATGGTGGGAGCGGTTGCGCTCCCACCACCTGGTCCACCGGAGAGAAGCTCATGACACCACCGGCCACGACGCACACACGCCGCGTCCGCGCCGGGCACATCACGCCCGGACGGCACGTCGTTCAGTTCAGCGGCGGGATCGGCTCGTTCAGCGCCGCCGTGCGCGTAGCAGAGCGGTACGGGACTGACCACCTCACGCTCCTCATCGCCGACACCGGCATAGAGGACCCGGACCTGTGGCGGTTCGCCGAGGACACCGGCCGCCTCCTGGGCGTTGCCGTGACCCGGGTCCGCGACGGACGCACGCCGTGGGAGGTCTTCAACGACAAGAAGTTCCTCGGCAACGACCGTCTGGCCCCCTGCTCCCATGTCCTCAAGCAGATTCCGTGCCGCAAGTGGATGGAAACACACGCCGACCCCGCCGACACCCTGGTGTACATCGGAATCGAAAACACCCCCCGCGACCGCGCGCGGATTCCCGCCATTGCCCGCAACTGGGCGCCCTGGCAGACGCGGTTCCCGCTGTGCAGCCGCCGGGAGAAATCGCTCACCAAGGACCAGCTGCTCGACGAGGCCCGCGCCCTGGGAGTCGAGCCCCCGCGGCTCTACGAGTTGGGGTTCACGCACAACAACTGCGGCGGCACGTGCGTGAGGGCCGGACAACGCCAGTGGCTGCACCTGCTCGACGTCATACCCGAGCGCTACGCCGAGGCCGAGACCGAGGAGGAGAGGCTTCGCAGGCGACTCGGCAATGTCAGCATCCTGCGCGACCGCCGAGGGGGCACGACACGTCCCCTGCCTCTGCGCGAGCTGCGTGTCAGGGCACGGACAGAGCCGGCCGGCCGACACCGAGCGAGTTGACCCCCCATCCATAGCGCGTATAATTATCAATGTTGATTGACGGCAATCAGTCGACACCAGCCCACCACCGGCAAGGAAGAGACAGTGCAGCGGTACGCCCCCGTCCTTAAACCCCGCGAACTTGCATTGATGAAGTCCCAGTTGGGCCCAGTTCCGTTCATCGACCTCTTCTGCGGCTGCGGCGGCAGCAGCCGCGGCATGGAAGAAGCGGGTTACCAGCTCCTGCTGGGGATGAACCACGACCCCGTCGCGGTCTGGACACACCGCACCAACCACCCGCACGCCGAGCACAAGTGCGAGAACATCAATACCTACGACAAGCGCAAGCTTCCCCGCGCCCGCGTGGTGTGGGCCTCCATTCTGTGCACGGAGGCCAGTCCCAATGCCGGCGGGAAGCGCGCCCGGGGCCAGACCAGCATCAGCCTCACCGGCGAGGACCAGGGGGCCGATGAGGCAACGTTCGTACGCACGCGGGCTTCCGCGCTCGATGTGCTCGCGGTTGCCGAACTCCACCGGCCCGACGCCGTCGTGATCGAGAACGTCATCGAGTTCGCCACCGACTGGGAACTCTTCAACTGGTGGCTGGGCGGCATGGAGCTGCTCGGCTACAACGTGCAGATCGTCAGTGCCTCCTCGGCGCACCTGGGCGGCGGCGACAACCTTCTGGCACCGCAGCTCCGCGACCGCATATACGTCGTCTTCACCCGCAAGGGCATCCCGCTGCCCGACCTCCGGGTTCACCCGGAGGCGATCTGCCGGCAGTGCGGGCCCGTGTTGGCTACGCAGGTGTGGAATGACCCCCAGGCGCGCCGCATCGGCGCATGGGGGGAGAAGTACGAGTTCCGCTGCCCCAACCGAGCGTGCGGGCATCTGAAGGTGGCACCGCTGACGCGTGCTGTCGGCGACATCATCGACTGGACCCTGCCCGGCAGGCGGGTGGGCGACGGACGCGCCAGGCACAGGAAGTTCAAGGCCTACGCGGACGCGACCCAGGCACGGATCGCCGTGGGGCTCGAGCGGTACGGGCCCGAACCGTTCATCGTCATGTTTCGCAACAACGGCACCGCCCTGCCGATCACAGGTCCGGTCCCCACTCTCAACGCGCAGGGCCGTCACCACGGCCTGATCATCCCGGCGGCGACCGTGGAGGACTGCACGCTGCGGATGCTGGACGTCGAAGAGCTCAAGCTCATCCAGCGTTTCCCCGCCGACTTCGTCATCCAGGGCAACCAGACCCAGGCGATCTTGCAGATCGGCAATGCGGTCAGTGTCAACGCCGCGCGCTGGCTGGGCGAGCGACTTCTGCCAAGCCTCGCCCTGGCCGCCTGATCTTCATCCCTGCGGGATCCGGAGCGGCAACTCCGCGCCCCGCCCGACCCACCGCCGAACAGCCACGAAGGAGTACTCCCATGCAGCTCGATCCGCGCCGCGGTCCGCTTTGCGTAGTGCAGGCGACGATCACCGCGCCCTCAGGGAATGTCGAGTTCGTCTCCCTGTCCATGCCGACCGCCCCGTTCGGAACTCTGGCCTGGCAGCTGCCGAATCTCGTCTCGTATCTGCACTCCCGCTGCGACCGCAAGGAGGCACCGACTGCATCGTCGTTCGCGGGCCACATGCGCGGCCGCATCGCTCTGCCGTCTCCTACTACGGACTACCCTTACGCCGCCCTGCACGACGAGCGAGTGACCTGCCTGATGAGCCTGGTGGTCGCCCCAGGGAAGGAGACCGCCTGGCCCGAGGCCTCGCTGGCCCTGGTCCAGCAGGAGAGCCGGCCCGCACGCTGCAGTTGGAGCAGTCTCGAGCATGAACGAGGAACGCTCGCCGTGCTGCGCCGCGCCCTGCGAGAGGCCCAAGCCGAGCAGCTGCGCCTGGCCGACCTGATGCGGCAAGGCGGCCACCCCGCCGCGAAGGAGCTCCACGATCTCGCCGAGCGGGTCGCCGAGTGGACCCGGGGCATGTATGACATGGCCCGTGCCGCCCACACTGCCGCGCGGGCCGCCGATGCCCGGCGGGCCCTGCGCCGAACCTGAGTCCACGCCCTGAGCACCACGGAGTGGTACGTCGCGAGAGGCTGGTTGACACTCCACAGCAGAAAGCGCATTATTAACAGCGTCGCTTCGGGTGTCGGTGAGCAAATGGCCGGCGGAAAACACCTCACGGTGTCGGCCCAGGGCGGCAACCCCGACCGAACGTCCCACCGGCCATCGAGTACTCCAACCCACCTTTGGAAGGAGTACCCCCAGCATACGGGCAGCCCGCGGCTCTCTGGCCGCGGACTGCCCGCAACGCCCCGGAGGCACCTCATGGCACGCGCTCCCGAACCCAAGACCATCGAGGTCGGAGGCCGCACCTACGCCAACCGCGCCTGGATCGCCCAGGAGACCGGCGCGAGCATGCCCACCGTCCGGCTGTGGTACGCGAAGCGCGGTGACCAGCCCGAAGAAGTCCAACCGGCCGAAGCCCGCTTCCCGGAGAAGGGCCCGCGGGTCGACCGCGAGGACTACTTCGACCTCGAACAGGTCCGCGCCTTCCACCGGTGGCTCAAGCAGTCCAAGCGGGAGAAGGTGCTGCCCACCGACACAGCGCTGTACGAGGGCGACCCCGACGACCTGGTCTCCATCAACGACGCCGCCGCCTACTTCCACTTCAAGAGCCCGTCCGCGATCCGCAAGTACGTGAAGGACAATCCCGGCTACTTCGCCCCTGTGGCCGGCCAGGTGGAAGGGCCGTCCGGACGCCTCATCCCCGCATTCCGCCGCGGCGACCTGCAAGAATTCGACAGCCGCCGCAACGGGGACAACACCGGCCGCGCCGGCACCCCCGGCGGCCCCCGCGCCGACCGCCGTACCCGCACCCCCGAAGTCCAGCAGCGCATCGACATCGCAACCGCCCACCTCAAAGAGATCGGCGGGTACCACCGCGGCGTTGCTGCGGAGTTGGCTAAGATCCACGGCGAACCCACGTGGAAGTGGGAGCGCGCCGTCAAAGCGGCCCGTGAAGAAACCGCCGGCGGCGCCCAGTAGGACCTCATCCCTGCTGTCCGTCCGCGGCTGGCCGTAGGTGCTGGCACCGCAGCCCTGCTTGCATCCGACGCTCCGCACGGACCTCTCCGGGCTACTCCCACAGCGTCCACCGCAGCTCGGGCGGGCTGGCCGGTGACCTCACACCGGTTGCTCTTCCTGCTGCCGCACCTCCGACGTGATTGTCCTCGACAGCCGGCCCGTGGCCCATGGTCGGTGTCATGGTCGGCCCGACCATGACCTTCGTGTCCTCAATGTGACCGTGGTCGGGGGTTCATGGTCGGGGATCGGGTCGGGATCGTCGTGTTCCCTCATGGTCAGCAATCGTCCGCCTGACCAGGGAGTTTATCCGTGCCTCCGGGTAAGTTGACCCCACATCGTGAGGCCGTTGGTGCGACGGCGGCTGGCTGGGAGCCACGCGCCGCCACGTACTCCTCACACGCACAGGGCCGTAGACCATCCTTGCCGCCATCTGCATACCTCCCTTCGGCGACGCCGCCTCCATCCGGCCACGCTCGGGGCGACCTCGCCGATGAAGTGCACTGCCGTTGCGGACCGGTAAGGACTGCGTCGGCGGTTTCTGCGAACTCCGCATCGCCGACTGGCACTGCACACGATCAACTGCACCGAGGGGGACATCATGGGCTCCACTGCCCGATACCTGGCCACCCGCGCTGACCATCCGGATGCTGGTCAGGTTGTCAACCTGGGCACCGGCCTGTTCGATGCCATCGCCTGGCTCTACGACCACTGGTATCTCCTCGCGGCAGGAATCGCCGTGTGCTGGGGGGTGAGCGAGATGGTTGTGCTCCGGCTCGCCGCCCATGTCTCGGCCGGACGTATGGCCCTCGAATTGGTCCCCGGCCGCCACTTCGACCCGAGTCTGGAGGAGATCTTCCGGCGTGGCGTGCAGCTTGCCCGGGCCTCCACCGCCATGCCCTGGTGGGCTCCCCGGCGGGCGAAGGCCGTCCAGATCAGGCTGCGCGCGGACGGCAGCGCGCCTCTGCGATATCGCATCGAAGGCCCGGCCGGCGCCCAACGCCTGCTGTCCATCACGCCCTTCGGGCCAGATGTCGTGGTCAACCCGGCCCGGCCGATCGTCGACAAGCCCCGTGACCACACGGTGCGAGCGGAGTTCATCCTGCGCGGCAAGCTCACCGCCCCGCTGCGCGAGGTGCCACTCGAGCCCGACCCGCTGCAGCCTCTCGTCGACGCCGTGTCCGACCTGCGCGGGGAGCTCGGTGACCTCGCCGAGATCCGTCTGGACATTCAGCGTGCGCCCAAGTGGGCGCTGCGCGCCCGCCGTCTGCAGCTGATGGGCGCCGCCCGCCGCACCGAGCGTCGCGAGTCCCAGCGGGCCGCGCGCTGGCTGCGGCAGGATGCGAGCGGAGTTGAGGACTCGCTGACCTGGCAGCTGCAGCAGCTGCTCGGTTCACGGCCCGGTGCATCGGGCGCCGGTCGACGGTTGGTCATGCCGCCTGTGCCCCGCCGGGTCGATCCGGCCGAGGCGCTGGGCAAACTCGTCGGCGACGACCAGCTCGTTCGCGTCCAGCTACTGGTGATGTGCGCGTCCAACGTCGAGGGCCGCGCTCAAGCCCGCCTCGCCCAACTCCAGGCCGCATTCGATGTCTTCGGAGGCCGCGCCCGATGGGCCATGCGCGGCTGGCGGCTGGGCCCCTGGCGGGTCGGAGCCGACCACTGGCCCACCCGCGGCGCCTTCGAACGGCGCTGGACGCTGGCGCACTGCCAGCCTCCCAGGGCCAACTGGGTACGGCTGGAGGAACTTGCTGGCCTGCTCAAACCGCCCACCGTTCACTGCCGCGTGCCGTTGTTCGCCGGTGATCTGCCGACGTTCGAGTTCGGCAATCCGGACCTTCTGATGCAGGGCATCTACCGCACGCCCGACGGTCGGCGCCGTCTGGTGGCCACCCACGCGGCCGAGACCCTCTTCGAGGTCGGCGTGGGCAAGGCAGGCGGCGGCAAGACCGAACGCGCTCTCGCGCAGGCGATCGGCTGGGCGCATGCCGGCGGCGGACTGATGTTCCTCGATCCGCACGGTGACTCCTGGCCCCGTGCGGTCCCCTTCCTCGCCCACGACCACCTCATGCAGCGCATCACGCTGGTCGATCTCAACGCCCACGGACCTGCCGCCCAGCTCACCTCGTGGAATCCAATCGGCATGCACCAGGGGCAAGTCGCGCACGAGGTCGTCGAAGCCACCGCGGACGCCTGCGCGGCTGCTCTTGGCTGGGACGATGCCACTGCGCCGCGTGCCCTCGCCATACTCACCGCCGCGCTCACGGTTTTGGTCGCCGTCAACGAAGTGGCCTGCCGCGCTGGAAGGCCTGGAGACCAGGCCACGATCTTCCAGGTGCGGGCCCTGCTCACCGACGATGACTTCCGCAGCACGGCACTGGCGGCGGTAGGCAGCCGGCTGGATGAGGAGACCAGTGCGTGGTGGGACAGCACCTTTACCGCGTTGCCCGCGGACGCCTTCGGCGTCGTCCTCAACCCGATCGCCCGTCTGGCCAGCAATCCGGTCACTCGCTCCTTCCTCGGACAGCCGGAGGGGGTGTACAACATCCGCGCCGCCATGGACGCACGCAAGATCGTGTGGGTGTGCCCAGGCGGCAACGGGCCTACCGACCGGCTGCTGACCGCTCTGCTGGCGCGGGATTTGCTGCGGGCCGTTCGCTCCCGCCGCGACACCGCGGAGAGCAACCGAGTGCCATTCCGGGCCTACTTCGATGAGCTGATCACACTCACCGGTGCCGCCCCGGAAACGATCGCGGCGATGTTCGAGGACTTCCGCAAGTACAAGTGCCATGTGCACGGCATGACCCAGTTGCTCTCACGCCTTCCCGGTCCTGTACGCCAATCCCTGCTGCAAAATGCCTCCACCCTGGCGGCCACGGCGGGCTCCCGCTCGGCGATCGCCCCCATCACCGCAGAGTGGGGAGACACACCGGGGCCCGACATCGTCGCCACTCTGAATCGCTTTGAGCACTACATGTCGCTGACCGTCCACGGCAGCCGGGTCGGCCCCGCGCAGATCACCGGCCCTCACCTCGACGACGTCTTCGCCGACCTGGCCCGCCCGCGCCAAGCAGCGGCCCTCGAGCGCGCCGCTCGCACGTCGTCCCAGGCAGCGCCGCTGAGTCAGCTCACCGCCCAGGCCAGCCGTCAGCACGGCCGCGTCGACGCACTACTCACCGA
>NZ_RSAJ01000226.1 GCF_003933965.1 Streptomyces sp. RP5T
CCTCGTGGCCGCCGGTCTGATCCCCGCCCCCGCCCATGCCGAGGACGTCACCGACTACGCGATCACCGTCGACCCGTCCGCCAGGGGCGCGAAGATCGACGACACGATGTACGGCGTCTTCTTCGAGGACATCAACCGCGCCGCCGACGGCGGTCTGTACGCCGAGCTCGTGCAGAACCGGTCCTTCGAGTACTCCACCGACGACAACGGCTCGTACACCCCACTGACCTCATGGACGGTCACCGGCACGGCCCAGGTCGTGAACGACGACGGACGGCTCAACGCCCGCAACCGCAACTACCTGTCCCTGGGCGCCGGTTCATCCGTCACGAACGCCGGATACAACACCGGCATCCACGTCGACGCGGGCAAGAAGTACGACTTCTCGGTGTGGGCCCGGGCGGACGCCGGCACCGCCCTCACGGTCTCGCTGGGGGACGCCGACGGCACGCTCGCCACCGCCCGCCAGGTGGCCGTCACCAAGAGCGGCTGGGCCAAGTACCGGGCCACCTTCACCGCCGGCCGCACCAGCTCCGCCGGCCGTCTCACCGTGGCCTCCGCCGCCGCGGCCGCCCTCGACATGGTGTCCCTCTTCCCGCGCGACACCTACCGCGGTGAACCCAACGGGCTGCGCAAGGACCTCGCCGAGAAGGTCGCCGCCCTGCACCCCGGCTTCGTGCGCTTCCCGGGCGGCTGCCTGGTGAACACCGGGTCCATGGAGGACTACAGCGAGGCCTCCGGCTGGCAGCGCAAGCGCTCGTACCAGTGGAAGGACACCATCGGCCCGGTCGAGCAGCGCGCCACCAACGCCAACTTCTGGGGATACAACCAGAGTTACGGACTCGGCTACTACGAATACTTCCGCCTGTCCGAGGACATCGGCGCCATGCCGCTGCCCGTCGTCCCCGCCCTGGTGACCGGCTGCGGCCAGAACAGGGCCGTCGCCGACGAGGCGCTGCTCAAGCGGCACGTCCAGGACACCCTCGACCTCATCGAGTTCGCCAACGGCCCTGCCAGTTCCACGTGGGGCAGGAAGCGCGCGCAGATGGGCCACCCCGAGCCCTTCCACCTCACCCACATCGAGGTCGGCAACGAGGAGAACCTGCCGAACGAGTTCTTCGCCCGGTTCAAGGAGTTCCGCGCCGCCATCGCGGCGAAGTACCCGGACATCCAGGTGATCTCCAACTCCGGCCCGGACGACTCCGGGACGACCTTCGACACGGCCTGGCAGCTCAACAAGGACGCCAAGGTCGACATGGTCGACGAGCACTACTACAACAGCCCCCAGTGGTTCCTCCAGAACAACGACCGCTACGACTCCTACGACCGCGGCGGTCCGAAGGTCTTCCTCGGCGAGTACGCCTCCCAGGGCAACACCTTCAAGAACGCCCTGACCGAGGCCGCGTTCATGACCGGCCTGGAGCGCAACGCCGACGTGGTCAAACTCGCCTCCTACGCCCCGCTGTTCGCCAACGAGGACTACGTCCAGTGGCGCCCGGACCTGATCTGGTTCAACAATCATGCCTCCTGGAACTCCGCCAACTACGAGGTCCAGAAGCTGTTCATGAACAACGTCGGCGACCGCGTGGTGCCCTCCACGGCCACCGGCACTCCCTCGCTGCTGGCCCCGATCACCGGAGCCGTCGGCCTGTCGACGTGGGCGACGACGGCGGCGTACGACGACGTGAGCGTCACGGACGCCGACGGCCGGGCGCTGCTCACCGACGACTTCTCCTCCGGTGCCGCGCAGTGGACGCACACCGGTGGCGGCAGCTGGAGCGTCCAGGACGGGCAGTACGTGCAGACGGACGTGAACGCCGAGAACACCATGGTCTCGGCCGGCGACCCGTCCTGGCACGACTACGACCTGAAGGTGAAGGCCACCAAGAAGGCCGGCAAGGAGGGCTTCCTCGTCGCCTTCGGCGTCAAGGACACCGGCACCTACTACTGGTGGAACATCGGCGGCTGGAACAACACCCAGACCGCCGTCGAACAGGCCGTGGACGGCGACAAGTCGACGCTGATCTCCAAGGCCGGCTCGGTCGAGACCGGCCGTGCCTACGACATCGACGTCAAGGTGCGCGGCCGCCAGGTGACCCTCTTCCTCGACGGTCAGGAGTGGGGCAGCTTCACCGACGACAAGCCGGCCGAGCCGTTCCGCCAGGTCGTCACCAAGGACGGGAAGACCGGTGACCTGATCGTCAAGGTCGTCAACGCCCAGAACGCCGCGGCCCGCACGGCCGTCGACCTGGGCGGCGCCAAGGTCGCCCCCAGGGCCCGGGTCACCACCCTCGCGGCCGCCCAGGACGCCGTGAACAGCGAGACGTCGACCGCGGTCACCCCGGTGACGTCCACCTTCGACGGGGTCGCCGGGAAGTTCTCGTACACCTTCCCGGCGAACTCGGTCACCTTCCTGCGGATCAGGCAGAGGTAGCCGGCGGGGCGGTGGGGTCGAGCAGCACTTTTCGTTCGCTTTCGGAGGGTGCCGAATTCATCCCACCGCCATCGGCGGGAGCACAACCACCGAGAAGCACCCCCCGTCTAATTCGGCGCAGAAACAACGCGCTGGGGTGAACGCCCCGGACGGGGGCCTGAATTGACCAGCGAACAGGGTGTGCGACCGACCGTCCCGCCCGCACCGGGAACCACGCACGACCGCACCGGGGAGCGGCCGCCGCCGCCCGCTCCGGGCCCGCCGGCCGGGCCGGGGCAGGCCGCCCTGCTGGCGGCGACGATCACCGTGTTCGTGCTCTGCGCGGCCGACGCCGTCGCCCGCAGCTATCCCTTCGGTCCGCACACCCGGAACGTCAACGACCTGGGAAACCAGTACGTCCCGTTCCACGCGCACCTGTGGGACCTGCTGCACGGAAGGGCCACCGGCGGCCTCCTCGTCAACTGGCAGTCGGGATTCGGCACCAGTTTCCTGCCCGACCTCGGCACCTACCTCACCAGCCCGTTCGCGCTGCTCGTGGCGGTGTTCCCGAGGAGCGAGATCGACCTCGCGGTCTACGTGATCACCGTGCTCAAGATCGCCTGCGCCGGTGCCGCCATGGCCTGGCTGCTGCTGAGGCTGCGCCCCGGGCGCTGGTGGGCGGCGGGTCTGCTGGGCGCGTCCTACGCCCTGTGCGGCTGGACCGTGGCGACCGCCTCGTACAACCTCATGTGGCTCGACGGGCTGATCGCCCTGCCGCTGCTGTGCCTGGTCGGCGAGTGGGTGCTGAGCGGCCGGCGCCCGCTGCTCGCGGTGCTGGTGGTGACGGCCGCCTGGATCGCCAACTTCTACACCGCCTACATGGCCACCCTCGCCGCCGCCCTCGTGTTCCTGCTGCGGCTGTGGCTGACCGGCCGTGGGCTCCGGCGCGGCCTCATCGCGGCGGGCCGGGCCGCCGTGACCTTCGCGCTCGGCATCGGCCTGGCCGCGCCCCTGGTGACGGTCGTGTATTTCGGCAGCGCGCACGCCTCCGAGGGCCGCTTCACGCGATTCGCCCCGGTGGGCACCGAAGACCTGCTGGCCCGGCTGCTGCCGACCACGTACAGCTTCGGCTCCCCGGCGCTCTTCGTCGGCACCACGGCTCTGCTGCTCGCCCTCGCCCTGCCTTTCCACCGGGCGGCGCCCCGCCGGGTGCGGGCCGGGTGGACGCTGCTCGTGCTCGCCGTGACCCTGTCGATGCAGTGGGGCCCCACCCATCTGATGTGGCACGCCTTCGCCGAACCGCAGGGCAGCTCCTACCGCCAGACCTTCGTGGTGTGCGCCCTCCTGGTGATCGCGGCCTGGCACACCCTCTCCTACGGCCGCCCCGACCCGCGGGCCCTGGGCGCGGCGGCCGGACTGCTCGCGCTGATCGTCCTGGTCGCGAGCGGCAGCCCGCTGGTCCGCTCCTTCACCTGGCCGGTCGTCCTGGCGGCCGGGCCGGGCGCGCTGCTCGGGCTGTTCCTGCTCGGCCGCGAGCGCCCCGTCCTGCGGGTGGCCCCGGCCGCGCTCGCCGCCGTCCTGCTCGTCGGCGTGCAGCTCGGCGAGGCCACCGCCACCGACGCCGTGGCCACCCGCATGCGGTTCGGGCACATGGACGACTACGCCCCCTGGGGCGACCGGCAGCAGGACCAGGCGGACGCGATCGCCCGGGCCGACGGCTGGCCCCGCTACCGCACCGACCCGGGCCGCGAGCAGACCGTGGGCAACGACCCGCTGGAGGTCGGCGGGCAGGGCGCCCAGTACTACAGCAGCCACACCTCGGCCGTGCTCAGCAGCACGCTCACCACCCTCGGCGGCGGCTGGACCTCGGGCGGCCGCAGCCTCCAGAGCCTGGACAACGCGGTCACGGACGTCCTCTTCTCGGTGGGCGCCCGGGTGCACTCCCCGCCCGACCCGCACCAGAACTGGTTCCCGCAGGACGGCAGCGCGGTGACCGTGACCCGCGAGGACGTCCCGCCCCTGGTGACGGTACGGCCGCCCGCCGCGACCGGCGCCTTCGGGCCGTCGCCGTACCGCAACCAGGAGCTGCTGCTGGGCGCCCGCGTCTACACGCTGCCCCGCACCACCGTGCTCAACGGTGCCGGGAAGCGGCCGTACCGCAGCACCGACCGGCGCCAGGGCGTGCGGGTCGGGGCGAAGGCGACGATCACCGCCCGGTGCCGGGCGGGCAGCGAGGTCTACCTCTGGGCGCCGTACTTCTCGGGCACCGCGAGGCTGGCCGGATCCTCCGCCCACGGCCTGACGGGACGGTTCCGGTCCGACTGGCGGCCCCTGACCAAGATCGCCGCCATGCAGCGGCTCGGCACGGTCCCGGACTCCGGGCGCCTGACCGTCGACCTGTCCGCGAACCGGCTGGGTGTCGTACCGGACCGGGCGGTCGGCTGCCTGGACACCGCACGCCTGCACTCCGTCGTACGGCGGCTCCGGGCCACCGGCGCGACCGAGGTGACCGTCTCCGGCTCCGGCGGCACGATCCGCGCCGAGCTCCCGGCCCGCAGCAGGGGAGTCGCCGTGGTGGCCGCGCCCCGGATCGCCGGCTGGCGCTGCGCCGCGGGTGACGCACCCCTGGTGCCCGCACAGCAGTACCACGGGCTGGTCGCGGTACCCCTCGACGGCACCTCGACAAGCGTCACCTGCGCCTTCCGCCCGCCCGGCCTGCGCCTGGGCACGGCGGTGGGCGGCGGCTCGCTCGCGGTTCTCGCCGGGCTCGGCGTGTTCGGGGCGGTGCGCCGGCGGCGGGCGTGAGTATGCATGTGGTTGCATAAACGTGCAGCGAAACGTATAGTCATGCCATCCAGGAGGAGGATGACATGGCGGTACGGGCGGCAGTGGCCGGAGCGAGCGGATACGCGGGCGGTGAGGTCCTGCGACTGCTCCTGGCGCACCCCGAGGTCGAGGTCGGCGCGCTGACCGGCAACTCCAACGCCGGGCAGCGGCTCGGCGCGCTCCAGCCCCACCTGCTGCCGCTGGCCGACCGGGTGCTCCAGGAGACCACGGCCGACCTCCTCGCCGGACACGACGTCGTCTTCCTCGCCCTGCCCCACGGCCAGTCCGCCGCCGTCGCCGAGCAGCTCGGCCCGGACGTCCTCGTCGTCGACATGGGCGCCGACTTCCGGCTCGGGGACGCGGCCGACTGGGAGAAGTTCTACGGCTCCGCGCACGCCGGCACCTGGCCCTACGGCCTTCCCGAACTGCCGGGTGCCCGCGCCCGGCTTACGGGGTCCAAGCGCATCGCGGTCCCCGGCTGCTACCCGACCGCCGTCACCCTCGCCCTCTTCCCGGCCTACGCCGCGGGTATCGCCGAGGACGAGGCCGTGATCGTCGCCGCCTCCGGCACCTCCGGCGCGGGCAAGGCGCCCAAGCCGAACCTGCTGGGCAGCGAGGTCATGGGTTCCATGTCGCCGTACGGCGTCGGCGGCGGCCACCGGCACACGCCGGAGATCGTCCAGAACCTCAGCGCGGTGGCCGGCGAGCGCGTCTGCGTCTCCTTCACCCCGACCCTCGCGCCGATGCCCCGCGGCATCCTCGCCACGTGCAGCGCCAAGGCGCGTGCGGGCGTGACCGCCGAGTCGGTCCGCGCCGCCTACGAGAAGGCCTTCGCCGACGAGCCGTTCGTGCACCTGCTGCCCGAGGGCCAGTGGCCCGCCACGGCGTCCGTCTACGGTTCGAACGGCGTTCAGGTGCAGGTCGCCCTCGACGAGTCCGTGGGCCGCATCATCGCGATCAGCGCCATCGACAACCTCGCCAAGGGCACCGCGGGCGGTGCCGTCCAGAGCATGAACATCGCCCTCGGTCTCCCCGAGGAGCTCGGTCTTTCCACGATCGGAGTCGCACCGTGAGCGTCACGGCAGCAAAGGGATTCCAGGCGGCGGGCATCGCCGCGGGAATCAAGGAGAACGGCAACCCGGACCTGGCCCTCGTGGTCAACACCGGGCCCCGCCGCGCCGCCGCCGGCGTCTTCACCTCCAACCGTGTGAAGGCCGCGCCCGTGCTGTGGTCCGAGCAGGTCCTCAAGAGCGGTGCGCTGACCGCGGTCGTCCTCAACTCCGGTGGCGCCAACGCCTGCACGGGCCCCCAGGGCTTCCAGGACACGCACGCCACCGCCGAGAAGGTCGCCGAGGTGCTGGACATCGGCGCCGGCGAGGTCGCCGTCGCCTCCACCGGGCTCATCGGCGTCCTGCTCCCGATGGACAAGCTGCTGGCGGGTGTCGAAGCGGCGGCCGCCTCCCTGAACGAGCACGGCGGCGAAAGGGCCGCCATCGCCATCAAGACCACCGACACCGTCCACAAGACGTCCGTCGTCACCAAGGACGGCTGGACCGTGGGCGGCATGGCCAAGGGCGCGGGCATGCTCGCCCCCGGCCTCGCCACCATGCTGGTCGTCCTCACCACGGACGCGGACCTGCCGAGCGACGTGCTGGACACGGCACTTCGGGCCGCGACCCGGACCACCTTCGACCGCGTCGACTCCGACGGCTGCATGTCCACCAACGACACCGTGCTGCTGCTCGCCTCGGGTGCCTCCGAAGTCACCCCGGCCCACGAGGAGTTCGCGGAGGCGGTACGGCAGGTCTGCGACGACCTCGGCCGGCAGCTGATCCGGGACGCCGAGGGCGCCAGCAAGGACATCAAGGTCGAGGTGATCAACGCGGCCTCCGAGGACGACGCCGTCGAGGTGGGCCGCTCCATCGCCCGCAACAACCTCCTCAAGTGCGCGATCCACGGCGAGGACCCCAACTGGGGCCGCGTGCTCTCCGCGATCGGCACCACCGGGGCCGCCTTCGAGCCCGACCAGCTCAACGTCGCCATCAACGGCGTCTGGGTGTGCAAGAACGGCGGCGTGGGCGAGGACCGCGACAAGGTCGACATGCGCTACCGCGAGGTGCACATCGTCGCCGACCTCGCCGCCGGGTCCGAGACCGCCACCATCTGGACCAACGACCTCACCGCCGACTACGTCCACGAGAACAGCGCCTACTCCTCATGAGCACCACGCGAAAGCACACCGCGCTCCCCAAGGCCCAGATCCTCATCGAGGCGCTGCCCTGGCTGGTCCGGCACAACGGCAGGACCGTCGTCATCAAGTTCGGCGGCAACGCCATGATCGACGAGGACCTCAAGGCCGCCTTCGCCCAGGACGTCGTCTTCCTGCACCACGCCGGGCTCAAGCCGGTCGTCGTGCACGGCGGCGGCCCGCAGATCAGCGCCGCCCTTGACAAGCACGGCATCGTCAGCGAGTTCAAGGCCGGCCTGCGCGTCACCACCGAGGACGCCATGGACGTCGTACGGATGGTGCTGGCCGGGCAGGTGCAGCGCGAGCTGGTCAACCTGCTCAACGAACACGGGCCGCTCGCCGTCGGACTCACCGGCGAGGACGCGCACACCATCACCGCCACCAAGCACCAGCCCGAGATCGACGGGGAGTTGGTCGACATCGGGCGGGTGGGCGAGATCACCGCGATCGACACGGGCGCGATCGAGGCACTGCTCGCCGACGGCCGGATCCCGGTCGTCTCCTCGATCGCCCGGAGCCAGGACGACGGACATGTCTACAACGTCAATGCTGATACGGCGGCTGCGGCACTCGCTGCTGCTCTGGGCGCCGAAACCCTCATGGTCCTCACGGACGTCGAGGGCCTCTACGAGGACTGGCCGCACAGCGACGAGGTGATCAGCCGCCTCACGGCTTCCCAACTGGAGAAGCTGCTGCCGGAGTTGAGCTCCGGCATGGTCCCGAAGATGGAGGGCTGCCTGCACGCCGTCCGCAACGGCGTGACCACCGCCCGGGTCATCGACGGGCGGGTCCAGCACTCGATCCTGCTGGAGATCTTCACCGACGAGGGCATCGGCACGATGGTCGTGCCGGACGCGCAAGAGGGGGATGCCGTATGACCGACAATCAGGAGCTCACCCAGCGCTGGCAGGGCTCGCTCATGAACAACTACGGCACCCCGCGCCTGCCCCTCGTCCGCGGCGCGGGACTCAAGGTCTGGGACAGCGAGGGCAAGCAGTACCTCGACTTCGTCGGCGGCATCGCCACCAACGCGCTCGGCCACGCCCACCCGGCGATCGTCGAAGCGGTGAGCGGGCAGATCGCGTCCCTCGGCCACATCTCCAACTTCTTCATGGCCGAGCCCACCGTCGCCCTCGCCGAGCGGCTGCTCCAGCTCTTCGGCCGGGACGGCAAGGTCTTCTTCTGCAACTCCGGCGCCGAGTCCGTCGAGGCCGCCTTCAAGATCGGCCGGCTGACCGGGCGCACCCACATGGTCGCCACCGAGGGCGGCTTCCACGGCCGCACCATGGGCGCCCTCGCCCTCACCGGCCAGCCCGCCAAGCAGACCCCCTTCCTGCCGCTGCCCGCCGACGTGACGCATGTGCCGTACGGCGACGCGCAGGCCCTGGCCGCCGCGGTCACCGAGGACACCGCGCTCGTCGTCATCGAGCCCATCCAGGGCGAGAACGGCGTCGTGGTGCCCCCGGCCGGCTACCTCAAGGCGGCCCGGGCCATCACGGCGGCCAAGGGCGCGCTGCTGGTCCTCGACGAGGTGCAGACCGGAATCGGCCGTACCGGGGACTGGTTCGCGTACCAGGCCCACGAGGGCGTCCTGCCGGACGTGGTCACCCTCGCCAAGCAGCTCGGCGGCGGACTCCCGCTCGGCGCGACCGTCGCCTTCGGGCGGGCCGCGGACCTGCTCCAGCCGGGGCAGCACGGGACGACCTTCGGCGGGAACCCGGTCGCGTGCGCCGCGGGCCTCGCCGTTCTCGACACCATCGGGAACGAGGGGTTGCTGGAGAACGTCAAGCGGCAGAGCGAGAGGCTGCGGGACGGAGTCGAGGCGCTGGGACACCCGCTGGTCGCCCATGTCCGGGGCGCGGGCCTCCTCCTGGGTATCGTGCTCACCGAGCCGCTCGCGCCTCAGGTGCAGAAGGCGGCTCAGGACGCCGGTTTCCTGGTGAACGCGCCCGCACCCGATGTCGTACGGCTGATGCCGCCGCTGAACCTCGGCGACGACGAAGTGGACGCGCTTCTTCAGGCCCTCCCCGGCATCCTGGGTGCCGCCGAGGGAGACGGATGATCCGGAGAATGAGACGACGATGAGCCATGCGCAGGAGCACGATCACAACGGGGGCGCGGGGCCCGCGGTGCCGCAGACGCGTACCGCGCGCCACCGCCGGATCGTGGACATCCTCAACCGGCAACCGGTGCGGTCGCAGAGCCAGTTGGCCAAGCTGCTGTCCGACGACGGGCTGAGTGTCACCCAGGCGACGCTCTCCCGGGACCTCGACGAGCTGAACGCGGTGAAGATCCGCAACACCGACGGCGACCTGATCTACGCGGTGCCCAGTGAGGGGGGTTTCCGCACTCCCCGGGCGCCGCTGGGGGAGTCCGCGAAGGAGGAGCGGATGCGGCGGCTCTCCCAGGAGCTGCTGATCTCCGCGGAGGCTTCGGCGAATCTCGTGGTGCTGCGGACTCCTCCGGGGGCCGCGCAGTTCCTGGCGTCGGCGATCGATCAGGCCGAGCTGCACGACATTCTCGGGACGATCGCCGGTGACGACACGCTGATGCTGATCAGTCGGAACCCGACCGGGGGGCAGGCGCTCGCCGAGCACTTGTTGCGGTTGGCGCAGAACGGGCACTGAGGGTTGTCGGTCGGGTGCGGGTGAGCGGGGGCTGGTCGCGCAGTTCCCCGCGCCCCTAAGAGCGCTTACCCGAGCCTGGCTGCGAGGCCCCCCGTGCATCGCACCTCGTCGCCTGCCGTGATCAGCAGGGCTTCCGTGTCCGGCAGGCTCTCCAGCCAGGCCAGGCCCTCCCGTGAACCCATCGCGAAGGCCGCCGTGGCCCAGCAGTCGGCCCAGGTGAGGGTGGGGGCCACGACCGTCACCGCCACCAGGTCCGTGACCGCCGAGCGGCCCGTGCGCGGGTCGACGATGTGGGCGCCCCGCTCGGCCGTGCCCGAGGTGGCCACCGCCAGCTCCGCCGCTCCCGCCGCCGAGACCACCGCGGCCAGACCGCCGGGGCGCAGCGGGTCCGAGACGCCGACGCGCCAGGGGCGTTCGGGACCCGGCACGCCCAGGAGCTGGACGTCCCCGCCACCGTTGACGCTGACGCCCGTCGCGCCCGACTCGGCGACCTGACGGGCCGCGCGCTCCACCGCCCAGCCCTTGACGATGCCGGTCGGGTCGAGGCGGCCCTCGTAGCGCATGCTGAACCAGCCGTCGCTCAACCGCTCCGCCTCGGCGCCGAGTTCGAGGACCTCGGCGACCTCGGGATCGCACTCCTCGACCGTCAGCTCACCGCGGGCCAGGCGCGAGACCTGGCTGTCGTCGCGGTAGGTGCTGAACACCTCGTTCACGCGGTGCAGCCCCGCCACCGCCTCCCGCAGCGCCGCCTGCACGGCGAGGGGTTCCCCGCCGCGGACGTCGAAGGAGAAGACCGTCCCCATGGCCTCCTCCGCGTGACGCACCGCGGCGGGAGCTTGTGCCGACTCGGCCACGGTGTCAGCCACCGGCCTGGTCCAGCGCGGACTGGAGCGACTTCTTGTAGCCCTCGCTGGTGTAGGTGGCCCCGGACACGGAGTCGATGTCCGCGCTGCCGGCCGCCACGGCCTCCTGGTTGAGCTTCGGGATGGACAGCTCCGTCTTCTGGTCGCTCGTCCCGCCCTTCGGCGCCTGCACGGCCTCGGCCTTGGTGATCTTGCCGCCGCTGACCGTGATCCGGACCTGGACCGGCCCGTACTGGGTCTGGGAGACGGTTCCGGTGACCGTCTTCGCGGCTGCCGCCCCGCCGCCACCGGCCGGCTGGGAGGGCTGGGCCGAGGGCTGCGCCTGGGAGGCCGCCTCGTTCGCCTTGTCGATCGCGGACTGGAGCGACTTCTTGTAGCCCTCGCTGGTGTAGGTCGCCCCCGACACCGTGTCGATCTGCGCGCTCTGCTTGGCGACCACGTCCTGGCTGAGCTTCGGCACGGACAGGGCGGTCTTCTGGTCGCTCTCGCCGCCCTTGGGTGCCTGGACCGCCTCGGACTTCATGATCTTGTTGCCGCTGACGGTGATCCGGACCTGGACCGGCCCGTACTGCGTCTGGACCACGTCCCCGGTGACCGTGCCGCCGGCGGCCGCGCCGGTGCCGCCCTGGGCCGACTCCTGTGCCGCCGCCGTCTGCTGCGGGATTGTTCCGCCCGCCTGGGCGGACGCCGGGTCCGAGGACGGCTTCAGCGACAGCATCAGCACGACACCGGAGACGGTGGCGGCCGTCGCGAGCACGACTCGACGAACGGGGTGAGACTTCCTCATCGCTTCAACAGCTCCTGGATTGCCGTCGCTCACATCTCGAACGACTCGTGATGGATGCGGCGGGCGGGCACACCCGCGCCGCGCAGTGCTTCGTACACGGACTGCGCGAAACCGTTCGGCCCGCACATGAACACGTCGTGCTTGTCGATGTCGGGCAGCTTGCGCTGGAGGGACTCCGCGGAGATGTCCGGGCGCTCCCCGTCCGGACTGTTCACCGCGTACATCAGGCGGGCGCCGCGCTCCTCCGCGATGGCGGCCAGCTCGTCCCACAGGGCCAGGTCCTGGGTGGTGTTGGCCCGGTACAGCAGGGTGATGTCACCGGCCGCGCCCGGCAGCGTCTCGAACAGGGCCCGCATCGGCGTGATGCCGACACCGCCGGCCACCAGCAGCACCTTGCCGCGGCTGCGCCGCTGGGCGGTCAGGGCGCCGTACGGACCCTCGGCCCACACCTTGGTGCCGGGCTCCAGCTCGCGCAGCCGCTCGCTGTGGTCACCGATCGCCTTCACCGTGATCCGCAGCATGCCCGGCCGGGGCGCCGCGGACAGCGAGTACGGGTGGGAGCTGAACCGCATGCCCGGCGCGAGGAACCGCCAGCGGAAGAACTGGCCCGCCTCCGCGCCCATCCGGTGCAGCTTGCGCCCGCCGATCAGCACCGACACCACACCCGGCGTCTCCTCGACGACCGCCTCGACGTACATCCGGTGGCGCAGGTTCATCCGGATCGGCGTGAGGATCCGGTACCAGAGGACCAGCGCGGTGACCGAGCCGTACAGCGCGTACCAGACGGTCTTGGCGACCGGCTCGACCGCGAAGTCGTTGCCGGTGGTCAGCTGGTGCCAGAAGGTCAGGAAGACCGCCGCGTACGTCAGCAGATGCACGTGGTACCAGGTGTCGTACGGAATCCGCTTGCGCACCCCGCCGACCGAGATCAGTCCGATGAGGAACAGCAGGCCCGTGCCGATGGCCGCCTTGCCCATGTCCGGGAGCTGGTTGATGGAGTCCGTCGTCTGCTGGACGATGTCGCCGAGGCCCTTGCCGGCCTGCAGGGCGTAACCCCACATGATCAGGAAGACGTGGGCCACCACCAGGCAGAGCGTGTAGCGGCCGGTCATCGCGTGCCAGCGGGCGACCCGGTCGGAGCCCACCCGGCGCTCCAGCGCGGGCACCCGGGCCATCTGCAGCACCACGAGCGCCATCAGATAGCCGGCCAGCAGACCGGTGATCCGGCCCGCGTTGAGGATCTTGCTGTTGTCGTCGGCGACGGCGGGGGTGTTGTGCCACCACAGCCACAACACCCCCACCGCGCCCGCCCATACGGCGATCAGCAG
>NZ_RSAJ01000227.1 GCF_003933965.1 Streptomyces sp. RP5T
GGTCCGGGGGCTGGATCTTCGACAGCAGTGACTTGATGCCGTCGATGAGCTCCTCGTCCTCGTGCAGGACGTACGACAGATAGGGATCCGAGGCCTGGTCGGCGATCGTGTAGACGGCACACCAGGTGGCCAGGGTGGGGACGGTCATCTGGGCCATGAGGGCCAGCGTCTGGTCGCGGTCCAGGGTGCCGGCGAGGAGGTCCGAGGCCTCGACGAGGAAGCTCAGGGAGCCGCGGCGCAGGCGTTCGAGTTCGCCCAGGCGGGCCGACTCGACGGCGAGCGCGATGCGGTCGGCGGCGAACTGCAGGCGCAGGGCCTCTTCGTTCGAGTATCTGCCCGGGCCCTCCGCGGCCACGCCCAGGGAGCCCGTGAGGCGGCCCTCGACCTTCAGCGGGACCGTGACCACCGACCGCATGCCGGTGCCGCTCAGGAGCGGTACGGCGCCCGGTACGGCCGACAGGTCGTCGTGGACGGCCGGCATGCGGGCGGAGCCGTAGCGGCCGGGGCCGCCCTCGACGGGCACGCGCGCGAAGCGCTGGCGGGCGGAGGGAAGGCCGGTGGAGGCGCGGACCTCCAGCTCCGTCTCGTCGTCGGTGGCGAGGAGCAGGAAGGCGGAGTCGCCGTCGAGCATGTCGCGTGCGCGTTCGACCGTGCGCTGGAGGAGGCCGTCGAGGTCGTCCGGGGCGGGGGAGCCGATGAACACCTCGAAGGGGTCGGTGCTCTGGCCGTCGACGGAGGTGGTCGTGTCGGAGGAGGGGACGCGCAGCGGCGTCTGGAGTACGGCCCGTTCGTGGTCGCGCACCAGGAGGCAGACCGTGGAGGGCTCGCCGCCGGTGTCGCGGACGCGCAGGTGGGAGGCGTAGACCGAGGTGACGCGGCCGTTGGCTGCCCTGATGCCGTAGCTGCCCTCCCACCGGGACAGCTGCAGTGCCTCGGCGATCCCGGTTCCGGTGCCCGGGGTGTGCGGCCAGGCCGCGAGGTCGGTCAGGGGCTTGCCGATGACCTGCTCGGCGGCGTAGCCGAAGAGTTCCTCGGCGTCCTCGTTCCACGAGGTGATGGCGCACGTGCGGTCGATCTGGACGACGGCGACGCGGACGCGGCCGTCGGCCAGCGGGAGGAGGTCCGCGGGCAGGGAGGGGCCCGCCGTGCGGGTGCCCACCGGCCTTTCGGGCAGGTCGAGTTGGAACCAGACCTGCTTGTTGGTGGGCGTGTACTCGACGCCCCAGCGGGCGGCGAGCGCGGCGCAGAGCTGGAGGCCGCGGCCGCCCTCGCGGTCGAGGTTGCCCATGTTGACGGCCTGGCCCTGGAGGGGGATCTCCCGCTCGGGGTAGTGGTCGGCGACCTCGATCCGTACGCCGTCGTCGCTGCGCAGGCACAGGACGTCGGCGGAGGTGCCGGCGTGAACCACGGCGTTCGTGACGAGTTCGCTGGTGAGGACCACCGCGTCGTCGACGATGTCGGCGAAGCCCCAGCCCTGGAGGGTGTCCCGGACGAAGGAACGGGCGGTCGCGACCGATCGTCCGAGGGGCTCGAAGCTGGCGGCCGCGCGCGCGGTGATCACAGAACTCCTCGACCGGTTGTCGACGTGCAGGGCTGCCTGGCCGACCGGCTCGTGCCGCTGCTGCGGCAGACCGCCCGTCGGCCGGGGATCCGGGTTCTGTCCCCCGGGGATCAGTCCGGTGGTCATGTGTGCGGCCGCCCTCCGATGCCCGCTCGTGCTCGTGCCACCGCCCAGGCCGGACGGGACCGGCTCGGCTGGACAGCCGCATGCAAGGTTACTTACCTTCGACGGCCATGCGGATGCCGGTCTGCAGTGTTTCCGTCCGGAGGGTGTGCGGACGATGTGCGAAGCTGCCGAACTGTTATGGCCGGGTTCAACCGGGGTGAAACACTGGGCAGGCTCCTGAAGAAGGTTCGGGCAGGCCGAGTGGCTTGCGCGTACGGCGGGCAGCAGCCCGTCGTGCGGCTCTGCATGCCTGGCTGAAATATCTCTGTAGTAAGCAGAAGCATGCGGCAGCCTCCGGTGTGCCGCGCGGAACCACCCGAGCACAGCAGTAACGGTCGACCCCTGCGGGAGGGACACAGTGGAGTCTGGCGCAGCGACGCGGGGCACGAGGACGCGCGCGAAAGGCGGACAGTCCCCAAGCGGCCAGCGCAAGCCGCGGGGCGGCACCACCACGGTGGACACGGCCGCCCTGGACCGGCTGCTGACGGCGCTGGTCTCGATGCGTGACGGGAACTTCCGCAAGCGGCTCACGGTGTCCGGCGACGGCCCGATGTCGGAGATCGCGGCCGTCTTCAACGAGGTGGCCGACCGCAACCTGCACCTGACGGGTGAGCTGTCGCGGGTGCGGCGCATGGTGGGCCGTGAGGGCAAGCTCACGGAACGGCTGGAAACAGGTGCCTGCGAAGGTTCCTGGGCGTCCGCCATCGATGCCTCCAACGCGCTCGTGGACGATCTCGTACGGCCCGTCTCCGAGGTCGGCCGGGTGCTGTCCGCGGTCGCGGAGGGCGATCTGTCGCCCCGCATGGAGCTCAGGACCCAGGCACCGGACGGGACCGGGCATCCGCTGCGCGGCGAGTTCCTCAAGGTCGGGCGGACTGTAAACAACCTTGTCGATCAGCTGTCCACGTTCACCGACGAGGTCACCCGCGTGGCCAGTGAGGTCGGCACCGAGGGCAAGCTCGGCGGGCAGGCACGCGTGCGTGGCATGTCGGGTTCCTGGAAGGACCTGACCGAGTCCGTCAACACGATGGCGTACCGGCTGACGGCCCAGGTGCGGGACATCGCGCTGGTCACGACCGCGGTGGCCAAGGGTGACCTGTCCCGCAAGGTCACGGTGCACGTGGCCGGCGAGATGCTGGAGCTGAAGAACACCGTCAACACGATGGTGGACCAGCTCTCCTCCTTCTCCTCCGAGGTGACCCGGGTCGCGCGCGAGGTGGGTGTGGAGGGCGAGCTCGGCGGCCAGGCGCAGGTGCCGGGTGTGGCCGGGGTGTGGAAGGACCTCACCGATTCGGTGAACCTGATGGCCGGCAACCTCACGGCCCAGGTGCGCGGGATCGCCCAGGTGACGACGGCGGTCGCCAGTGGTGACCTGTCACAGAAGGTGACGGTCTCCGCGCGCGGCGAGGTCGCGCAGCTCGCCGACACGATCAACCAGATGACCGAGACGCTGCGGATCTTCGCGGACGAGGTCACGCGCGTGGCCAACGAGGTGGGTGCCGAGGGGCAGCTCGGCGGGCAGGCGAACGTGCCGGGCGCGGCGGGGACGTGGAAGGACCTCACCGATTCGGTGAACACGGTCTTCCGGAACCTCACCACACAGGTGCGGGACATCGCCGCCGTGACCACGGCGGTGGCCAACGGTGACCTGTCGCAGAAGGTCACCGTGGACGTGGCCGGCGAGATGCTGGAGCTGAAGAACACCGTCAACGGGATGGTGGACCAGCTGTCCGCGTTCGGTGCCGAGGTCACGCGCGTGGCGCGCGAGATCGGTGTCGAGGGCGAGCTGGGCGGTCAGGCGCAGGTGCCCGGGGCCGCCGGTACCTGGAAGGACCTCACCGACTCCGTCAACACGGCGTTCAGGAACCTCACCGGGCAGGTGCGGAACATCGCCCAGGTGACCACGGCGGTGGCCAACGGTGACCTGTCGCAGAAGGTCACCGTGGACGTCTCCGGCGAGATGCTCCAGCTGAAGAACACCGTGAACACGATGGTGGACCAGCTGTCCGCCTTCGCCGACCAGGTCACGCGGATGGCCCGGGACGTGGGCACCGAGGGCCGTCTCGGCGGTCAGGCCGTCGTGCCGGGGGTGTCCGGTACCTGGAAGGAGCTCACCGACTCCGTCAACTTCATGGGTGGCAACCTCACCTCGCAGGTGCGGCAGATCGCCCAGGTGACGACGGCGGTGGCCCGGGGCGACCTCTCCCAGAAGATCGACGTGGACGCGCGCGGGGAGATCCTGGAGCTGAAGAACACCATCAACACGATGGTCGACCAGCTGTCCGCCTTCGCCGACCAGGTGACCCGGGTGGCCCGCGAAGTGGGCACCGAGGGGCGTCTCGGAGGACAGGCGCAGGTGCCCGGCGTCGCCGGTGTGTGGCGGGACCTGACCGACTCCGTGAACGGAATGGCAGGAAACCTTACTGCCCAGGTGCGCAACATCGCCCAGGTGGCCACCGCGGTGGCCCGGGGTGACCTGTCGCAGAAGATCGACGTGGACGCCCGGGGCGAGATCCTGGAGCTGAAGAACACCCTGAACACCATGGTGGACCAGCTCTCCAGCTTCGCCGACCAGGTGACGCGGGTGGCCCGCGAGGTGGGCACCGAGGGCATCCTGGGCGGGCAGGCCGAGGTGCAGGGTGTCTCCGGCACCTGGAAGGACCTCACGCAGTCCGTGAACTTCATGGCGAACAACCTGACCATCCAGGTGCGCAACATCGCCGAGGTCACGACCGCGGTCGCCAAGGGCGATCTGTCGAAGAAGATCACCGTCGACGCGAAGGGCGAGATCCTCGAGCTCGTCACCACCGTCAACACGATGGTCGACCAGCTGTCGTCCTTCGCCGAGCAGGTGACCCGGGTGGCCCGCGAGGTGGGCACCGAGGGGCAGCTGGGCGGCCAGGCGCGGGTTCCGGGTGTCACGGGCATCTGGAAGGACCTCAGCGACAACGTGAACCTGATGGCCAACAACCTGACCATGCAGGTGCGCAACATCTCCCAGGTCGCGAACGCGGTCGCCAACGGTGACCTGACGCGGACGGTGACGATCGAGGCGCGCGGCGAGGTCGCGCAGCTCGCCGACACCTTCAACACCATGGTGAAGACGCTGAGTTCGTTCGCCGACCAGGTCACCAAGGTAGCCCGCGAGGTGGGCACGGACGGCATCCTCGGCGGTCAGGCGCGGGTGCCCGGTGTGGCCGGCACCTGGAAGGACCTCACCGAGTCCGTGAACCAGATGGCGTCCAACCTGACCGGTCAGGTGCGGAACATCGCCATGGTGACCACGGCCATCGCCAAGGGCGATCTGACCAAGAAGATCGACATCGACGCCCGCGGCGAGATCCTGGAGCTGAAGACCACCATCAACACGATGGTCGACCAGCTGTCGTCCTTCGCCGAGGAGGTCACCCGGGTGGCCCGCGAGGTGGGCACCGAGGGACAGCTCGGCGGCCAGGCACGCGTGCGGGACGTCGACGGCACCTGGCGCGACCTGACCGAGTCCGTGAACGAGATGGCAGGAAACCTTACTCGCCAGGTGCGAGCCATCGCGCGCGTGGCGACCGCGGTGACCAGGGGCGACCTGAACCTGAAGATCGACGTGGACGCGTCCGGGGAGATCCAGGAGCTCCAGGACTACATCAACAAGATGATCGCCAACCTGCGCGACACCACGATCGCCAACAAGGAGCAGGACTGGCTCAAGGGCAACCTGGCCCGTATCTCGGCGCTCATGCAGGGGCGCCGGGACCTGGAGGACGTGGCCTCGCTGATCATGAGCGAGCTGACCCCGGTGGTGACCGCGCAGCACGGCGCGTTCTTCGTCGCTATGCCGCTCCTGGACGGCAAGGACATGAGCGCCGAGGCGGAGGACCAGTACGAGCTGCGGATGCTCGGGTCGTACGGCTACTCGATGGGCTCCATGCCGACGTCGTTCCGGCCGGGGGAGGCGCTCATCGGTACGGCCGCGGAGGAGAAGCGGACGATCCTGGTGGACAACGCGCCCAGCGGCTACCTGAAGATCTCCTCCGGTCTCGGAGAGGCGCCGCCCGCGCAAGTGATCGTCCTTCCGGTGCTGTTCGAGGGCAAGGTGCTCGGGGTCATCGAGCTCGCGTCCTTCACCCCCTTCACGCAGATCCAGAAGGATTTCCTCAACCAGATCGCCGAGATGATCGCGACGAGCGTCAACACCATCTCCGTCAACACCAAGACGGAGGTGCTGCTGAAGCAGTCGCAGGAGCTCACCGAGCAACTGCGGGAGCGGTCGGCCGAGTTGGAGAACCGGCAGAAGGCCCTTCAGGCGTCCAACGCCGAGCTGGAGGAGAAGGCCGAGCTGCTGGCCCAGCAGAACCGCGACATCGAGGTCAAGAACACCGAGATCGAGGAGGCGCGGCAGGTCCTGGAGGAGCGCGCCGAGCAGCTCGCCGTGTCCATGCGGTACAAGAGCGAGTTCCTGGCCAACATGTCGCACGAGCTGCGGACGCCGCTCAACTCGCTGCTGATCCTCGCGAAGCTGCTCGCCGACAACGCGGACTCCAACCTCACCCCCAAGCAGGTCGAGTTCGCCGAGACGATCCACGGCGCGGGCTCCGACCTGCTCCAGCTCATCAACGACATCCTCGACCTGTCGAAGGTCGAGGCGGGCAAGATGGACGTCTCCCCGACGCGCATCGCGCTGGTGCAGCTCGTGGACTACGTGGAGGCCACCTTCCGGCCGCTGACCGCGGAGAAGGGCCTCGACCTGTCGGTGCGGGTCTCGCCCGAACTGCCCGCCACGCTGCACACCGACGAGCAGCGGCTGCTCCAGGTGCTGCGCAATCTGCTGTCCAACGCGGTGAAGTTCACCGACTCCGGGGCCGTCGAGCTGGTCATCAGGCCCGCCGGGCGGGAGGTGCCGGTGGCGATCCGGGAGCAGCTGCTGGAGGCCGGTTCGCTGCGCGACCCGGACGCCGACCTGATCGCGTTCTCGGTGACCGACACCGGCATCGGCATCGCGGCCAGCAAGATGCGGGTGATCTTCGAGGCGTTCAAGCAGGCCGACGGCACGACCAGCCGCAAGTACGGCGGCACGGGGCTCGGGCTGTCGATCTCGCGGGAGATCGCGCAGCTGCTCGGCGGAGAGATCCACGCGCAGAGCGAGCCGGGACGCGGATCGACGTTCACGCTGTATTTGCCCCTGCACCCCAGCGAACTGCCGCCACAGGGCTACCAGCAGTCCATGCCCGCCCTGGAGGCCGGCGACCTGGTGGCGTCCACGTCGGAGAACGGGATGAGCGGCGTCGAGGTCGAGACGCCGGCCGAGGTGAAGTCGTACCAGGAGACACAGAACGGTGCCGCGGCGCTCTTCCGGCGCCGGCGCAGGACGGCACCGGCACTCGAACAGCGGATCGGGCAGCCGGACCAGTGGTCGGCGGTGGAGCACCAGTCCGCGCCGCAGCCGCGCCGGGGCATCCGGTTCGGCGGTGAGAAGGTGCTGATCGTCGACGACGACATCCGCAACGTCTTCGCGCTGACCAGCGTCCTCGAACAGCACGGGCTGTCGGTGCTCTACGCGGAGAACGGCCGTGAGGGCATCGAGGTGCTGGAACAGCACGAGGACGTGGCGGTCGTCCTGATGGACATCATGATGCCCGAGATGGACGGTTACGCCACGACCAATGCGATCCGCAGGATGCCGCAGTTCGCCGGCCTGCCGATCATCGCGCTGACCGCCAAGGCGATGAAGGGCGACCGGGAGAAGGCGATCGAGTCGGGCGCCTCCGACTACGTGACCAAGCCGGTCGATCCGGATCATCTGCTGTCGGTGATGCAGCAGTGGATGCGGGGGGAGTGATGGGAATCAGCGAAGTTCACGCGGAGTTGCTGACTGAGTGTGCCCGACGCCGTGTAGAAGTACGGGATTCGGGGAACCTTCTGGTCTCCCGCTACGTTTCTGCTACGTGCACAGTGACATCACGGTGACAGGGTGTGGTGACAGACAGGGTGCGGCTACGATGACCGGCACAAGGACGGGCGGCGAAAGGGAGTCGTCCCCAGGGGCGGCACCCGGTGCACATCCGGGGCGAGGAGGGCGGGCCATGGTGCAGAAGGCCAAGATCCTCCTGGTCGATGACCGGCCGGAGAATCTGCTGGCGCTGGAGGCCATCCTCTCCGCGCTCGATCAGACACTGGTGCGGGCATCGTCCGGGGAGGAAGCGCTCAAGGCGCTGCTCACGGACGACTTCGCGGTGATTCTGCTGGACGTCCAGATGCCTGGCATGGACGGCTTCGAGACCGCGGCGCACATCAAACGGCGGGAGCGGACCCGGGACATCCCGATCATCTTCCTCACCGCCATCAACCACGGTCCGCACCACACCTTCCGGGGATACGCGGCGGGCGCGGTGGACTACATCTCCAAGCCCTTCGACCCGTGGGTGCTGCGCGCGAAGGTCTCGGTGTTCGTCGAGCTCTACATGAAGAACTGCCAGCTGCGGGAGCAGGCGGCGCTGCTGCGCCTCCAGTTGGAGGGCGGCGGCAAGGCGGCGGTCGGGGACACGAAGGAGCCGGCGGGTCTGCTCGCCGAGCTGTCCGCGCGGCTCGCGGCGGTCGAGGAGCAGGCCGAGGCGCTCTCCAAGCAGCTGGACGACGAGTCCGCGGACGCGGCCGCGGTGGCCACCGCGGCCCATCTCGAACGCAAACTCACGGGGCTGCGGCGGGCGCTGGACGCGCTGGAGCCGGGCACCGGGGCCTCGCCTTCGGTGTCCTCGCAGAACTGACCGGTACCCCTGGACGGACTGACGTGTGGCGCAAGTGTTCCCGCGCCCCTCGCGGGTGAGCCCACGTCAGCTCGGCACCTCTTCAGCAGCGACACGAACGGGTGAAGCAGCGGCCACACGTGTCCGCGGCCGTCTCCCCCGGTAATCTCCCACCTATGGCCTCACGTCCCTCCGCAGCCAAGAAGCAGCCCGCCAAGAAGGCTGCCGCTCCCGCGAAGGGTCCGGCGAAGAAGGCCGCTGCCAAGAGAGCACCGGCCAAGAAGGCGCCCGCCAGGAAGGCCGCGGCGAAGAAGGCCGTGCCGCCCAGGCCGGCGCCCAGCCCGACCGGTGGCGTCCTCCGCCTCATCCGCGCCCTCTGGCTCGGCCTCGCCCATGCCGTCGGAGCGGTGTTCCGCGGGATAGGGCAGGGCGCGAAGAACCTCGACCCGGCGCACCGGAAGGACGGCGTGGCACTCCTGCTGCTCGGCCTCGGCCTGATCGTGGCCGCGGGAACCTGGTCGAACCTGCGCGGTCCCGTCGGCGACCTCGTCGAGATCATCGTGACCGGTGCCTTCGGCCGGCTCGACCTGCTCGTCCCGATACTGCTCGCGGTCGTCGCCGTGCGGTTCATCCGGCACCCCGAGAAGCCCGAGGCCAACGGCCGCATCGTGATCGGCCTGTCCGCGCTCGTCATCGGTGTGCTCGGTCAGGTCCACATCGCCTGCGGATCTCCCGCCCGCAGCGACGGCATGCAGGCGATAAGGGACGCCGGCGGCCTGATCGGCTGGGGAGCGGCGACCCCGCTGACGTACACCATGGGCGAGGTCCTCGCCGTACCGCTGCTCGTGCTGCTGACCGTCTTCGGGCTGCTCGTCGTCACGGCCACCCCGGTCAACGCGATTCCGCGGCGGCTGCGGGAGCTCGGTGTGCGGCTCGGGCTCCTTCCCGAGCCGGTGGACGAGTTCGGCGAGGACGACGAGCGCTACGACGAGCAGTGGCGCGAGGCGCTGCCCGCGCGCGGACGCAAACGCGGCCCGGCGGCCCCGCCCGACGCCTACGACCCTGACGGAGCGGAGCAGGAGGCCCTCTCGCAGCGCCGTGGGCGCCCCCGGCGGTCCGCGGTGCCGCAACCCGCGCCGGACCGGCGCAGGGACGCTGTGGACATCGCGGCGGCCGCCGCCGCGGACCTGGACGGCGTCGTCATGCACGGCCTGCCGCCCTCGCCGCTGGTCGCCGACCTCACCCAGGGCGTCAGCGTGGGCGACCGGGTCGAGACGACCCCCGTACCCACCCCGGTCCCGGCCGCGCGGCCCAAGCAGGAGGCGCGTGAGGCGCGGCCGAAGCAGGAGAAGCTGAAGGTCGAGGTCGCCGACCTCACCAAGCCCGCTCCCGAGGCGCCGAGCGAACTGCCCGCGCGCGCGGAGCAGCTCCAGCTGTCCGGCGACATCACCTACGCGCTGCCCTCCCTCGATCTCCTGGAGCGCGGCGGGCCCGGCAAGGCGCGCAGCGCGGCCAACGACGCCATAGTCGCGTCGCTGACGACCGTCTTCACGGAGTTCAAGGTCGACGCCGCCGTCACCGGCTTCACGCGCGGACCGACGGTCACCCGCTACGAGGTCGAGCTCGGACCCGCCGTGAAGGTCGAGCGGATCACCGCGCTGGCCAAGAACATCGCGTACGCCGTCGCCAGCCCCGACGTGCGGATCATCAGCCCGATCCCCGGCAAGTCCGCGGTCGGCATCGAGATCCCCAACACCGACCGGGAGATGGTCAACCTCGGTGACGTGCTGCGGCTCGCGGCGGCCGCCGAGGACGAGCACCCCATGCTGGTCGCACTCGGCAAGGACGTCGAGGGCGGCTACGTGATGGCCAACCTGGCGAAGATGCCGCACGTGCTCGTCGCCGGAGCCACCGGTTCCGGTAAGTCGTCCTGCATTAACTGCTTGATCACTTCCATCATGGTGCGCGCGACCCCCGAGGACGTGCGCATGGTCCTCGTCGACCCCAAGCGCGTGGAACTGACGGCCTATGAGGGCATCCCGCACCTGATCACGCCGATCATCACCAACCCGAAGCGGGCCGCCGAGGCCCTCCAGTGGGTCGTACGCGAGATGGACCTGCGCTACGACGACCTGGCGGCGTACGGGTTCCGGCACATCGACGACTTCAACGAGGCCATCAGGAACGGCAAGGTCAAACTGCCCGAGGGCAGCGAGCGCGAGCTCCAGCCCTACCCGTACCTGCTGGTGATCGTCGACGAGCTCGCCGACCTGATGATGGTCGCCCCGCGTGACGTCGAGGACGCCATCGTGCGGATCACGCAGCTCGCGCGCGCGGCCGGCATCCACCTGGTGCTCGCCACCCAGCGGCCGTCTGTGGACGTCGTCACCGGTCTGATCAAGGCGAACGTGCCCTCGCGGCTCGCCTTCGCGACCTCCTCGCTCGCCGACTCACGCGTCATCCTCGACCAGCCGGGCGCCGAGAAGCTGATCGGCAAGGGCGACGGGCTGTTCCTGCCGATGGGTGCCAACAAACCCACCCGTATGCAGGGCGCCTTCGTGACCGAGGACGAGGTCGCGGCGATCGTCCAGCACTGCAAGGACCAGATGGCGCCGGTCTTCCGGGACGACGTCGTCGTGGGCACCAAGCAGAAGAAGGAGATCGACGAGGAGATCGGGGACGACCTCGACCTGCTGTGCCAGGCGGCCGAGCTGGTCGTCTCGACGCAGTTCGGGTCGACCTCCATGCTCCAGCGCAAGCTGCGGGTCGGGTTCGCGAAGGCCGGCCGGCTGATGGACCTGATGGAGTCCCGGAACATCGTCGGGCCCAGCGAGGGATCGAAGGCTCGTGACGTTCTTGTGAAGGCTGACGAGCTGGACGGAGTGCTCGCGGTGATCCGCGGGGAGGCTTAAGGGGAGCCCGGAGCGGGTGCGGCCACCGATGTTCGATCGTGACTCACCCGTAAGGGATCATTGAGCAACCGTTTCCCTTCGGCGTACGTCAAGTTGAGGGAAGCGAAAAGCTGCTGCCCCACCATCGGCGTGTCCGGCCATTCCGATGGCGTACAAAGTCCCACCGCCCGGTTGCCCCACCCTTTCGCACCCCCCCTAGACTGAACCTCCAGCACAGGTGGCTTAAACGCTCGAAAGGCGCCCCCGTGTCCATCGGCAACTCCCCTGAAGACGAGCGTCCGTTCGAAGACGACCCGCAGGAAGCCCACCTCTCCGTCGGCCGCGCCCTGAAACAGGCGCGGATCGCGGCCGGGCTGACCGTCGACGACGTCAGCAACGCCACCAGGGTCCGCATCGCCATCGTGCACGCCATCGAGGCGGACGACTTCGCCCCCTGCGGTGGCGACGTCTACGCCCGGGGTCACATCCGGACCCTGGCCAAGGCCGTCCACCTGGATCCGGCTCCCCTCCTGGACCAGTACGCCGCCGACCACGGCGGCGGACGTCCGGCGCCGACCCCGGCCGCCCCGCTGTTCGAGGCGGAACGCATCCGCCCCGAGCGCCGCGGACCCAACTGGACCGCGGCGATGGTCGCCGCGATCGTCGCCGTGGTCGGCTTCGTGGGCTTCACCGCCTTCAAGGGCGGCGACGACGGCGGGACGACACAGGTGGCCGACGGCACCACGCCCACCGCCGACAAGTCCCCGACGCCCAAGTCCGACAAGACCACCAAGGACCCGAAGCCCACGCCGTCCGACAGCGCCATCGCGGCGGCGCCCCAGGACAAGGTGACCGTGCAGGTCAGCGCCGCCGACGGCAAGAGCTGGATCCTCGCCAAGGACCACAATGGCCGGACCCTCTTCGACGGGCTGCTCAAGCAGGGCGACAGCAAGACCTTCCAGGACAGCGACAAGATCAACCTCGTGCTCGGTGACGCCGGCGCGATCCAGCTGTACGTCAACGGCAAGAAGATCGACGACGACTGGCAGCCCGGAGCCGTGGAGCGCCTGACGTACACCAAGGGCGACCCGCAGGTCGGCTAGGCAGCTGTTCGGATTCCACGGAAAAGGGGTTGGCCGGGATCGGCCAACCCCTTCGACATGGGGTGTCAGTGGGACGAAGTAGTCTTGAGCCCATGCCTGAACGCCGTACCGTCGCACTCGTCACTCTTGGCTGCGCCCGCAACGAGGTGGACTCGGAGGAGCTCGCAGGCCGTTTGGAGGCGGACGGCTGGGATCTCGTGGAGGACGCCGCGGATGCGGACGTCGCCGTCGTCAACACCTGTGGCTTCGTCGAGGCTGCCAAGAAGGACTCCGTCGACGCCCTCCTGGAGGCCAACGACCTCAAGGGCCACGGCAGAACCCAGGCCGTGGTGGCGGTGGGCTGCATGGCCGAGCGGTACGGCAAGGACCTCGCCGAGGCGCTGCCGGAAGCCGACGGGGTGCTCGGCTTCGACGACTACGCCGACATCTCCGACCGCCTCCAGACCATCCTCAGCGGTGGCATCCACGCCGCGCACACCCCGCGCGACCGGCGCAAGCTGCTGCCCATCAGCCCGGCCGAGCGGCAGGAGTCCGCGGCGTCCGTCGCCCTCCCGGGCCACGGTCCGGCCGAGGAGGCCGCTCCCGCCCCCGCGGACC
>NZ_RSAJ01000228.1 GCF_003933965.1 Streptomyces sp. RP5T
GCCCTGATCACGGGCAGGCTACGGTGGCCCCGGGCCGTGGCCGAGCTGACCGTGTGGGCCACTACCGCACTCCGTCGGGGCGGGGGGTCGACGGACGGGGGATCACGCCGGACCTCGAAGCCGACGAGGGGCGACCCGCATCGCGATGGGCGCGCCGGCGGCACCGGCCGGGGCAGACGCGCTCCGGGTAGCCGCGCAGGGGCCGGTCCTGGGTGCGCGTGATCGCGGCCCGTGCGCCGCAGGAACGCCTGTGCCCGGCGTCCGATGCGGTGGTCAGCGGGTGTGGCCGTGGGCGGGCCCCCGTCCTGGCTCGTCCTGGAGCGCGTCCCCGGTGTCCCCGGCGCGCTCTTCCCGTCCGTTCTCCCCGGCGTGCCGCACCAGGCGCACCTCGACCTGTCCACCGGTCACGCGGGTCTCGAAGGCCGGCTGGGGGGCGATGGCGGGGCCGCGGACGTTCAGGCCGTCCGAGAGGCGGAAGACGCTGCCGTGCCAGGGGCAGCGCACGCATCCGTCGGACACCGTCCCCTCGGACAGCGGGCCCGCCAGGTGGCTGCACTGGTCGGCCAGCGCGTGGATCGCCCCGTCGGACTCGCGCACCACCACGATCGGTACGTCGTCCACACCGCGTCGCACCGGCTGCCCGGGCGGGAAGTCGTCCAGCGCGCCGACCCGGTGCCAGCGGTCGGAGACAAGATGCGGTACGGCCTCGGCGTGGTTGGCCCCGGCGGCCTGCCGGTAGGCCAGGTGGCCGCCCAGCATGCCGCCGGTTCCCACGGCCGCGAGTCCCAGGACGCCGAGGGTCCGGCCGGCGCGCGCACGGCCGGTGATCCGGCAGGCGAGCGAGGCCGCGTAGAGGCCGACGGCGACCGTGTTGGACGCCGCGTGGACCAGCCCGACGCGCATCTGCGGACGTTGCAGTTCCGCCCAGTCCACGGCGCCGGTCAGCGCGGCGGGGACGGCCGCCGCGAGGCCCACGCCCACCAGCAGGCCCGCCTCACGCGGGCGGCTCCTGGTCACGTCCAGGACGGCGGCGGACAGCCAGCTGCCCATCGGTACCTGCACCAGCAGCGGGTGGACCGGGTGCCCCAGCCATGTGCCGTGCAGTACGTCCCGGCCGCGTCCGAGTGGCAGGGATTGAATCCCCGCCCGGACTGTGTCGATCACCGGGTCCTGCCGCGGCTCCCGCTCCAGCCGGGCGAGAAGCCGCAGCAGCCGGTTCTCTCGTGTACGTGGATGACCTCGTCGCGCGCTCATGCGCAGCCGGGTCTCCCTCTCCCCGTGCGGCAAACGGCCGGCGGGTGATCAGGACCTGGACACCGCGTGGCGCCCGGCCCTCGTGGCGAACACGTGGTGGGTGGGCCGGTCCGGAGCGGCGGGCTCCAGGTGCCGCAGCCACCGGGAGGCCATGGCCAGCAGTCCCGTGAAGACGGCCAGGAGCAGCACGGAGGTCCACATGGGCCGGCTGCCGGGAGAATCCCACATCGTCCAGGCCGAGGACGCCGTCCACAGGACGACTCCGGCCGCGTAGAAGGACCGTATGCGGCGCAGCTGCCTCGCGGCCCTGCCCACCGTGGGATCGTCAGAGTGAGTCATGCCGCCCCGTGTACCCCGATCGACGCGGTCCACGGACGGGACGGGTAACGGATCTTCAACTCTCCCCCGTCGACCGGTCGGCAGACCTGTCGGTGTGACGCAAGGGCAGAACAAGACAGGTGTCCTGCGTGGTATCACTACGACATCGGCGTGCGGCACAAGCGGTCACCGCGCATCCGGAAGCAGGCGACGCAGCACGCCCATGCCCCAGGAAGAGGTGCGAGCCCATGTCCGAAACCGCTACCGACACCACCGAGTTGACCTCGCAGTACAGCACGCAGGTGGCCGGCGACCTCGAACGCAATCTCAAGGAGCAAGAGCGCCTCAGCGGCGAAATCGAGGCGCTGCAGGGCCAGTTGGCGGCCCTGCGGCACGATCACACCGTCCTGCTGAGCATCCAGCAGGTCCTGGGAACCCCTCCCGCGGCCACTGCGCCGGCCGCGCCAGAAGCCACCTCGGTGCCCTCTCCCCGTAAGAAGACGGGTGCGCGGTCCGGCGGCCGGAAATCCGCCGCACCCGCCGGGAAGCAGACCGCGACCGCGAAGAAGGCGCCCGACAAGGGAGCCCCCGCACGGCCGGGACCCACCCTCGTCGACCTGGTCCGGGACCATCTGGCCGGGCAGAAGGAGCCCCGCTCGGCGGCCGAGGTCTCCACCGCGCTCGGCCGGCAGCACCCCGGGCGCACCATCAAGGCCACCGTCGTACGCACCACGCTGGAGGGACTCGTGGCCAGGAACCAGGCCCAGCGCAGCAAGCAGGGGACCTCGGTCTTCTACACCGCCCCCGACGCGGACGGGACCGCCGCCCCCGCCGAGGACGGCTCGCAGCAGTCCGGCTGACGGGCGGCCCCCCGCGGCACGTTCAGCCGGTCCGCCGCAGGGGACGCAGGCCGCCTCGGTGCAGTCCGGCGGCCGCCAGGACCGCGGCGGCCGCGCCGGTGCCCAGTACGGCACCGGCGACGACGTCGCCCGGGTAGTGCACACCGGTGTGGATCCGCGAGTAGCCCACCGCGCTGGCCAGCAGGCCGAGCGGCACCGTGGCGACGGGCAGCGCGGGTCCGACCGCCGCCGCGAAGGCGACCGCGGAGGCCGTGTGCCCCGAGGGGAAGGACGCGGACTGGGGCATCGGCACATGACGTCCCGGGAACGGCGAGTCCACGGCCCGGTGGGGACGCGGGCGGCGTACCAGACGCTTGCCGAGGATGTTCGCGCTCGCCGAGGCGACACCGATGGCCGCGACGCCGAGGGCGGCGGCGCGCCGCGGCCGGCCGGGCCACAGGGCGAGCAGTCCGGCGATCGTGAACGAGATCTTGGAGTGGTCCGCCGCCGCCGACAGCCGCCGCAGGGCATGGTCCAGAGCCGGTGTCCGGGTGACCGTGACGGCCTCGTACAGCGCCTGGTCGAGGGCGGCGAGATCCCGCAACAGCTCGGGGGCGGTCCGCTGTTCGCGCTGCGGTCGGTCAAGCATCGCTCTGCTCCTGGTTCTTGACGGCCAAATCGGGAGTCCGGTGGAGGGCGAGGCGCACGACTCGGCGCCAGTCGACGGAGGGGGCGGTGTACGGCGCACCGGGACGGTCCTTCGGCACCCGCACCCGCAGCGCCTTCGGCCGGATGGTGCACACGACCGGCTGGGGCAGCAGCAGCGCCTCACCGTCCACGGCCACCGGGATCGTCTCCGTGTCGGCCTCGACGGTGACCCGGCGCGCGGTCGACGAGGTGATCCCGCTGGCCCGCTCGCCCCGCAGGGCGAGTTCGGCGGCCTGTGCCGCGCCCTCGATCCGCACACTGATCACACCGAGCCGGCCCTCGTCGAGGTGGGACCTTCGTCCGACGCCCAGGGGACCGGCCTGCGCGTAGGGGTTGTTGCTCACCAGCAGGGCGTGCGGGGCCTCCAGCAGCCGGCCGTCCGCCGTGGCGGTCAGCTGCGCCCCGGCCTCGCCGACCAGCAGGTCCGGCAGCAGGTCGAGCGTGGTGGACGCCTTGGCGTCGCGGTACTCGGGGCGCTGCACGATTTCGGCGTACGTCCCGAAGGAGACCGTGTTCACGAAGGGCCGGCCCGCGACGTCGCCCAGGTCCACGCGGAGCTCCACACCGTGCGTGAGGGCGTCGAGGCCGGTCGCCGGGTCGTCGCGGTCCAACCCCAGGTCCATCGCGAAGTGGTTGCGGGTCCCGGCGGCGAGGACCATGAACGGCACGTCGTGCTCCGCGGCCACCCCCGCCACCAGGGCCTGGGTCCCGTCCCCGCCCGCGACGCCGAGCAGGTCCGCGCCCTCCGCGAGGGCCTGGCGGGCCAGCTCCGCCGGATCGGGGCTGCTGTCCACGTCGAGCAGGATCACCCGGGCGCCGAGCGCCTCGGCCCGCTCCACCAGAGCGTGTTCGCCGACCTTGCCGCCACCCGAACGCGGATTCATGATCAGGACCGGCCTGCGCGGCGGCCGGACCGAGCGCGTGTGGGTGCTGCGGGGTGCCCGCAGCCGGCGCAGCGCGCTGCGGGCACAGGCCAGGGCCGCCACCCACAGGCCGAGTGCCGAGGCCGCGTACGGCCACAGGCCGGACACCGCGTACAGGACCAGGACGCCGACCGGCGCGGCCACCGCCAGGAGGGCGCCGCACAGCCGCGCCAGGCCCCGATGGGCCAGCGCCCACCAGAGGCCCGCGCCCGCGAGGGCGAGGCCGACAAGGCCCAGCAGCAGCAGGAGCCACTGGCCCGCGGCCACCACGGCCGCGACCACCGCTGCCAGGCACAGCAGCGCCAGCCGGGCCAGCGTCCGCGCCGCCGTGCCGGAGCCCGCCGGCTCCACCTCGTTCATCGTCGGGTCGCCTCTCACGATCGGTGGCCCCAACGATCTCATGCTGTCGCCCTCGCCGCCGGTGCCGTCCTGATCCCCTGCGGTTCAGCGGGTCACGACGTGCCGCTCGTCCGGCACGCAGTGGGTCATGGTCAGCCCCTCCACGTCCCGCGGCGGGTTCTTGCCGAGGTTCGACAGCCGCTTGCGGTCCTCGTCGGTGAGGTCCTGGCCGGCCAGCGGTTCGAGACCGGACACGTCCTCGGGGCTGATGCCGAGGCCGTCGCCGACCCGCAGTCCCAGGTCGTTCTCGACCAGCAGGAAGTGCCAGACCATGCGCTCCTGCACGGGCCGGTCGCACTGGGCGAGCATGCCGGTGAGGTTCTTCACCAGGTCGTCGCGCTCCCACTCCTCCAGCAGGAGGTACCGCTGCCCCGCCTGCAGGTAGTCGTTGGTGCGGGGAATGCGGCTGCGGGTGAGCCGGCCGTGGATCTCCGGGCCCTGTTCGTCCTGCGTCGGGTACGGCCCCTCGCGCAGACCGCCGGTGACGGACGGCTCGTAGTTGACGATCGGGTTCTCTCCCCCGCCGTCCACGTGGTACGTCATCTGGCCGTCGCGCTGGTTGGTGCGCACCTCGGCGTTCTTCGCCTGGTTGACCGGGAGCTGGAGGTAGTTCGGGCCGACCCGGTAGCGCTGGGTGTCGCTGTAGGAGAAGGTCCGGCCGACCAGCATCTTGTCGTCGGAGAAGTCCAGTCCGTCGACGAGGACACCGGTGCCGAAGGAGATCTGCTCGTTCTCCGCGAAGAAGTTCTCCGGCATCCGGTCGAGCACCATCCGGCCCACCGGCTTCGGCGGGAAGTCCTGCTCGGGCCAGGTCTTGGTGTCGTCCAGCGGGTCGAAGTCCAGCTCGGGGTGCTCGTGGTCGTCCATCATCTGGACCAGGAGTTCCCACTCGGGGTGGTCGCCGCGGGCGACCGCCTCGTACAGGTCCTTCGTGGCGTGGCCGAGCGAGTCGGCCTGCACGTTGGCGGCGTCCTCCTCGGTCATCGAGCGGACACCCTGCTTGGGCATCCAGTGGTACTTGACCAGCTTGGTCTCGCCGTCGGCGTTGACCCACTTGTAGGTGTTGACGCCGAAGCCCTGCATGTGGCGGTAGTCCGCGGGGATGCCGCGCGGGCTGAACAGGTTGACCAGCATGTGCATCGACTCAGGCGTCTGCGACATGAAGTCGAAGATCCGGCGCGGCTGCTGCTCGAAGGTGACCGGGTCGGGCTTGAGGGCGTGGATGACGTCCGGGAACTTGATCGCGTCCCGGATGAAGAAGACGCCCAGGTTGTTGCCCACCAGGTCCCAGTTGCCGTCCTCGGTGTAGAACTTCACGGCGAAGCCGCGGGGGTCGCGGGCGGCCTCCGAGGAGTCACGCCCCCCGATGACGGTGGAGAAGCGGACGGCGAGGTCGGTGCGCTTGCCGCGCTCCTGGAACAGCTTGGCCCGGGTGAACCTGCTGATCGGCTCGTCGCCCCAGGCGCCGTAGGACTCGAAACAGCCGTAGGCGGTCACGCCGCGCGCGTGCACGACGCGCTCGGGGATGCGTTCCCGGTCGAAGTGGCTGATCTTCTCCAGGAACTGGTAGTTCTCCAGCGTGGCGGGCCCACGGGCCCCGATCGTGCGCTGGTTCTGGTTGTCGTGGACCGGGTGGCCCTGGCGGTTGGTGAGCACCTTGCGGTCGTCCGCGGGACCGGTGCCGGAAACGTCGGTCATGATCGGGGGCTCCTCAGGTTCTCGGGTTCTCGGCGGGGGACAGCCCCTGGCACAGCGGGCGGCCTCCGGCCGGTGTTCGGCGGATCACCCGGGTACCCGATCGGTTCGCACCACTCACGTCACGCGCCCGCCACCAGCGAGTCGTCCTTGGGGCGGCTGCCGGAGAGCTGACGGCGGGCCGCGGCCAGGGCGGAGTCGATGTCGCGGGTGCCCGTGGCGATGCACAGGGTGTAGGAGACGTCCTCGAGGCGCTGACGCGCTCCGTCGCTGCCTTCCTCGGCGTGCAGGACGTGCAGCGCCTCGTAGCGCTCGAGCAGGTCGGTGAGAAGGGCGGGGTGGGCCATGAGCATGATTCGCTCCTCCGTATGCGCAGTGGGAGTGGGGCGGTCGCGGCCGCCGCGTCACTCGGACTGTTGCGGGAGAGGCCTCGGCGGCACGCACCAGGAGAGCCGCATTCGGCCGCTTCCGCGGTGGGCCTGTGATCCCAAGCACCTGAACCGCCGAATGCCCTGGCATCCCGGGTTCAAACCAGTGCTCTCGTCTTCCCTGCCGCACCGGCCGCCGTGGCCTGCCGGAGGTCAGTCGCGGCGGGCGCCGACGTCGCCGTTGACCGTGGTCAGCGTCATGGTGTGGGCCCGGTCGGCGCCGCGGACGGGGACGGCGACGGTGGCGCGGCCGTTGTCGGTGGCCGCGGTGACCCGGTAGGGCGGGCTGTCGTGGGGGACGGTGACGTCGACGGAGCCGTTGACCGTGGCGGCGCTGACGCCCGACGGGACGGCGGCACAGCCGAGGACCACGTCACCGTTCGTGGTCGCCGCGTGCACCCGCCGCGCCTCCAGGCTCGTGGCGCGGACCGATCCGTTGCGGGTGGACAGGCGCACCTCGGCGTCGTCGCGCCCGGAGCGGGTCACCGTCACGTCGCCGTTGACGGTCGTGATGTCCAGGGCGGCGGCGACTCCCGCGACGTCGACGCCGGCGTTGCGGGCGGTGGCCGTGACGCGCACGCCGTCGGGGATCTCCACGTACGGCGTCCGGGGACAGGCCCCCTCACCCGCGCCCCGGTCGGAGCACGACAGGTCGAGCGTCCACACCTTCCCGTGGTGGGACCAGTGCTCGGCGACCCGGTCGTCGACGGTGACGCCACGGCCGTCCGCCGGGCGCAGCCGCAGGCCGTTGTCGGTGGCGATCACCACCTGTTCGCCGGTGCCCGCGACGCGCAGGGCGCCCTCCGCCGGCGGACCGCCGGAGGACCCGTCGTGCGCGCTGCTGCAGGCCCCGGCGAGGGGCAGCAGGGCCAGTACCACCATCAGGCGCGTCACGCGCCGTGTCGGCATCGCCTTCATACCCCGTCGGATGCCCCCGTTCGCCGTGGCCATGGCAAAGCGGGGGCCGGCCGGGCAGTTGGGTCCTACGGCACCGGCACCGAGTCGGTCTCCGTCGCCGCCTGCCGCGCCGCGATCGCCTTGTTGCGGCGCACCGAGGACCAGAAGGACCAGCCGATCAGGATCACGCCGACGAGGCCGGTGATGATCTCGTTGATCTGGTACTGGATGGTGACCATGAGGATCACGGCGAGGGCGCCGATCGCGTAGTGGGCGCCGTGCTCCAGGTAGACGTAGTCGTCGAGGGTGCCCTGGCGGACCAGGTACACGGTGAGCGACCGGACGTACATCGCGCCGATGCCGAGGCCGAGCGCCATCAGGACGATGTCGTTGGTGATGGCGAACGCGCCGATCACGCCGTCGAAGGAGAAGGAGGCGTCGAGGACCTCCAGGTACAGGAACATGAAGAACGCGGCCTGCCCCGCCAGTTTGACCGGCGAGCCGCTCCCGCCGGAGCGTTCGGCCTCCTTCTCGCGTTCCTCCTCGTCCTCGAGCTTGTCCTCGAAGTAGCCGGAGAGACCGCCGACGACCATGTACGTGATCAGACCCGCGATACCGGAGATCAGGACGGTCTGCGCCTTGTCGGCGTGCGCGCCGCCGTGCTGGTGGGCGTGGGTGGCGAAGGTGAACGCGGTGATCAGCAGGACGACCAGGGCGATGCAGACCGACAGCATGTCGACCTTGCCGAGCTTGGCCAGCGGGCGCTCGATCCAGCGCAGCCACTGGATGTCCCGGTCCTCGAAGATGAAGTCCAGGAAGATCATCAGCAGGAACATGCCACCGAACGCGGCGATCGCCGGGTGGGCGTCGGTGACCAGCTGCTGGTACCGCTCCTTGTCGGTCAGGGCCAGCTGGACGGCGTCGTACGGATTGAGCTTCGCGGTGATCGCGACGATCACGACCGGGAAGACCAGCCGCATGCCGAACACGGCGATCAGGACGCCGATCGTGAGGAAGATCTTCTGCCAGAAGGCGTTCATCTTCTTCAGGATCCCGGCGTTGACCACCGCGTTGTCGAACGACAGCGAGATCTCCAGCACGGCCAGGATCGCCACGATGCCGAACGCGGCCCAGCCGTCGTACAGCACTCCTGCGGCCAGGCCGAGCGCGGTGACCGCGAACGCCCAGCGAAAGGTCTTCAGAATCACTGGCACCAAGTCCTGTTGTCGGGCGGTCGCCCGGGTGGCGGGCGCGAAGGGCCCGTGGGTTCACGGGCGTTGTCTATCACGGTCAGGGGGCGCCGGGGTGGCGCGGGGTACCGGCGGGCGGCACCGCGTCCGGGTGCCCGGCCGGCCGCCCGCATCACGTTCCGTTGGGGACGCGTACGGCGAGCAGGGCGACGTCGTCGTCGTTGCGGACGTGCCGCACCCGGCGCAGCACCTGGTCGGTGAAGGAGGCCAGCGGGCGGTGGGCGAGCGCAGCCGCGTGCCGGCGCAGGTTGTGCAGTCCCTCGTCGAGGGAACGGCCGGACGCCTCGATCAGTCCGTCGGTGTACAGCAGCAGGGTGGAGCCGGGGGACAACAGGGCGGTCGCGTCGGTGCGGGGTGTGCGCACTCCGGTGCCCAGCAGGATGCCGTGGCCGTCGGTGAGGTAGTGGGCCAGGCCGTCGTGGCTGATCAGGAGAGGTGGCGGGTGGCCGGCGTTGGTCCAGCTCAGTTCCCGGTGGCCGTCGTCCCGCTCCTCGACCCGGGCGAAGATCATGGTGGCCATGGTGACGTCCGTGATGTGCATGATCGCCTCGTCGAGCCGGGCGACGATCCGGCTCGACGGTTCCTGATGGGCCCAGGCGTAGGCGCGGAGCATGTTGCGCAGTTGCGCCATGCCGGCCGCGGCCTCCAGATCGTGGCCGACCACGTCACCGACGGCCAGCGCGGTGGCGCCGTCGGGGAGGGTGAAGGCGTCGTACCAGTCACCGCCGACCTGTGAGGCGTCGGGGGCGGGCAGGTAGCGGGCCGTCATCTGCAGTCCGGACACCCTTGGCAGCTGGGGCAGCAGGTGGTTCTGCATGGTCTCGGCGACCTTGCGCTGACGCTGGTAGAGACGCGCGTTGTCCAGGGCCAGTCCCGCTCGGCGGGCGATGTCCTCGATCAGCGGGAGATCGGCGGTGGTGAAGTCCACGGGGTCCTTGGCCCGCCCCAGCGTCAGGGCGCCCAGGACGGAACGGGTGCTGCGGATGGGGGCGATGGCGGCGGAGCGGATCCCGGTGGCCTCGAACAGGCGCCGCTGTTCCACCGCGATCCCGGAGTCGGGGGCCCGCTGGTAGGTCTGCGGGCCGGCCAGGGCGGAGGCCACCCCGCGCAGGGCCCGGGACAGGGGCATCGGGGACTCCTCCGGGACCGGCGGCATCGGGCCCTGGAGGTCGTCGTGGCGCACCAGGACCTCGCCCTCGGCATGGACGACCGCGGTGCGCCACACCTCGTCACGCTCGGTGATCAGGTCGACCACGACCCAGTCCGCCAGTCGGGGCACGACCAGGGCCACCAGTCGCCACAGCGACTCGTCGACGTCGAGCGTGGACGTCAGATTGGTGGTGGTCTCGGCCAGCAGGGCGAGCCGCTCCAGTTCCGGCATCGGCCGGGTCACCGCACCCGGCCGGCCGTCGGTCTCCGACGGGCGCCGGGCGTGGACGAGCACGAGCGTGCCGGTCTCCCTGCCCTCCACCTCGTACGGCGTGATCAGCCACGAGACGGGCAGCAGGGAGCCGTCGCCGCACTCGAAGTGGTCCGCGTCGTCCTGTGCGGGGCGGCCGGCGTGGAAGGCCTGGCGCATCCTGCACCGGCTGCGCGGCAGGGCACGACCGTGGGCGTCGCGGTGCAGCAGGTCGTGCGCGTCCCGGCCGAGGAACTCCTCGGCGGCGCGGCCCAGCATCCGCTGGGCGTGGGAGTTGACGGCGATGACACGGCCCTCTTCGTCGACGACGTAGGCCGCGGTCCCGATGGCCTCCAGTGCCTCGCTGACCCCCTCGGCGGGTGCTGCCGGCGGCCGTCGCCCGAGACTCCCCGTGTCCTCCGCCCCTGCCATGTCTTCCTCTCCTCGCTGGTCGGCCGCCGCTCCGTGCCGGACCGTGGCGTGTGCGCCCGACCGCACTGTCCTTCCCGGGTGCCCCGGTGCGCATGTATCCAGCCTCGCCCGTGAGCGAGCACGCGCAACCGGGTCGGAGGGACGACGGCCCACGGCCGCCGCGGTCGAGGGTCCCGGTCCTGGTGCACGGGCCCGCGTCGCCGCGGTGGCCCCGCTCGTGGGCCGCGCTCGGGGGGAGAAGTTTCTTGGCGCCGTCCAGCGCGCCCCTCAGCGCTTCGATGCGCCGGGGGCGAATGGCCGAATTCCCTCTGCAGGCAAGGGACTTGGCCGTCCGCTGGGTATCCGTGAAGTGACGGGTGCGGACCGGCGGCATGGGGAGGGCTGGGGCTGTGGCACGCCTATCGTGGACGTCCGGCCACTTCCCGTCGCGCCGGCCGGGGAAGCGGCCCGACGTGCGCATGCTGCGGGCCCAGGGGCGCTACGGGCCCAGCTTCCGTGACGTGCTGCCCGCCTTCGCCGCTGTCGTCGCGGCCGTGTGCGCGGTGGCCGCCCTCCTCGCCGCGGGGTACCGGGCCGCCGGGGTCGTCGTCCCCGTGGCCGGTGTCTCCTTCCTGGCGCTGGTCGTCGCGGCCGCGATACGGCACGGACGTCCCGACGCCCGCCGTCGGCTCGGCTACTACACCGCGGACGAGCTGCTCGAACTCGACACCCAGCAACTCGCGCTGGCGGTGGCGCGGATGCTGCGCCGGGACGGGTGGCGGGTACGGCTGATGCCGGCGCCGGACCGGCCGCGTCTGTGTGCCCGCGACTCGGCAGGCCGTCGTATCGACGTGGCCTTCCGGCCGGTGGCCGAACCCCTCCCCGACGAGGACGCGCCGCATCCTCACCCGCACCGCGGGGACAAGGTGTCGCCCCTGCGTCTGGTGGTGCATCGCGGTGTCTTCACCGACCGCGACATCCGGTGGGCACGCCGGGAGCGGACGATCCGCCTGCTCGACGGCCCCGCTCTGCGGCGGTGGGCGGCGGGCGCCCGCCTCAACGACCTGCTGTCGTAGGAACGGTGACGTGGAGTCGGTGCGCCCGCGCCGCGAGGGAATGCCTCCGGCCCGCCTAGCGCCCGTCAGATCCGCCCGCCGGTGAGACGGGTGATCGGGCCGTGGGTGTGGCGTCCGGAGCGTCGGCCGACCGCGTAGGACGTGGCGGTGAGCGCGGTCAGGCCCGCACCCACGCCCGCGGCGATGAGCTTGCGCTGGGCGATGACCGTCCAGGCCGTCTTGGCGACGGCGGCGGCCTGCCCCGAGGCGGCGACGACGGTCTGCCGGCCGGCCTCGACGCTCTTGGCCGCGGTCTGCGCGGCCCCGCTCAGCGTCCCGGCCGTCCGCTCGGCCGCCTCGGTGCCCGCCGACGCGGCGTCATTCGCCTTGTCGGCGGCCTTGTTCGCCGCCTTCGTCGCCGGGGCGGTGGCCTTGGCCGTGGTGCGCCGGGCCTTCGCCGCGGTCCGGGTGTTCGCGGAATCTTGCTTCGTCTGCTCGTTCGATTCACTCATGGACATCGCGTTACCGCTCGCTCCGACGGCAAACACCCTCCGTCGACAGCGTTTTCACGGCGCGGCCACATTGCGGCTCCGACGGCGGGCGACGGCCCGGTGCCGTGACACACCGGACCGTCGCCCGCGGCCGGTCAGCCGATGTGGTAGCTGTCGCCGTACACCTTCCAGTCCAGGGGCGGGTTCAGGTCGAGGTTGCCCTGGCGCAGGAAGACCCGCTGGGCGGTGTCGACGCGGCTGGTGTCGCTGTGCGCCTCCTCCTGCTTCATCGCCCACACGCGCGCGTCGAGGAAGGCGTTGAGGTACGTCGTCTCGTCGCCGCCCTGAGCCGGGGGCGCGGCCTGGCGCAGGGCGCGGCGGCGGATGCTGCTGAAGCTGGTCGCGTCGCCGCCGTCGCCGTGCATGACGATGGCGTCGTAGTAGGCGAACTGGCCGAGCACGCGCAGCCCGTCCGCCTTGCCCTGCCTGACGGCGGGGTTGAAGTAGACGCGGTCACGTTCGTCGTTCTGCGCCTGCTGGAAGGCCGTGTCCCGGGCGGCCTTGCGCCAGTCGTCGGGGAAGGACGGGTCCAGGCCGTCGTGGGAGTCGGTGCCGTCGACGCGGCGCAGGGCCGGCAGATACCCGGCGAGGACGTTGCCGGGCTTGCGGTCGGCGTACAGCTGGACGAGGTCGAGCATGTCTCCGGTGCCGGAGCAGAAGCCGATGATGCCGGCGGTGTAGCCGCGGCCGTCACCGATGTCCTCGATGTACCGGTACTGCGCCTTCCAGTCGAGCGATGAGTTCTCCGCGCTCGACACCAGTTTCATGGCGATCTCCTTCTTCGCCGGGTCGTCGAGGCCCGGCGCGGCAGCGGGGGCGGCCGCGGCGGGCGCCGGGCGGAACAGACCGACGCAGGTCGCCGCGCCCATGAGGGCGAGGAGGGTGCGGCGGGACGGGTG
>NZ_RSAJ01000229.1 GCF_003933965.1 Streptomyces sp. RP5T
TCGTTGCCCACCGGGTCCATCGGCCACCGGGATGATCCGCCGCCCTTCCGGGGTGGTGGCCGTACGTCGCCCCTGTCGTCGGCCTCGCCGAGGGGCCCCGGATGGTGACGGGGCACGTCGCCTGCGTGCGCGGGGAGCTGCGGGAAGCGCCTTGCGGGGGGCGTCGGCCTTGAGGGTGTGGGGGCGTGCAACCGAGGCGGGAGCCGGCGGCGGTGTTGTCGGGTGTGTGAGGGCCGAGGTGCGGGCCGGTCGGCGGGGTTGCTCGGGTGGCCGGGAGGGCCGACCGGGCCTCCCGGCCACCTGTTCCGTCGTCCGTCCCGAGCGAGCGTCACCGGGCTGAGAGCCGGTGCGGGCCGCACACCTGGTCCCCGGTCCCCGGTGCCGGGATTCGGGCCCGGCGGGTCGTTCGAGCGGCTTGAATGTGCTGATGGCCGAAGACGATCACCACCTCGTACCCCGCCCCTTCCCCGACCTGCACGGCCACGGTCTGCACCTGCTGCCGTGGGACCCGGACGCCGACGCGGACGCGGAGGCGTGGCTGCGTGGCGTCACCGACCCGGAGTTCGCCCGCTGGAACACCCCGCTCACCCTGATCGACGACCTGGCCGGGGCCCGCGAGTCGCTGCGCCGCAAGGCCGACATGGCGGCGGACGGCACGAGCGCGTCGTACCGGATCACCGACGAGTCGAGCGGTACGACTCTGGGCCACATCGGCGTCAACGCCGTCAACCACGTCTTCCGCACCGCTCGCGTCGGCTACTGGGTGCTGCCCGAGGCCCGCGGACACGGCGTCGCCACCCGCGCCCTGCGCCTCGCCGCCCACTGGGCCCACACCGAACTCGGGCTGCACCGACTGGAGTTGGACCACGCCCTCGGCCACGACACCTCCTGCCACGTCGCCGAGCGGTGCGGCTTCCGCTTCGAGGGCACGCTGCGCGGTGCGATGTTCGAGGCGGGGCGGCACGACGCGTTCCGGGACATGCACCTGCACGCACGGCTGGCGACGGACCCCGAGCCGTCGTAATTCGGAGGCGTCCGGCGCGGGCGCGCAGGACCATGAGACATGCGCCCCACCGCCTGGCACACCACCGACGACCTCGACGCGTTCCTCACCCGCGCCGGTGACTTCCTGCACTCCCGCGCGGACCTGCACACCGTCCAGCTCACCGTGACCGAGGTCCTGCGCACCAGAGGACCGCACGCCTACGGCAAAGAGGCCCCCGTCTTCGGGCTGCTGGAGGAGGGCGGGAGCGTGCGCGGGGCCTACTTCCGGACGCCGCCGCACCGGCTGTACCTCACCCCGCTGACCGCTGAGCGGGCCGACTCCCTGGCCGCCCACTTGGAAGCCCTGGGCGAGCCCCTCCCCGGGGTGAGCGCCGACGCCCGCACGGCCGCCGACTTCGCCGAGGCCTGGCGGCGGCGCACCGGGGCCACGCCCGTGCCGTACCGGCGCCGGCGGCTGTACCGGCTCGGCACGCTCACCGTCCCGCGTCCCGTGCCGGAGGGGCGGGCGAGAATCGCCGGGGAGGGCGACCGGGAGCTGCTGGCGCGCTGGTTCGGCGAGTTCAGCAGGGCAGTCGGCGAGAGCGCCGGCGCGTCCGCCGGTTCCTGGGCCGACGCCCGCCTCGCCTACGGCGGGGTGACCCTCTGGGAGGCCCCCGACGGCACCCCCCTCGCCATGGCCGGGCTCACCCCGCCGGTGGCCGGCCAGATCCGGGTGGCGCCCGTCTACACCCCGGCCCCGCTGCGCGGCCGCGGGTACGCCGGTGCCGCCACGGCCGAGGTCAGCCGGCTTGCCCGGGAGCGGGGCGCGGGCCAGGTGCTGCTCTTCACCGACCTGGCCAATCCGACGAGCAACGGCCTCTACCAGCGCATCGGTTACCGGCCGGTGGCGGACTTCACGGTGTACGACTTTCAGGGCCAGAGCAGTTCCTGATCCCAACCGCCCTCCGTACGACGGTAGGTGAGCCGTACGTGCTGCCTGCGCTCGTCCCCCTGGAAGAACTCCACCTCCTCGGGCGCGAGCCGGTACAGCGTCCAGGACGGCACGGGTGCCGTGGGCTCCCGCCGCGCCCGCTCCCACGCCTCCTCGGACGCCCGGGCCAACTCGTCCAGAGAGCCGAGGACTTCGCTCTGCCTTCCGGTGAGCGCGGCGGCCAGCGCGCCGGTGGAGCGGGCGTGCAGATCCGCCGCCGCGTCCGTGGCGGGCGCGGCCGTCACCGGCCCCCGCACCCGCACCTGCCGGCCGAGGACCGGCCAGTAGAAGCCGAGGGCGGCGTACGGCCGTGCCGCGAGGTGTCCGCCCTTGCGGCTGTGGGCGTGGCTCGCGAAGGCCCAGCCGTCCGCGTCGGCCCCGTGCAGCATCACGGTCCGTACGTCGGGGCCGCCCTCCGCGTCCGCCGTGGCGAGGGACATGGTGTGCGGCTCGGTCTGCCCGGCGGCCACCGCCTGCGCGAACCAGGTGGTGAACAGCTCCAGCGGGGTCGCGGGCGCGGTGGCGGGGTCGAAGGAGGGCAGCGAGGTGACCTCCGGGTCCCACACCCGCAGCGATCTGAGCAGTTCGTGAAGATCCGTTGCCATGCCTCAGACGGTACCGAGGTCGGCGGTCACCCACCGCTCGGGCCGCATCCGGACGATCACCTGTTCGCCGTGGTTCTTCGAGGCGAACTCCACGTATCCGTCGACCTTCTCGGCCGGCAGGTAGCGGGCGGAGATCTCCTGGAGGTGGGCGCGGGTGCCCGGCCGCGTGTCGAGGACGGGACCCTCCACGGACACGTACCGGATGGTGGGCTCGACGCGCTCGACCAGCAGCGAGAAGCGGCCCGCGGCCCGGATCAGCTCGTGCTTGCGGGAATCGGCGCCGGTCATGATCCAGAGGTCGCCGCCCGGTTCGTACTGGTACCAGATCGGCACGGTCAGCGGACCGCGCCCCTCTCCCGCGTCCACCGCCAGCGCGGCGATGTGCGGCTCGGCCAGGAACTGTTCACGTTGCTCGCGAGTCAGGGCCATACAGGGCAGGGTACTTGGGCCGCAGGGGGAAGGGGGGATCGGCGAATCGCGTGTCCTCCGGTGCGGCGGTTCCTGGTCGGGCCCCGGTCAGGAACCGCTCGGGGACCGGTCGGGCTAACGGCCCAGCACCACCGTCCCCGACGAGCAGAACCAGCCCCCCGTGCCGGACGCCACCGCCAGCCCCGGCGGGGACCCGTCCCGGCGGGTGACCTGCCGGGCGCCCGCCTCCCCGCGCAGCTGACGTACGGCCTCCACCAACAGGAACAGCCCTCGCATGCCGGGGTGTTGGGCCGACAGGCCGCCGCCGTCGGTGTTCACCGGCAGGTCGCCGCCCTCGACCGTCAGCCGCCCCTTCTCCACGAACGAACCGCCCTCGCCCTTCCCGCAGAAGCCGAGGTCCTCCAGCGTCACCAGGGTCATGTAGGTGAACGCGTCGTAGATCTCGGCGAGTTCGATCTCCTCGGGGCGTACGCCCGCCCGCTCGAAGGCCAGCCGTCCGCTCACCGCCGCCGGGGACACCGTGAAGTCGGGCCACTCGGACATGCTGACGTGCGAGACGTACTCGCCGGTGCCGAGCACCCAGACGGGCGCGGTACGGCAGTCCCGTACGTACTCCTCGGCCGCGAGCAGCACCGCCGCGCCGCCGTCGGAGCGGATGCAGCAGTGCAGCTTGGTGAAGGGGTCCGCGATCATCGGCCCCGACAGGACGTCGTCGACCGTGATCGGCTCGCGGAACATCGCCTCTGGGTTGAGGGCGGCGTTGGCCCGCGCCTGCACCGCGACCTGCGCCAACTGCTCGATGGTCGTGCCGTGTTCGATCATGTGGCGGCGGGCCGCCATCGCGTACTTGGCGATCAGGGTGTGGCCGTAGGGCACCTCGAACTGGAGGGGGCCGCGGGCGCCGAAGGAGAGGGTGCCGGTGCGGCGGCCCTCCTTGATGTCGGCGCGGGCCGTGGAGCCGTAGACCAGCAGCACGGCGTTCGCGTGTCCGGCGGCGATCGCGTCGGCCGCGTGGGCCGCCATGACCTCCCAGGTGGAGCCGCCGACCGAGGTCGAGTCGACCCAGGTGGGGCGCAGGCCCAGGTACTCGGCGACCTCCGCGGGGGCGAGGGTGCCGGTGCCGGCGGAGGCCAGCCCGTCGACCAGCCCGCGGTCCAGGCCCGCGTCGGCCAGGGCGCGGCGGGCTGCCTGGGCGTGCAGGGCGTAGGGGGTCGTGCCCTCCACGCGGCCGCAGTCGGCCAGGGCCACGCCGGTGATCGCGACTTTCCGGCTCCCGGGGGGCATGAGGGCCTCCTGCCTCTGGGCATCTGGTGCGGGCGCTCCTAATATGACGGACCGTCAGATCGGGAGGGAAGAGGAAGAGCCATGGACGCTCGCTTCACCGCCGAACAGGACGAGATCCGGAGTGCGTTGCGGGACCTGCTGCGGAGGCGGTGCGGGCCCGCGGAGTCGAGGAGCGCGGCCGGGACTCCGGCCGGCTACGACCCCGAGCTGTGGACGGCCCTCGCGCGGCAACTGGGACTGCCGGGACTGGCACTGCCCGAGGAGTACGGCGGTGTCGGCTGCTCGGTCACCGAACTGGCGCTGGCCTGCGAGGAGACGGGACGGGTGCTGGCGGCCACGCCCCTGCTGAGCACGGCGGTGCTGGTGGCCCCGCTGATACTGGCCCTGGGCACCGAGACCCAGCGCGCCGACCTGCTCCCGCGGCTGGCTTCGGGCTCCCTCACGGCAGCGCTGGCCGCCCCACCGGGTACGGCCCTCGCCCTGACCGCCGACAACACGGGCGACTGGTCCGGAGGCGGCCGCGCGGGAGGCGTCCAGGCCCGACCGGCCCCGGCCACGGTCACCGGCCCGCCTCGGCCGACCACGGCAGCCACCGCGGCTGGAGGGCAGGCGGCCGGCTCCACCTCGCGAACGACCCCCCCGCCGCTGGGCGCCCCGGCGGAGCAACGCCCGACCGAGCCCCCGGCGGACGCCGTTCCCGGAGGACCGGGGCCCGCCCCATCGGAAGGCGCGGCCGCACCCGCGAAGCCACCGAGCCCCACGCCGGGCCCCACACCGGAGCGACGGACGACGGCCCCGGCGGAGCCTCGGTCCGGGACCGCCGTCGGGCAGACCGCCCCCGCCCCGCCACTCCGCGGCAGCGGCTGGCGGCTCTACGGGCAGGTCGATCAAGTCCTCGACGGGCACAGCGCCGGCCTTCTCCTGGTCGCCGCTCATGCCGGGGGGTTCGCCCGGTCGCGGACCCTTCTCTTCCTCGTCCCCGGTGACGCCCCGGGGCTCGTCCGCACCCGGCAGACGGCTCTCGACGCCACTCGTCCGCAGGCCCGGATCCAACTCCGGGACGTCGAGGCCGAACTGCTCGGGACCGACGACGGGGCCGATGTCCTCGGGGCCCTGGCGCGGACCGGGGACACGGCCGCCGCCGTCCTCGCCTGCGAAGCCGTCGGGGCGGCCGACCGGGTGCTGGAGATGACGGTCGAGTACGTCGGGCAGCGCGAGCAGTTCGGGCGCGCGATCGGGTCGTTCCAGGCGGTCAAGCACCGGCTCGCCGATGTGTACGTACAGCTCCAGGCGGCCCGTTCCGCGGCCTACTTCGCCGCCTGGGCCGCCGTGCACGAAGGGCAGCGGGCCGGCGGACTCGCCCTCGCCCAGGCCCTGGAGGCGCTGCGGACCGCCGCCGCCGAGGGGATCCAGCTGCACGGGGGCATCGGGTTCACGTGGGAGCACGAGACGCAGCGGTACTTCAAGCGCGCCACCGCGGACGAGCTGCTCTTCGGGCCGCCGCACCGGCTCCGGGCGCGCGCCGCCGACGCGGCACGCCTGTTCGCGCGGGCGGAGGTGACGGTGTGATCGGGGCGAGGGTGGTGCAGAAGGTGTCGTCCACGCGCGGCTTCGCCAGGGTCGCGCCCCATGTGATCCCGGCCCTGGACCGTGCCGTGCACCGGATCACGCGGGGGAGGGTCCTGCTCAGCGCGCAGATGCTGCCGGGGGTCGTGCTCACCTCGACGGGGGCGAGGAGCGGGCTGCCGCGGCGGACCCCGCTCGCCTGCATGCCCGAGGACGACGGCCGTACCTGGATCCTCGTCGGCTCCACCTTCGGCCGCGACAGCCACCCCGCCTGGACCGCCAACCTCCTCGCGCACCCCGACGCCGAGGTCAGCTGGAAGGGCGAGGACGTCCCGGTCACGGCGACCCTGCTGACGGGGGAGGAGCGGGCGGCCGTGTGGAGGACCGCGCTGGCCTTCTGGCCGCCGTACGCGACCTACCAGGCGCGCATCGAGCGGGAGATCCGGCTCTTCAGGATCACGCGGAGATGATCCGCGGACGCATACCGACATGAGTCACGGACGCACCACGGGCGGCCGTCCACCCGTGTGAACAGCCGCCCGCCAGACAGGACTCGAAACAGGGACGTTACTTCGTCGGCTTCTTGCCCGTCACGCCCAGGTGCACCAACAGCGCCAGATTCGGCTTGAGTTCGGCCTGCTTCACACCCCAGCTCTGGAAGCCCTTCTGGTGCGAGGCCACCGCCGCGAGCATCGCGACGAGGGACCCGGCGACCGCGGCCGGGTTGACGTCCTTGTCGACCCGGCCCTTGGCCTGGAGCTCGGCGACCGCGTCCGCGAGGGAGTTGTTCACCGAGTTGAGGATCTTCATGCGGATCTTGTAGAAGCGCTTGTCACCCTCGGCGGCCCCGAGGTCGACCACGCGCAGGATGGCGTCGTGCTTGCGCCAGAACTCCAGGAAACCGTCCACGAGTTCCTGCGCGGTCTGCCAGCCCGCCTTGCCGACCCACGACCGGCCGTCGAGCAACTGCGTCAACTGGCCGCCCTCGGTGGCCATATGCTCGGCGATCTCCAGGACGGCGCCCTCGACGTCCGGGAAGTACTGGTAGAAGGTCGCGGGTGAAGTGCCCGCCTTCCGGGCGACATCGATGACCTTGACGTCCCGGTAGGGGGAGGAGCTGAGCATCTCGCTGAGGCAGTCGAGCAGCTTCTGCCGGGTCGCCTGCCCACGCCGGCCGGCCACGCGGCCGTCGACGGTACGCACTTGTCCTGTCATGCCGTCAGCTTACCGAGGGGTGATCGGAGCGCGATTCGGCCGACTGCAAATGGGGTGCGCGGGCTCCGGGAGGCGGGTGTGCCTGGTCCTGCGGGGTGCGTGCGTCGCCGTTACTTTGACGGTATGGCCGAAAACAGGGCATCCGCAGACGGAACGGGATACGGCGAGGGCGTCCCCTGCTGGGTGGACGCGCAGCTGCCCGACGTGGCCGCGGGGAAGCGGTTCTACGGCGAGCTCTTCGGGTGGACCTTCCACGACCGACCGGACGCCCCCGGCGGTTCGGTGTGGGCCCGGCACCAGGGCCGCCCCGTCGCCGCCCTCGCGCACAAGACGGACGGCCGCATGCCCACCGTGTGGACGGTCTACTTCGCCACCCCGGACATCGAGAACCTCGCCGACCGGATCTGGGCGGCCGGCGGACAGGTCGTCACCGCGCCCGTGCCGGTCGGTGAGCTGGGCACGTCCGCGCTGGTCACCGACCCGGAGGGGGCCGTCTTCGCGCTCTGGGAGCCGGGCAGCCACCAGGGTTTCGGGGTCCGGCACGAGCCCGGCACCTTCGCCTGGGCCGAGCTGTACGCACGGGACACCGAGGCCGCCAACACCTTCTACAGCGGGCTCTTCCACGACGCCCTCTTCGGGCCCGGGGCCCACCCCGACTTCGGCCGTGCCCTCGTCTCGGACGTCTTCCCCGCCGAGATGCCGCCCCACTTCCTCGTGCACTTCGGGGTCGAGGACTGCGAGGGGGCGCTCGGCACCGTCAGCAGGCTCGGCGGACGGGTCCAGGCGCCGCCATTCGAGACGTCGTACGGAAAAGTGGCGGTCGTCACCGACAATCAGGGGGCGTCGTTCGCCGTTCTGGAGCGATCGGAGCGGTAAGAAGTTCCGTTTTGCGGTGTGACACCCTGTTTGACCCCGGGTTCGCCACCAGGCCCCCGGCCAGGAAGAATCAGGGTTGCGTGCCGCCATGGCGGTGCGGTGGTGAGACGCTGCACGGGGTCGCGTACATATGTGGGTGGCGCGGCTTGTACGGGGAGGTGGCAGGCAGAGTGGTGGATCAGCTGACGCAGCACGATCCGCGCAGGATCGGGCCGTTCGAGGTGCTGGGACGGCTCGGGGCCGGCGGCATGGGGCTGGTCTATCTCGCGCGCTCGGCGTCGGGCCGGCGCGTGGCGATCAAGACGGTGCGCACGGAGCTCGCCGAGGACCAGCTCTTCCGTGTCCGCTTCACCCGCGAGGTGGAGGCGGCCCGGGCGGTCTCCGGCTTCTACACGGCGGCCGTGGTCGACGCCGACCCGCGCGCGGCCGTGCCGTGGCTGGCCACCGCGTACGTCCCGGCGCCCTCCCTCGAAGAGATAGTGAACGAGTGCGGGCCGCTCCCGGCCCAGGCGGTGCGCTGGCTCGCGGCGGGCGTCGCCGAGGCCCTGCAGTCCATCCACGGCGCCGGGCTGGTCCACCGCGACCTCAAGCCCTCCAACGTCCTGGTGGTCGAGGACGGCCCCCGGGTCATCGACTTCGGCATCGCGTCCGGCGTCTCGAACACCCGTTTGACGATGACGAACGTCGCCGTCGGCACCCCCGCCTACATGTCGCCCGAGCAGGCCAAGGACTCCCGCAGCGTCACCGGCGCGAGCGACGTGTTCTCGCTCGGCTCCATGCTCGTCTTCGCCGCCACCGGCCACCCGCCCTTCCACGGCGCCAACCCGGTCGAGACGGTCTTCATGCTGCTGCGCGAGGGCCCCGACCTCGAAGGTCTCCCGGACGAGCTGCGCCCGCTCATCGAGTCCTGCATGCAGATGGAGGCCACCGGGCGCCCCAACCCGGCCGACCTCCAGGCCCAGCTCGCCCCCCACCTCTTCGGCTCCGGCTCCGACGACAGCGGTACGGCCTCGGCGTGGCTGCCCGAGAAGGCCGTCGCCTTGATCGAGTCGCGGCGCGGCGGCCGGCCGACGCCGCCCACGCAGGCCGGCGGTGCCCGCAGCGGAGGCGGCCGCCCGGCCGCCGTACCGCCGCCGCCCCCCTACGACCCGCCGCGGCCCGCCCCGGTGCCCGTGGGCGCCCCCGACACCGGACCCGTGCGCCTCGCCGGCGCCCAGGTGCCCATCGGCCCCGGGCCGCGCGTCGCCGACGCCCGGGCCGCCGCCGTGAAGGCACCCCCGCCGGAGGCCGGACTGGTCGCCTCCTGGTCCCGGCCGCGCCCCGGTGTCAACGGCACCGACGCCGCCGTGGGCCCGGCCGTACCGGTGCCCCCGCCCGCGCCGCCGGAGACCGCGGCCGGCTGGCGGCCCTGGCGGTTCCGCATGTCGAACGACGTGTGGGGCACCCCGGCCGTCGCCGGGGACCTCGTCTACGTCACCTCCTTCGAGGTGCACGCCCTGGATGTCGCGACCGGCCGCCGCCGCTTCAAGACACGGGACGTGGCCTGGTCGATGGCGGTCGCGGACGGCCGTATCCACGCCTCCGACGGCCCCACCCTCTTCGCCCTGGACGCCCGCGAGGGCGCCGACCAGTGGCGGCTGAACACCGACGCCTGGGTGTACTCGCTGAAGGCCGAGCGTGGCACCGTCATCACCGGTACGCGCGGCGGTGGCGTCCAGGCCTGGGAGGCGTCCAACGGGCACAAGCTCTGGGAGATCGCCGGCTGCCAGACCGACTTCGAGTCCCCCGAGGCCGGACCCGCGCTCCACGAGGGCACGGTCTACGTCTGGCAGGAGGGCCGGCTGCGGGCCCTGGACGCCCGCACCGGCGAGGAGCGCTGGGCGATCCCCATCGGGGACGCGGCCTCCTGCGGCGGGGTGCCGGTCCGGGTGGCCCACGCTCACGACGGGTTCGTCTACATCTCGGCCGGGACGCGCGTCATGGCCCTCGACGTGGCGAGCGGACGGGTGCGCTGGCACTTCGAGGCCCCGGCTGTCTTCCTGTGCCCGCCGACCTTCGTGCCCGGGGCCGCGGTGACGGGCGGCGGGGTGTACCTCGCCGACTACCTCGGCACGGTGTACGCGCTGGACGCGACCGACGGCCGCGACCGCTGGCGCATCGCCACCGAGGCCCGGGCGTCGGTGGAGCCGGTGCTGGTGGCCGGGGGCCATGTCCACGTGGGCAGCGGCAAGGGCCTGTACACGCTGGACGCCGTCACCGGTACGCCGAAGTGGCGGTTCCAGGCCGGCGGCGACATCGTGGGGGCGCCCGCGGTGGCCGAGGGCCGGATCCACTTCGGGTCCACGGACCACCTGCTCTACACCCTGAAGGCCGACGACGGCCGCCTGCGCTGGAAGCTCGCCACCGGCGGGGAGATCACCGGCTCGCCGGTGGTCAAGGACGGCGTGGTGTACGCGTGCAGCAAGGACCGGTGTGTGTACGCCCTGGACGCGGAGAAGGGGACCGGGACGGCCAGAGCCACCTGAGTCGCTGTCGGTGGCCCCCGTTAGGGTGATCCCATGCATGCACGGGGGCGGGTTCTCAGGTTCACGGCGGTCATGGCGACGGTGGTCCTCGCGCTGACGGGGTTCTCCAGCGGCCACAAGAGCAGCGGGCGGCACCGGAGCCACAGCGACGGGGACAGCGGCGGGGGGTGCAGCAGCGCGAGCCAGGACCACGACAGCTACACACCCCGGACCACCGGCACCCGCCATGCTTCCTCGCTCCAGGACGGCACGGCGGTGCTGGTGAGCTGCGCGACGAAGGCGGCTCCGTACGCCACGGTCGAGGTCGGCAACCCGAACAGCCGACAGGCCACCTTCGAGGTCGGCTTCTCCTTCACCGACGCCGCCGGCCGGACGCTGAGCTCCGGGACCCGGCAGGTCTCGGTGTCCGCGAGAGGCACGTCGAGGATCCAGCTGCCCGCGAGTCCGGCCGTTCTGGCGAAGCTCGACCACTGCCGGGTCGAACCCGAAGCCGACCTGGTGCCCTGACGGTCAGTCCCGCAGCCCGGTCAGGAACTCGACCAGTGCCGCGTTGACCTCGTCCGGCCGCTCCTGCTGCGTCCAGTGGCCGCAGCCCGGCAGCACGACCGGGTCGCGGACCAGGTTCGGCATCAGCCGGGGGAGCTGCTCGATGAGTTCCGCGGTCCCCGGGAAGGCGGGGACCAGGTCCCGGTCGCCGTACAGGTAGAGGGCGGGCGACGTGACCCGGGCGCCGTGCCAAGGGGCCGTCAGTTCCCAGTTGCGGTCCAGGTTGCGGTACCAGTTGAGGGCGCCGGTGAAGCCCTTGGCGTAGCCGGCGGCGAGTGTGTCGAGGTCGGCCTCGGTGAGCCAGGCCGGGAGCGTGCCGGGGTCGGGCATGTCCGCGAGCCAGCCGCGGTCCGGGTCGCTCACCAGGGCCTGCTCGGGGCGTCCGGCGCCCTCGCCGTCGCCCGAGGCGCCGACCAGCAGCCTGCGCAGGGCGGAGCGGGGGTCCGCGCCGAACTCGGCGTCGGCGACCCCGGGCAGGTTGAAGTAGTTCCAGTAGAAGCGGCCGCCGAAGCGTTCCTGCATGGTCTGGAGCGGCGGCCGCTCACCCCGGAACGGCGGCGGCACGCTCAGCCCCGCCACCCCGCGCACCACGTCGGGCCGCAGCAGCGCGGTGTGCCAGGCGACGGGCGCTCCCCAGTCGTGCCCGACGACGAACGCGCTCTCCTCGCCCAGCGCGTGCACCAGCCCGACGACGTCCCCGACGAGGTGGAGGATGCTGTACGCCGCCACGTCCTCGGGATGGTCGCTGTCGCCGTATCCGCGCTGGTCCGGAGCGACCACCCGGAAGCCGGCCGCCGCCAGCGGGCCGAACTGGTGGCGCCAGGAGTGCCAGGACTCCGGGAAGCCGTGCAGCAGCACGACGAGCGGTCCCTCGCCCTCCTCCGCGATGTGCAGCCGTATGCCGTTCACGTCGACCGTGCGATGTTCAACCATGGGGGTGAGCATACGCCTGTATAGGGAAACGACATTGCTAACGCAATCTGAATCCGGACTGCCGGGAACGGAACAGTTCGGCCTGCCGTTCCGCGGGAAGGTTGCCGAGCGCGACGAGGTGCGGTGCCTGCGCGAAGCCCCGCTGCACGGCCACCTCCTTGGCGGCCCAGAGCGCGCGGACCGTGCCCTGCACCCCTTCAGGGGGATACCCGGCGATGACCTCCGCGGCGGCGGTCGCGGCCGCCAACGCCCCGCCCGGAGAGGTGAGTTCGGTGACGAGCCCGATGGCGTGGGCGCGTTCGGCGCCGAGCCGTTCCGCGGTCCCCATGAGTGCCGTGCGCGCGGCTTCCCCGTGCGGCATGAGCTGTGCCATGAGCACCGACTCGTAGGCGCTGACCATGCCGTACGTGGTGTGCGGGTCGAAGAAGGTGGCGGCCGGGTCGGCGATGAGGAAGTCGCTCTCGCCGAGGAGGTAGAAGGCCCCGCCGCAGGCCATTCCGTTCACGGCGGCGACGACCGGCTTCCACAGGTCGTTGGACTTCGGCCCGACGCGCAGCAGCGGATCGTCCGTCATGTAGGGGGAGTTCGGCTGCGGGACCTCGGCGTCCCGGTCCAGTCCGGTGCAGAAGGCCCGGTCCCCGGCGCCGGTGAGCACGACCGCCCGTACGGAGTCGTCGAACCGCAACTCCTGCCAGCAGGCGATGAGTTCGTCCCGCATCGGCAGATCGACGGCGTTGAGCCGGTGCGGCCGGTCCAGGGTGACGACGGCGACGCCGGTGTCCTTGTCGGCGACGACCCGCAGTCCGGTCACGACAGCACCCACTGCGGAAGTCCGTCGTGGAAGACCACGTGCACCCGGGCGCCGATCCGGATCCGGGCCGGATCCAGGGAGTCGAGCCGCGCCCCGGCCTCCGTGACCAGGTTCCCGACCAGCCGGATCCGCGGAGCCTCCTCCAGTTCGACCACGATCACGTTGTACGGCGCCTGCGCCGCGTAGTCGGGCAGCAGGGGCG
>NZ_RSAJ01000022.1 GCF_003933965.1 Streptomyces sp. RP5T
CCTCTCTTCACATACGCCCCGTCAACCCCACCTGCCCCGCGATCCCCACCGGTGCTTCGCCCTCCGAACCGTCCACCGCCTCAAGGCACCACCGGTTCACCTGCGGAAGAGTCGGCCCGGGCATCCCAAAACCATGGTCAGCAGGGAGCGTTACGGGGAAAATGGGCGTCATGACGTACGAAGGCTCCACCATCGACCCGTCCAAGCCCAGCATCGCGCGCGTCTACGACTATCTGCTGGGCGGCAAGGACAACTACGCCGTGGACCGAGAGATCGGTGACGTGTTCAAACGCGACCTGCCCGGCTCGGTGGCCATCGCCTTCGCCAACCGCGCTGCCCTGACCCGCGCGGTCGGGGAGATCGTGAAGACCACCGGTATCCGGCAGTTCATCGACCTCGGCAGCGGTCTGCCGACCTCGGACAACGTCCACCAGGTCGCGCAACGTCACGCTCCCGAGGCCCGGGTCGTCTACGTCGACATCGACCCGCAGGTCCTCGTCCACGGACGTGCGCTGCTGGAGAAAGACGACCGGACCCGGGTCGTCGCGGTCGACGTACGCGACCCCGAGGCCATCCGCACCCACCCCGAAACCCAGGCTCTGATCGACTTCACCCAGCCTGTCGGCGTCATGTTCAGCGCCATCCTCCACCACGTCAACGACGACGAGGACCCGGCCGGCCTCGTCCGCTACTGGCGCGAGCACGTGCCCTCGGGAAGCCACTTCTTCGTCAGTCACTTCCGCTCCGGCAACAATCCGGAGACGCGGGAGGCCGAGAAGGTCCTCCAGCAGACCTTCGGCCGCGGCCGCTGGCGCACCGACGCCGAGATCGCCTCGCTCCTCGACGGCCTGGAGATCCTGGACCCCGGGATCGTCCCCGCGCCCCTGTGGCACCCGGACGAGGCCGACACCCCCTGGAGCAACGGCGGGGAACGGGAACTCACGGTCTGGGAACACCTCATCGCCGCGGCTCTCGCCCGCAAACCCTGACGGCTGCGGTTGTCCCGGGCTTCACAGCCTCTGCCGACGGCGGCGTGACAGGATCCGAGCGTGACGACCTTGTTCCTGACGGTTGGTCTGCCCGGCGCCGGAAAGACCACGAGAGCCCGGCAGTTGGCCGAGGAGCATTCCGCGCTGCGGCTGACGCCGGACGAGTGGATGCTCCCGCTGTTCGGCGACCCGCAGCCGGACGGCAAGCGCGATGTGCTGGAAGGACGGCTGCTCTGGGTGGGGCTTGAGACCCTGAGGCTGGGAACGAACGTGGTCCTTGATTTCGGATGCTGGTCTCGTGACGAGCGGTCCGCGATCCGTTGGCTGGTGATGTCCGTGGGGGCGTCCTGCCAACTCGTCTACCTGCCGCTGGACCACGAGACCCAACGTGCGCGGGTCGCCCGTCGCCGGTCGACCACTCCCGAACAGACCTTCGCGATGAGCGAGAGGGACCTCGTGCGCTGGAGGACGCTGTTCGAGGAGCCCGACGCCGCGGAACTCGCTGGGCACGCCGTGGGAGATCCGCCTCCCGGGTGGCCAGGTTGGCCGGAGTGGGCCGCCGAACGGTGGCCGTCACTCGCGTGACCGGGCGACTGCGTTCCGGGTCGGTCGAGCAGGGGAATTCCCGCCCGACCGAACCGATACGTCGTTCAGGACCTGTCTCCGCAGCCGGTGGCGTTGTAGTTCCAGAATGCCGCCCTGGTCTGCGGCCCGGCAATTCCGTCGGGGGTTCCCGCGTTTTCCCCGACGGCGTTCAGGAACTTCTGCAAGGCCGTGATCGTGTTGCTCCCGACGACCCCGTCGACGGTGCCCGCGTTGTAGCCCCACGCGTTGAGCATGCGCTGTGCCGCCTTCCAGCTGTTGGTGCCCAGCTGGCCGTCCACGGTGCCGGCGTTGAAGCCCCAGGCGTTCAGGCAACTCTGCCAGTTCTTGGCCCGGTTGGTGTCCAGGCCGAGGTTGTTCACAGCGAGGATCGAGGCACGCGGGCCGCTGACCGCGGCCTTGGTGGCGTGCTGCGGAGCAGCCACACTCGCGCTCGCCCCGGCGAGACCTCCGGCGGCAATGCCGACGACGGCGCTCGCGACCACGAGTGCCCTGGTCAGAGAAGTACGCATTTTTTCCTCTTTCCGATCGACTGCGCGGGAATTGACGCGGCACGACCGTTCCGGCTCTCCGCGCCGACGTAAGCGTGCCAGGGACGCGCTCCCACATCTCACGAAATAGAGGTTCACTTTTTCCGTATGACTCGGATCAGGACAACTCCTCCTCCGGCCCCCGCCACCGTCAGGCGCCGCTCCAGGGGTCCGCCCTGCGCGCCAGCCTCTTCGCGCGGCCACGTACGTCCGCGGGGAGGCGGTGGAGGACCGTGCGGGCTGCCCGGCGAAGGGGCGGGGCCGAGGTGGTGCGCAGGTAGAGGCGGTGTGGGAGCGTGGCCTGGCCCGGTGGGCGTACGGACAGGCGGAGTTGGCCGGCCGAGCCGCTCCAGGCCGGGATCACCAGGTGGGGCGGAGTTCCGACCCGCACCGACCCGAAGCCAAGGCCGAGACCCGCGCCGAGACCGAGATCTGGGGCGGCACCGCGATGTGCGTCGTCGTCGGCGCGTGTCACCCGCGCCCTGCGGCCCACGCCCAGAAGCTGGGCGCTGGCCCACACCACGTGCGTGCCGGGTTCCATGGCCCGTCCGCCGGCCAGGGTGAGGGGGTCGATAGCCGTTTCGCCGCCGAGCACGACGCGATGGCGGCGGTCACCGAGCGGTTGTGTGCGCGGGACCAGGTCGGCGTCCGGGTACCACCACAGGTCCCGGGCCGTGTCGTGGACCAGGAGTTCACCGTGGGCATGGCCGAGGGGGTGCGGGGCCTCCCAGCCCTCGGCGCCCTTGATGCCGGCCAGCAGGTCGGGGTCGAGGAGCATACGACCGTACCGTTCGACGAGCGCCAGGGGCTCGCCATCGCCGCGGCGCATGCCGATCGTGGTGGTGACGTGCAGCTTTCCGTCGCGCCAGCGAATGTCGTCGACGGTGACCTCGGGCCTGATGCGCCGGGTGCGGCGGGCGAGTTCGACGAGGGAGTCGAGGTGGCCCTCCTCCAGCAGGTGCGCCCGGAGCCGGGTGAGAGCGGGAAGGCCGTCACGGACACCTGGCGGATACGCGTCGAGGGCCATGCGGCGTACGACGTCGAAGTAGCGCTCGAGGTTCTTGCCGGTGCGCTGGAGGGCGCGGGGTTCGTTCACCGGGCGCAGCAGTTCGACGCGGTAGGAGCGGCGGAGCAAGTGGTTCTGAAGGGGGCCGGGGTGGGTGTCCTGCTTGATGGCCTCGACGACCGTGCGGAGGTGACCGTAGTACTCCTCCGGGGTGGTGCCGCGGCTGCTGTTGTTGCCACCGTCGTCGCGGCGCTTCCATACGTAGCAGGGGTGGTCGGCGACGATCGAGACCGTCTTGGCGCGCAAGTAGGCCTGGACCATGAAGAGTTGGTCCTCCAGCCGCACCGGGCCCTCGGGAAACCTGAGGTCATGGGCGAGCAGGAAGTCGCGCCGGAACATCTTGTGCGGGGTGAGGCTCTCCATGAGCGGCGCGTCCTCGACCGTGCAGCGCTCCATGGTGCGCTTGAAGACGTTGCTGGGGCCCGCCATGGTGCCGATGACCTTGCCCAGGACGATGTCGGAGTCGTTGCGGTCGGCCATGCGGTAGAGGACTTCCAGGGCCTCTGGGGTCAACTCGTCGTCCTGGTCGACGAATTGGACGTACCGACCGCGGGCTGCCCGGACACCGACGTTGCGGGGTTTGCCGGGCCAGCCCGAGTTCTCCTGGTGGATCACGCGCACATGTGCGTGCTGGTCGGCGAGCGCGTCCAGCCGCTGTGCGGAGTCATCGGTCGAGCCGTCGTCGACGTAGATGACTTCGTACGCCTCCTCCCCCAAGGTCTGGCGTAAGAGTGACGGCGCACAGATGTCGATGTAGTGGCCCGCGTTGTAAACGGGCACCACGATGCTCACCTTGAGCATGAACGCTCCCCCTAAACGGAGACAACGCGTCTCCTGTTGTTCTTTGGACGTTCAGACTCAGGCAAAGGTTGTCCAACCCGAAGCAATCAAACGTTTCTCTCCAGAAGGCGTTTTCGGCGGCGGCCCGGACCACCGGGAGGACTACCGGGAGCCCGCCACGGGCTGCTGCTTGTAGAAGGACTCCTCCAGGTAGACGGCGTCGTGCGGCTGGTAGGGCTCCTCCAGGTAGGCGGCCTCGTCGTCGTCGAGTTCGACGTCCACCGCGGCGACCGCGTCGGCCAGTTGGGCCGGCTTGGTGACCCCGACGACGGGCGAGGTCACCACCGGGTTGCGCATGACCCAGGCCAGGGCGACCTGGGCCGGGGACAGACCTCGCTTGCCCGCGATCTCATGGACGCGCTCGACGACCGCCTGGTCCTCGTCGCGGTAGAGGATCCTGCTGCCCGCGTCGGTCTCCGCACGCGCCGTGGCGGTGTCCCGGACCCGCGTCAGCCTGCCCCGCGCCAGTGGGCTCCACGGGATCACGCCGATGCCCTGGTCGGCGCAGAGCGGGAACATCTCCCGTTCCGCCTCCCGGTGGATGAGGTTGTAGTGGTCCTGCATCGACACGAACCGGGTCCAGCCGTTCAGGTCGGCCAGGTACAGGGCCTTGGTGAACTGCCAGGCGTACATGGAAGAGGCTCCGAGGTAGCGGACCTTCCCGGACCTGACCGCGTCGTGCAGTGCCTCGAGGGTTTCCTCGATCGGGGTGTCGTAGTCCCAGCGGTGGATCTGGTACAGGTCGATGTAGTCGGTCCCCAGCCGCCTCAGGGAGGCGTCGAGCTCGGCGAAGATCGCCTTGCGGGACAGCCCGGCACCGTTCGGACCGGGGCGCATCCGCATCCAGACCTTGGTGGACAGCACGACCTCCTCGCGCCGCGCGAAGTCCTTGACCGCCCGGCCGACGATCTCCTCACTGCTTCCGGCGCTGTACCCGTTGGCCGTGTCGAGGAAGTTGACGCCGCTCTCAAGGGCCTGCCTGATGATGTCCCGGCCGGCGTCCGCGCCCAGAGACCATGGCTCGCCACCGCGGTCCGGCTCGCCGAAGCTCATGCAGCCGAGGGTGATGGCGGAGACTTCCAGGCCGGTCGTTCCGAGTTTGATGTATCGCATGGGGCCCGAACGTAGGCCCTGGAGTGCGCTCCAACGCAAGGAACTCTCGGTCCGGAATTCGGAGGCGGGTGGCAGGTGCGCCTTCGCAGCACCCTCAGTGCCGCCGCGGCCTGACACACCACCACTTCAAAGGTCACCACCTTGACAGGTGACGACAACCGATGGGAATCTCTCGTCACCGCTCAGAACGGTTACTTCTCGGGTGAGGACATCCCATGGCAGTCGTACGCTTCCACCTCGTCTCCCAGCTCGGCCCCAAGGACGTGCTGGGAGTGCTGACCGACTTCGGTCCCGGCCGCGCCCAGGCCTGGCCCACGATCGAAGCCGACCACTTCGAGGTCCACGACCGCGGTGACACCTGGGCCGAGGTCACCGAGGGAACTTCGTCCGCCTGGGAGCGGGCACGCTACGAGTGGGAGCCCGCCGGAGACACGATCACCGTCACCACGCTGGATTCCAAGCTCTTCGGAGCAGGCGGCGGCTGGGTGTTCAGGATGACTCCCGAGGGCGACGGCACCCGGGTCGACGTCGAACTGACGCGGGAACCGAGCACGGTGAAGGGCAAGATGCTCGCCGCTCTCCTGCCATTGGCCGCGGGGTCGCTGCGCAAGTCGTTCGCGGGGCCGCTCCGGGCGACGTGAGCGGGACCTCGCCACGGGCGGCGCGGGTACGGGCCTGCTCGGCGGCCTCCAGGAAGGCCTGGAAGGCGGCCGGGTGCTGGGAACCGTCGGCGCCGTAGCGGAACCGGCGGCAGACTCGGCCGTGCACCAGCCGACTCGGCCTTGCGGGTGGCGTCGAAGGCGAGGGTCCGCGTAGAGATGTGTAGAGATGACGTCGTCCGGGGCCTAATTGACCTCGCCCGAGCGGGACGACGGCTGTTAGGGTCGAGGAGACGTTGACCGTCGATCGAGGAGTCACAGACGTGGTGGGTGAAGACGACATCTCCGGATGAGATCCGGATCTGACGGCCACCGGCCGGCGCCAGAGGGCGCTGCCGAAGTGGTCCGTTTCGTCGACCCTTCTCCCACGTCTGCCCAGGGCAGAGGTATGCGCTCTGCCCTCCGTCCTTTCGAGGTCGCTCCATGTCCGACGCCGCCATCGTCTGCTCGAACCTCTCCTTCGCCTGGCCCGACGACACCCCGGTCTTCCAGGACCTGTCCTTCACCGTGACCCGCGGGCGCACCGGTCTGGTCGCCCCCAACGGCTCCGGCAAGAGCACCCTGCTCAAGCTGATCGCCGGCGAACTGCACCCAGGCAGCGGCTCGTTGACCGTGACCGGCACCCTCGGCCACCTCCCGCAGAGCCTTCCCCTGACCGGCAACCTCACCGTCGCCGAGGTGCTGGGGATCGCCGACGTGATCCGCGCGCTGGACGCCGTGGAGTCCGGGGACGTCGACGAGGAACACTTCGCCGCCATCGGCGACGACTGGGACATCGAGGAACGCACCCGCGCCCAGCTCGACCGCCTGGGGCTGGCCTCGCTCACCCTGGACCGCAGCCTGGGCACCCTCAGCGGCGGCCAGGTCGTCTCTCTCGGCCTCGCCGCCCAGCTCCTCAAGCGCCCCGACGTCCTGCTGCTCGACGAACCCACCAACAACCTCGACGCCGAGGCCCGCCACAAGCTCTACGACGTGCTCTCGGACTTCACCGGTTGTCTGCTGCTGGTCAGCCACGACCGCGCGCTCCTCGACCGCATGGAGCGCATCGCCGAGCTGGGCAGCGACGAACTCCGGCTCTACGGGGGCAACTTCACCGAGTACGAGGACGCCGTGCGGGCCGAGCAGGAGGTCGCCGAGAAGAACGTCCGCAACGCCGAGCAGGAGCTCAAGCGGGAGAAGCGGGAGATGCAGCAGGCTCGCGAACGTGCCGAGCGCCGGGCCGCCAACGCCTCCAGGAACCTCAAGAACGCGGGCCTGCCCAAGATCTTCGCCGGCACCATGAAGCGCGGCGCGCAGGAGGCCGCGGGCAGGTCCGGCACCCTGCACGCCTCCCGGGTCAGCGAGGCCAGGGCCCGACTGGACGAGGCCGGGCGGGCCCTGCGCGACGAGCAGCGCCTCACCCTGGAACTGCCCGACACCCAGGTGCCCGCCGGGCGCAACCTCTTCATCGGCGAGGGAATGCAGGCCCGGCTCGGCGGCGAGAGCGTGTTCGCGGACGGCGGCCTCGACCTGACCGTTCGCGGCCCCGAGCGCATCGCGCTGACCGGGCCCAACGGCGCCGGAAAGACCACCCTGATGCGCCTGATCACCGGCGACCTAGCCCCGGACGGCGGTGCCATCAAGCGCGGCGACGGCCGGATCGCCTACCTCTCACAGCGCCTGGACCTGTTGGACCCGGACCGCACGGTCGCGGAGAACTTCGCCGCCTTCGCCCCCGAACGGCCGGAGGCGGAGCGCATGAACCTGCTCGCCCGTTTCCTCTTCCGGGGCCCCCGGGCCCACCTGCCCGTCGGCGTGCTCTCCGGCGGCGAACACCTGCGCGCCACCCTGGCCTGTGTGCTGTGCGCCGAGCCAGCCCCGCACCTGCTGCTGCTCGACGAGCCGACCAACAACCTCGACCTGGTCAGCGTCGGCCAGTTGGAGGGGGCGCTCAACTCCTACCAGGGCGCCTTCATGGTGGTCAGCCACGACGAGCGGTTCCTCGCCGAGATCGGGGTCAACCGCCGGCTGCGGCTGGCCGACGGCACCCTCACGGAGAGCGGGGCCCCCGAGGTGTGAACCGCCGACGTGTGACGTGGCCCGCGTCCGAGGCGAGATGCCCCGCGGGCCGAACACCGAACACGTTGGACGGTTCCTCATGCCCCAGCACCCTGTGCAGCCCGCGCTCCTCGCCCACGACATCGTCCGCACCCTCGGCGACCGCCGCGTCCTGGACGGTGTCTCCCTGACCGCCGCACCCGGTCGCCGCATCGGTCTGATCGGGGAGAACGGCGTCGGCAAGTCCACCCTGCTCCGCGTCCTCGCCGGCGCGGACGCCCCCGACGCAGGCAGCGTCACCCGCCCCGCCGACCTGGGGTTCCTCCACCAGGAGATGCCCTACGACGGTCACGTCACCATCGCCGCGGTGCTGGACGAGGCCCTGCGAGAGGCCCGCGAGGACCTGGCCGAGCTGGACCGGCTCGGCGCGGAACTCGCTCTCGTCCCCGAGGACGATCCCGCCCACCAGGCTCTCCTCGACTCCTACGGCAGACGCCTGGAACAGGCACAGCACCGCGAGTCCTGGGACGCCGACCGCCGTGCCGCCCTGATGCTGGACGGCCTGGGCCTCGGCGCGCTCGGGCACGACCGCACGCTCGGCTCGCTCTCCGGCGGGCAGCGCGGCCGCCTCGCCCTGGCCGCCCTGCTCGTACGGCGCCCGTCGGCGCTGCTGCTGGACGAGCCGACCAACCATCTGGACGACGGTGCCGCCGCCTTCCTTGAGGAGCAGCTGCGCAACCTGCCCGGAACCGTGGTCGCCGCCAGTCACGACCGTGCCTTCCTCGACGCCGTCTGCACCGATCTGATCGACCTCGATCCGGCGGCGGACGGGCCGGTCCGTTACGGCGGCGGCTACAGCTCCTACCTCATGGTGAAGCGCGCCGAGCGGGAGCGCTGGGAGCGGCGGTACGCCGAGGAACAGCAGGAGTTGGCCGAGCTGCGGCAGACGGCGGCCGTGACCGCACGCCGGGTCGCGCCCGACCGGGGTCCTACCGACAACGAGAAGATGGGCTACGGCCACCGGGCGGGCCGGGTGCAGAACCAGATCTCCCGCCGGGTCCGCAACGCCACCCGGCGTCTGGAGGAGCTGGAGCGCATCCGCGTCGGCGAGCCGCCGCGCCCGCTGCGTTTCGCAGCGGACGAGCTGGCCGCGCGCAACCAAGAGGACGCCGGTCCCTTGGTCTCCCTGCTCGACACACGGGTCCCTGGGCGGCTGGCGGTCGACGGCCTGGAGATCGCACCGGCCGACCGGTTGCTGGTCACGGGCGGCAACGGCGTCGGCAAGTCGACGCTCCTCGCCGTACTCGCCGGGCACCTGCCGGCAGCGGGCGAGGTGCACCGGCGGCGCGGGCTGACGGTGGGGCTGCTCACGCAGGACACGGCGTTCGAGCGCCAGGACCGCACGGTCCGCGACACCTACGAGCAGACTCTGGGCGTCCGACGGGCCGCGAAGGTGCCGCTGAGCTCGCTCGGACTGATGCACGAGGCGGATCTGGACAAGCCGGTCGGCCATCTGTCCGTGGGCCAGCGCCGGCGACTCGCGCTGGCCCTCCTGATCGGCCGTCCGCCACAGCTCCTCCTCCTCGACGAGCCCACCAACCACCTCTCCCCCGCCCTGTGCGACGAACTGGAGGCCGCCCTGGGCCCGGGCCCCGGCGCGATCGTCGTCGCCAGCCACGACCGCTGGCTGCGCCGCCGCTGGCAGGGCCGCGAGCTGCGCCTGAAGCCGGACACCACCCTCGACGGAAACCGGTTGGAGGGGTGACATTCCTTGCGTCCCGCGTAAGTCACCTGTCAAGATGGTGATGTGAATCTTGACCATGTCTTCGTATGCGGGCACCCGGCTCTGGACTTCGCGGCCACGCTCCGCGCCCGGCGCTCGACCCGGTTCGAGATGTTCGCGACGCCGGAGCGCCTGAACGCCTGGTATCTGGAGTCCGGGCTGGTGGACACGGTCACTCCCGCGAGCGAGGACGACGTCCAGGAGGCCACGACCGTACGCGAGGCCGTCTACCGGCTCGTCACCGACCGCCGGCTCGGCGAGGGGTTCGACCGGGAGGCACTCGGCGTGCTCAACGCCGCCGCACGCAAGACGCCCGCGACCCCGCAGCTCACCCTGTCGGGGCGGCACACCGACGCGACGCCCGGACAGGCCCTCGCCACCGTCGCCCGACAGGCCGTCGAGCTGCTCAGCGGCCCCGACGTGCCGCTGATGAAGGAGTGCGGCAACCCCGAGTGCACCCGGGTCTACATCGACCGTTCCCGGGGCATGCGGCGGCAGTGGTGCGGCATGGAGTCCTGCGGCAACAAGATCAAGGCCGCCGCGTACCGCGCCCGCAAGAAGTCCGCGCCCGCGGCCACTCACTGAGCGTCCCACCGAGGCGACCTGTCCGGCCGTCACACTCCCTCCGGATCCAGGCGCATGCCGTCGCGGGGCAGTGCTCGGACGCGCGGTCCGTCCCTGGCACCTGTGACCCACACCACGTCACCGAGACGCATAGCCGCGCGGGGGCCAGTGCCTTTGATGTAGGTGGAGGGGCGGGCACACGCATGACGGAAAACGGGGGCGGGTCTGATGGGGCGGTCGCGGACCGATGAGTTCGACCGGTTCGTGACGGCCCGGTGGCCGGCGTTGCACCATCTGGCGCGGCTGCTCACCGGTGGTGACCGACACCGGGCGGAGGACCTGCTCCAGGAAGCCCTCGTCAAGCTGTGGTTCGCCTGGCCGAGGGTGGCGGGGCAGGCACCCGAGGCGTATGTGCGGCGGATCCTGGTACGCGCCGCCGCACGCTCCGCGCGTCGGCGCTGGTGGGGTGAGCAGCCGGTGGACGAGATACCCGACCCTCCGGCACCGCGCGACGAGTCGGCCGTGGTGGATGAACGAACGCGGCTGGAGGCCGTGTTGGCGCTCCTGCCCGCCCGGCAGCGGGCCGCAGTGGTGCTGCGGTACTACCAGGACCTGCCCGAGCAGCAGGTGGCACGGGCGCTGGGCTGTCCGGTGGGGACGGCCCGTTCCCTCACGTCCCGGGGCGTCGCGCGGCTGCGGCGGCTGATGGCCGAGGCGGTCGAGCCTGTTGAGTGAAGAGGGAGCCATGGATCACTTCGAGCGGGAGCTGGCACGCCTCATGCGTGACGGGCACGGGGACACGCCCTACGAGGAGCGGCACCGGACCCGTCTGCGGGCCGGTGTCCGCGCCCGACAGCGGGTGCGGAGGGTCTGGATGGCCACCGGGTCCGTGCTGTCCGTCGCCGGAATCGGTGTCGGACTGCTGCTGACGCAGGCGTTCGCCCAGGGCGTGTCCAACGGTCCGCACCCCCGGCCGGCCACCTCAGCCGAGTCGGTCCCGGCACCGTCGACGGTCCGTCCCGGCACGACCGCCAAGGGTGTGCCGGTGCCGACACGCGCCTCCGACTCGCCCCGTGCGGCCACGTGGCCGGGTCCGACACGCTGATGCCGGTGATACGCGAGAACGAACCCGCACCGATCGACGGCCACGAGGTGCGCGCGAGTCCCGAGCCGGACTCCTGGGAACGACGGCTGCGGCGTTTCGGATACGCGGGAGGCCCTCGTACGTCCGTGCGCGACCGTCTCGTGGTGCCGTTCCCGCAGGCAGGACTGCGACCGTGGCTGAGCTTCGGCCTGTCCCCGGGAACGGCGGCTCGCCTGGCGCGCTGGTCGGGGTGGGGTGGGCCGCTGGCAGTGGCCCTCTTCGCGGGAGTGCTGCGCTTCTGGCGGCTGGGCGATCCGCGGGCCGTGGTGTTCGACGAGACGTACTACGCCAAGGACGCCTGGGCCATGCTGCGGCTCGGCTACGAGGGCACCTGGCCGGATCGGAAGCTCGCCGACCCGCAGATCCTGGCCCATCCTCAGGTGATCCCGCTCTCCGACGGCGGGGTCTTCGTCGCGCACCCGCCGACCGGAAAATGGGTGATCGCCGCGGGCGAGTGGCTGTTCGGCCTCACCCCGTTCGGCTGGCGTTTCATGTCGGCGGTGCTCGGCACCCTGTCGGTCCTCATGCTGTGCCGCATCGGACGCCGCCTGTTCCGTTCGACGCTGCTGGGCTGTCTGGCCGGGGTGTTGATGGCGATGGACGGTCTGCACCTGGTGATGAGCCGCGTCGCTCTGCTCGATCTCGTCGTGTCGTTCTTCGTGCTGGCGGCATTCGGATGCCTGCTCATCGACCGCGACGGCGCGCGGGCCCGGCTCGCGGCGGTTCTTCCGGTGGCGGAGGACGGCCGGGTGCGCCCGGACGAAGGCATCGCCGACCGCGCGGGAACAGGGGTGCGCCCTTGGCGACTCGCTGCCGGCGTCCTCCTCGGGCTCGCCGCCTCGACCAAGTGGAACGGCCTGTACTTCCTCGTGTTCTTCGTGGTGCTCACACTGGCGTGGGACGTCGGTGCCCGGCGGGTGGCGGGGGCGCAGCGGCCCCGCCGCGCGGTGCTGCGCCGGGATGCCGCCTGGTCGCTGGTGTCCCTGGTCCCGGTCGCCGTCATCACGTACGTGGCGACCTGGACGGGCTGGTTCCTGTCCGACGACGGGTACGGCCGTCACTGGGCGGACGGACGCGGCGGTCCATGGGCCTGGATCCCGGCGCCGCTGCGGAGCCTGTGGCACTACGAGCATGCGGTGTACGTGTTCAACGTGGGGCTGCACTCACCCCACAAGTACGAGTCCAATCCGTGGAGTTGGCTGGTTCTGGGCCGCCCCGTGCTGTTCCACTACGAGTCGCCGGAGCCCGGGGTGGACGGGTGTCGCACGACCGTCGACTGTTCGCAGACGATCCTCGCACTGGGGACGCCGGTGCTGTGGTGGTCGGCGTGCGGTGCACTCGCCTATCTGCTCTACCGGTGGGCGCTGCGGCGTGACTGGCGTGCGGGAGCCGTCCTGTGCGGCGTGGGGGCGGGCTATCTGCCCTGGTTCCTGTACCAGGACCGGACCGTCTTCTCCTTCTACGCCGTCGTGTTCGTGCCCTACCTGTGCCTGGCCGTGGCGATGACGCTGGGCGCGCTGTCGGGTCCGCCCGGTGCGACGCGCAGACGCCGCGTACGGGGTGTGGTGGCGGCGGGCGCGCTGGTACCGCTGATCGCCTGGAACTTCCTCTACTTCTTCCCGCTCTACACCGGCCGGACGATTCCCTACGCCGACTGGCACGCCAGGATGTGGCTCGACACCTGGATATGAGTCCGCCGACGGGTCGAGGCGCTGCCGTGTGGCCCCCGCACCGGGCGCCCCGGTGCCGGAGCGACGGGCGGGTGCCTACAAACCGAGGTCGAGGGCCAGGCAGGAGTAGAACTTCCATGAGCCTTCAGGGTTGTACGATCCGTTCGCCGCGTCGGCCGGAGACGCCTCGGCCGCTTCGGTCATGTCCTCGAAACGTATGCGCTCGGGGAGCTTGCCGAATCGCGCGTGCCGTACTGCCGCCTCGGCGGCTTCCGCGCTGAGCCCCTGGTTCATGACCGTGCTCCACTTCGTCGTTCGTGGACGGCGCCCTGATCGGTCGCCCCGGACGCGTCTCAGCTTGCCCGCGCTCGCGTCACCTGTCAAGCCGGTGACGCTCGGCGAACCGTGGATCCCGACGCCCTCGGCGGCCGACGGCGTTCGCGATGCCCTGTGCGGTACGTACGGTGCGGCGTCAGACGGTGATGGTCTTGTACTCGGTGTAGGTGCCGAGCCCGATCGCGCCGTACTCGCGGCCGATGCCGCTGGCCTTGAAGCCGCCGAACGGGCCGTCGAAGGCGACGGACGCCCCGTTGACCGTGACGGTGCCGGTGCGCACGCGACGGGCCACTGCCAGGGCGTGCGCCTCGTCGGCGGACCAGACACCTCCGGACAGGCCGTACTCGGAGTCGTTCGCGATACGGACAGCGTCGTCCTCGTCCTGGTAGGCGATGACCACCAGGACCGGGCCGAAGATCTCCTCCTGCGCGATCCGCATGGAGCTGTCGACGTCGGCGAAGACGGTCGGGGTGACGTAGTTGCCCTTCTCCAGACCTTCGGGGACGTGCGGGCCGCCGGTGACCAGGCGGGCACCCTCGTCGATGCCGAGCCGGATGTAGTCACGCACCCGCTCCTGCTGGTCGGGGCGGATCATCGGGCCGATGAAGGTGTCGGGGTCGTTCGGGTCGCCGACCTTGAGGGACTCGACCAGGTCCTTCAGCCCGGCCACGACCTCCTCGTACCGGGCGCGCGGGGCCAGGATGCGGGTCTGGGCGATGCAGGACTCGCCGTTGTTGAGGAGGGAGCCGAACCGCACGCCGGCGACGGCCCTGTCGATGTCGGCGTCGGGCAGGATGATCATGGCGGACTTGCCGCCCAGTTCCAGACTCACCCGCTTGAGCTGCTCGCCGGCGATCGCGGCGATGCGACGTCCGGCCCGGGTGGACCCGGTGAAGGCGATCTTGTCGACGTCCTGGTGCGAGACCAGGTACTCACTGGTCTCGCGGTCCGCGGGCAGCACGCTGACCACACCCTCGGGCAGCCCCACCCGCTCCAGCAGTTCGGCCAGGAAGCCCATGCTCAGGGAGTTCTCCGGAGACACCTTGAGGATCACGGAGTTACCGGCCAGCAGGGCCGGGAGGATCTTTGAAGTGGCCGAGGAGAAGGGCGAGTTCCAGGGAATGACAGCGGCCACGACGCCGATCGCCTCGCGGCGCACCACACTGCGCACCGGGGACTCCGGGTCGGACGGAACGAGGGTCTCCTCCCAGCGGAACTCCTCCGCCGCCTTCAGGTAGGCGTTCGCCTGCCGGGTCAGACCGGGCTGGCCGGCGCGGGTGAACCAGCTCGCCGAACCGTTCTCCAGGGAGATCAGGTTCGCGATGTTCTCGGCGTTCTCCTCGCGCAGCGCGTTGAAGCGCCGGAGGGTGGCGATGCGCTCGGCGGGCGGGGTCAGGCGCCACTCGCCCGCCTCGAAGGAGGCCCGCGCGGCTGCGACCGCGCGGTCGATGTCCGCCGGCTGCGCCTGGGCGGCGCGACCGATCACCGACCGGTCGTGCGGCGAGGAGATGTCGAGCAGGTCCGGGTTGCTCGGCTCGGCCCAGGTGCCCCCGATGAAGAGCCGACTGTAGGTGATCATGCGTTTTCTCTCTTCCGGTGCAGCATGCTATTTAATTGCCACATTAATGTAGCACTTCCAGCACCTAGCGCCTCGTGCAGGTGCACTGGGCAAGGAGAGGTCACACCCTCACAACGTCACCTGCTTGACCGGTGACGAACGCTGTGCGAAGGTCATCCCGCCGGGGCTCGGCAAAGGCGAGCCGGTCATCTCGTACGCATCACGGAGGACTTCACATGATCAACAGGCGCACCTTCAGCAAGGCCGTCGGTCTGGGTGCGGGCGCGGCTGCCGTCTCACTGACCGGCCCGCAGACCCAGGCGTCCGCCGCACAGCGTCCGAGCGGCACCGCGGCTCCTACGGTGCCGACCATCGCGGCCGGCACCCACACCGAGTTCAGCACGCTGCAGCACGTCAAGGCGGGTGTCCTGGACGTCAGTTACGCCGAGGTCGGCCCCGCGCACGGCCCGGTCGTCGTCCTCCTGCACGGATGGCCGTACGACATCCACAGCTTCGTCGACGTCGCGCCGCTCCTGGCCGACCTGGGCTACCGCGTCCTCGTCCCGTACCTGCGCGGCCACGGCAGCACCCGCTTCCTGTCCCGCCACACTCCCCGCACCGCCGAGCAGTCCGCGATCGCGTTGGACATCATCGCCTTCATGGACGCCCTGAAGATCGAGAAGGCGGTCCTCGCCGGTTTCGACTGGGGGTCGCGGACCGCGGACATCATCGCCGCCCTGTGGCCCGAGCGGGTCAAGTCCCTGGTGTCGACCAGTGGTTACCTCATCACTGACCGCAAGGCGCAGTTGGGGCCCGCTCTTCCGGCCGTGGAGCACAACTGGTGGTACCAGTGGTACTTCGCCACCGACCGCGGCGTGAAGGCCATGGAGAACGTCGACCAGCGCATCGCGCTGTGCCGCTACGTGTGGACGCTGGTCTCCCCCAACTGGGACTTCTCCGACGCCACCTTCGCGCGCACGGCCGAGGCCTTCAAGAACCCCGACTACGCCGCGATCGTCCTCTACAACTACCGCTGGCGCATCAGCCTCATCGAGGGCGACCGACGCTACGACCGCCACGAGCGCAAGCTGGCCGCCCAGCCCCCCATCGGCGTCCCCACCGTCACCCTCGACGCCGCCCTGGACCCGTTCACGGCACCGGGTGACGGCAGCGCGTACCGCAGCCACTTCACCGGTCCCTACCTGCACCGGACGATCGCCGACATCGGGCACAACCTCCCGCAGGAGGCGCCCACCGCCTTCGCCCAGGCCGTGGTGGACGCCGACCATCTCCGACGGTGACCTCACACCGAGCCCACTGTCCGCTACAGCAACATAGCGATTACAGCTCGTTCTTCCACTCCTCCGAGGCACTAGACGTCTCAGGCAGCACATTCCGCCACTAGAATCGGCGAAGTGAGAGCTGACGCAGCGCGTAATGTCGAGGCCGTTCTGACCACCGGCGCACGCATGCTCGCCGCCGACCCGGGCGCGAGCATCGCGAGTATCGCCGCCCAGGCGGGAGTCGACCGGCGCACCGTCTACCGGCGCTTCGCCTCACGCGAAGAACTCCTCGCGGCCATCTACGAAGCCCGCCTCACCGCCATCGAGCAGGCCATCCAGGACGCCCGTCTGCGCGAGGCACCCGTCGCGGTCGCCCTGCACCGCTACGTCGAGAACATCATCAGCGTCAACCGCACCTGGCCCGTCGACCTCGCCCGCATGCTCAGCGACGACAGCGTCCACGCCCGGCGCGACGCGGCCATCGAGGAGGTCGACACCTTCCTCCGGCGCGCCACCGACGAAGGCCTGCTGCGTTCGGACCTCCCGCAGGGCTGGGCGAGCGCGCTGCTGCCCCAGCTCATGCACCTGGTCTCCCGGCAGCTGCCCGAACTGAGCGCGGGCCAGGCGGCGGACGTCGTCGTCGACACCCTCCTCAACGGACTCGGGACGTCCTGACACACCGGCAGGCGCGACCCTACTGAGCGACCGTGCCCCGAACCGGCCGGCCGACCGGCCGCCCAGGTCTGCAAGTGGCAGGTTCTGGTCAAAGGCTCGCCAAACCCCGGATGCCCTGTCCCCCTCGTGGTCGGGTCTCCACCGACGGCTGTATCACCGCCCGTTCGGGAGGACCTGGTGTCAGCACCCACTCGTAGAAGACGATGGCTCACGATCTGCGCCATCACCGCAACCGCCGGACTCGTCGCGATACCCGCGAGCGCCGCGCCCGGCCGACACGACAGCACCCCCTTCGGAGCCCGCACGCTCGCTCGACTCGCCGCCGAGCGGGCCCAGTCGGTGGGCACCATGAGCCCCAGGCTCAAGGAGGACGACGGCGACGACGGCAACGAGGCGGACGAGATCGCGGAGGGCGCGGACCAGTACGCCGAAGCCCGCACCTCGCCCGGCATCGTCGCCCCCGGCGCCTACGGGGCCGCGTGGCGCAGCCTCGCCGAACTGCCGCGCACCGGCGGCAGTTGGCGCAACGTCACCGACCTGCCGTACGACTCCGACGACCCGCGCTACCGGGACATCGACTCCAACTCCAGTGGCGGCTCGGGCAATGTCACCGGACGGATGGCCGCAATGGCCGCCGACGACGACGGGTACGTGTACGCGGGCAGTGCCGGCGGCGGGGTGTGGCGGTCCCGCAGCGGCGGCGGGCGCTGGCAGCCCGTCAGCGACCGGCTCCCCTCCCAGTCCACCGGCGCGCTCGCCCTCGACGGCGGCGGACGGCTGTGGCTGGGCACCGGGGAGGCCACGACTAACGCGGACGCCTACCTCGGCAGCGGCGTCTACGTCCTGTCCGACCCGCATCACGGCACGTTCTCCACCCGCGGCCGCGTCGGCGGCGACGAACTGGAGTCCACCACCATCCACCAGCTGCGTTTCGGCGGCGGCAAGGTGTGGGCGGCGACCAGCGAGGGCGTGTGGAGCCACTCCACGAAGAAGCTCAGCGGCGCCTGGAAGCTGGAGTTCGCACCCAACCCCGCTTACCTGCCCGGTGGTTCGAAGAGTGACGACCCCAGTGCCGCCTACAAGAACATCACCAACGACATCGCGATCGACCCGAAGAACCCCTCCCGCGTCGTGCTCGCGGTCGGCTGGCGCAGCGGCGACGACTACAACGGCTTCTACACCAGGACGAACGGCGCCTGGACCAGGATCACCAGCGGCTTCGGCGACCTGCCGACCGACCCGGACGACGTCGGCAGCGTCACCTTCGCCCGCTCCGCCGACGGCTCGCGCTATTACGCCATCGACCAGTCCCCCGAGCAGCTGAACACCAATCCCGACAGTGGCCTGGAGGGCATCTACGTCTCCAAGTCGGGCTCCCCGACTGGCCCTTGGACGAAGATCGCCGACTACCAGGGCCTGGCCGCCTCCGGTTCGGCACTGACCTCCCCGGGCTACATGCCCGGCGTGCAGGCCTGGTACAACCAGTTCCTCACCGTCGACCCGGCCGATCCCGAGCACGTGTACGCCGGCCTGGAGGAGGTCTACGAGACCAAGGACGGCGGCGGCACCTGGTCGGCCGTCGGCCCGTACTGGAACTTCGGTTTCCCCTGCTGGAGCATCGACCCGGCCAAGCAGACCGGCGACTGCAACCCGACCACCCACTCGGACCAGCACGGCGTGGCGATCGGCCGCTATCACGGCAAGAGCTTCGTGTACGTCGGCAACGACGGCGGCGTCTACAAGCGCCCCCTCAACGGCTCCCAGGACCCCTCCGGGCACGCCACCGACTGGACCTCGCTCAACGACGGCACCATCGACACCCTCCAGTACTACTCGGTCGGCGTCGGCAAGGACCTGGACCACGGCGGCTTCTCCGTCACCGGCGGTCTGCAGGACAACGGCCAGTCCGTCCTGCGCGGCGACGACACGGTGATGGGCTCCAACTTCGGCGGCGACGGCGGCGACACCCTCACCGACCCCGCCAACGGCTGCGACATCGCTGAGGAGTACGTCTACCTCTCCGTCCAGGTGACCCAGAACTGCGCCGTCAACGACGGCAGTTGGATCGACGACCCGGGCAAGGCCACGTCGTACAACGTCGCCCCGCCCGACAACGCCACCGGCGAGGCACGCTTCATCGCCCCGCTCGCGGCCGACGCGAAGAACAGCTCGACCTGGATCGCCGGCGGCCGTCACATCTGGGTGCAGACCCACGGCTACGCGATCCGCAGCGCGTCGGAGTGGAAGAGCGTGTACGACCTCGGCTCCGGCCGTACCGCGACCGCCGTCGCGGCCTCGGGCGGCAAGGTGTACGCGGCCTGGTGCGGCCCCTGCAACAACCAGGGCTTCGCCCGCGGCATCTCCGTCGGGAACGCCGACGGCACCGGCTGGCACGACGTCACCCTGCCCGCCGGCGGCGCGGACGGGACCGTACCCAATCGCTACCTCAGCGGCTTCGCCGTCGACCCGAAGAACGCCGACCACGTCTACCTGACGGTCAACGGGTTCTCGCGGCAGTGGACCGAGGGACCGGGCGCCGGGGTCGGCCACGTCTTCGAGTCCAGGAACGGCGGCACCACCTGGAAGGACATCTCGAAGAACTTCCCCGACGTACCGGCCGACTCCGCGGTCGTCACACCGAACGGTGGTCTCGCCGTCGCCACCGACCTGGGCGTCGTCTACCGCGCGGCAGGACGCGCGAGCTGGCAGCGCGTCGGTTCGCTCCCGGCAGTCGCCGTGCTCCAGCTGAAGCTGAGCCCCGACGGCCGCACCCTGTACGCGGCCACCCACGGCCGCGGCATCTACACGATCAAGGTGCGGGACTGCGGCTGAGTCACCGTCGCGCGTCACGGTGAAGGGGTGATCCCGGGTCCCGGGGTCACCCCGCCGTCGTGTGCGGCACCACGTTCACCCGCAGCGTGAAGGCCACGCCGCCCGGCCCCGCCAGGTCCGGTTCCTTGGCCAGGGTGGTGATGTCGGCGGCGCCACCCCGCGTGTCCGCGCACCGCAGGGGGGCTCTCAGGGTGCCGTCCGCGTCCACGTGCCGGCCGGACGGCAGGACGAACACCGGGGCGGAGCTGCGCACTGCGGTCCAGCGTTTGCCGTCCGTACGGGGGCGCAGGACGAGCGACACCACGGTCCCGGGCCGCACACAGATCTGCCGCCGGACCGGATCACCCGGGGACACGGTGACCGTCACGTGCCCGGCGGCACAGCTCTTCGCTGAGGAAGGCGAAGGGGAAGGGGTGGACGAATGGGAGGACGAGGGGGACGCAGAGGCCGACGCGGACGTCGGCCCACCGGACGCCGTGCCGGTGGCCGCGCCCGTCGGCGGCGTCGAGGAGCCGCCCTCGGACGGTCCTCCGGACGAGCCGCCGCACGCCACCAGGACGATCGCCCCCGCGATCAGCCAACCCCCGGCCCACCATCGCATCCGTACACCTCCCGGCCGCCCGGCTCCCACGGACCCAGCATGCTCCACAGTGGCCTCCCTGAGGCCACGCGGCCGAAGAGGGATGACCGCCCGGGCAGACGGTGGCGCACGCCCGCCGCCGACCACGGCCGGCCACACCCTGCCTTCGCGGCAACGACCCCGCTTCCGCGACCTCAGTCCCGCTGCGCGGCCGCCTCCACCACCGCCTTCAGCTGCCCCAGCGGATCCGGGCCGGCGATCCGCAGGACGACCGTGTTCGCGCCGGCGGTCGCGAGTTCGCGGATCCGCTCGGCGGCCCGGGAGGCGTTCCCGGAGACGGTGAACACCTCGTGCTCCGGGCGGCCGAGCCAGGCGGCATGCCCCTCGACGTGCGGATGCAGGGTCCGGGCCACCTCGTCGGCGTCATCACCGACGCAGGCGAAGGCGAAGACCGTCAGGGTGTGGCCGGACTCGGCACCACCCTTGGCGATCAGCGCGCGGGCGTTCTCCAGGTCGTGCGGACCGTGGCCCTCCGCGATCACGGTGCCGTCCGCGACCCGTCCGGACAGTTCCAGTGAGCGAGCGCGCACCACGCCCGCGACCACCGGCGGGGCCTCGGCCGGAGGGTGCGTCAACTGGACACCGTCCAGGCGGACTTCGCGCCCCGCCAGCTCCACCCGCTCCCCGCGCAGCAGTGCGCGTACCGCGGTGATCGTCTCCTCCAGCAGGGCCAGCGGGGAGCGTGCGGCCGCGCCCACCTGGGCCATCCACTCCTGCACCCCGTGTCCGATCCCGGCGACGAGGCGCCCGGGGAACACCCTTGCCAGGGTGGCCAGTTCCATCGCGAGGAGGGCTGGGCTGCGCAGTGGTGCGGGGGCGATGCCGATGCCGACCCTGATGCGTTCCGTGGCTCCCAGGGCCACGGCGGCGGCGGACACCCCGCCGTTCCATCCGAGGTCCTCGACCACCCACACGTCGTCCACGCCGAGCGCCTCGGCCTGCCGCGCGAACCCGGGCAGTCCCTCGGGGGCCCAGTCGCGGTCGTACATCACACCGATCCGTACCTTCGTCATAGGCGGGAACCTATGCGGCGGTGACAGATCGTTCAACGGTGTATCGGTGCCGGTGGACGAGTACCTCCGGCGTCCGGGAGCGCGTCGGGCACCTCACCTTGGTAGGTGAGGTGCCCGGAAGCGTTCACAGAGGTGTCAGGGCCGGTCGGGGTCCGGTTCAGCCCCCGCTCTTGCGGCGGAAGGACCGCTGGCTCGACGCCGGGCCGTGCGTCCCACGGATCTTTGACGCGTTGGGGTTGGCCGCGAGGTCGGCGGCGTCCGCCTCCGCGCCGCGCTTGCGGGCCAGGGCCTCGCGGAACTTGCGCTTGAGGTCGTAGTTGCCGTCGCTGTCGGGCGCGAGCGCTGACGTCTCGGGCTCAGCCGGCTCCGAACCTTCTGGGGATGCAGCTTCTGCGGTCATCGTGACCTCCTGGGTTCGGGCAGTGGGAAGCACAGCTTGTCATGCCGTCAGCACGATCTTTCCCCGGATGTGCCCTCGAGCGGCGCGTTCGTGTGCCGCCTGGGCGTCCTTGAGCGCGAACGTGCTGTCGATCGCGACGCGGATCGTCCCCGCGTCGACCAGGCGACCGAGTTCGGCGAGCTGCGCGCCGTTCGAGCGGACCTGGGTGGCGGTGACGGTGACACCGAGCCTCGCGTTCTCCTCGTCGTCGAACGCGCCGAAGTACACCGGGTAGAGCGCCCCGCCGCGCTTGACGGTCCGCAGGAAGCGCCTGCTGTCGGGGCCTCCGACGGCATCCAGGACGAGGTCGACGTCATGGGCGACCTCGTCCGGCCTGACCTTGGTGTAGTCGATGAACTCGTCCGCACCGAGTTCACGCAGGAACGGCTCGTGGCCACCGGAGGCCACGGCGATGACACGGGCCCCCTTCCACTTGGCCAGCTGGAGTGCGAGATGCCCCACGCCCCCGGCGGCACCGTTGACGAGCACGGTGGTCCCGCCGTCGAGCGCCATCGGGCGGTGCGGGGCCGCCTGGAACGGCGAGGGGTGGTCGTGCCCGAGCTCGATCAGGAACTGCCACGCCGTCAGCCCCGACATGGGCAGACCGGCGGCCCGCACATGGTCGACGGAGACCGGCTTGCGGGCGAGGTCGGACGCCGGCGCGGCGACGTACTCGGCGTAGGCGCCGGCCTGGAGTGAGGTGGGGAAGCGCAGCAGACCGAACACTTCTTCCCCTACGGCGAGGTCCTCGACGTCCGGGGCGACGGCTTCCACGGTTCCCGAGACGTCGGTTCCCGGAGTGAGGGGAAGGTGGAACGGGGGCTTGAGTTCGGGAGGCACGTCGGGCATGCCTTCGCGGGCGTACCAGTCGGGCGGGTTGAGGCCCACGGCATGCACGCGCACGAGCACCTCTCCCGGGCCCGGTTCGGGGACCGGTACCTCCTCATGGCGGAGCACCTCGGGGCCTCCGAACTCGTGCAGACGGATCGCCCTCATCGTGTGTGCCGGCATCGTTTCTCTCCTGTCCGTGTTGCGGGATACGCTTATCCGGATCAGCGCTCCAGTTATCCGGATCACTGATCCGAATATATGGACCACTGATCCGGATCGTCAACCAAGAGGGGCACATGCGCGCCGACGCCAGGAAGAACCGCGATCACCTGCTCACCGTGGCGGGCACCGTCATCACCGAGCAGGGCGTCGACGCGTCGCTGCGCGACATCGCACGCCGGGCCGGCGTCGGACTGGCCACGCTGATCCGCCACTTCCCGACCCGGGAGGCACTGCTCGAAGCGCTGCTGCGCACGAGCTTCGACGAACTGGCGGCGCAGGCGGCCGACCTCGAAACGGCGGCGGAACCGGACGACGCCCTGGCCTCGTGGCTGCGGGACTTCGTCGCCTGCGCGCACAACTACCGCGGTGTCGTGGCGCTCATGGTGACGGCCATCGAGGACCCGGAGTCCGCGCTGCACGCCTCGTGCGTCGCGATGCGCGCCGCCGGCACGCGGCTGCTCGTCCGCGCACAGGAGCGGGGCGTGGCGCGCACCGACATCGACGGCACCGACCTGTTCGCCCTGGCCGGGTCACTCGCCTGGCTCAGCGACCAGCCCTCGCTCGCCGACCGCTCCGCTCACCTCTTCGACGTGGTCGCGAGCGCCATCCTGAGAAGCCCAGGGGGCGCCGAGGATTCGGCAACGCCGGCGCCCTAGCCGGGACCGGTCTCCGTCGCCGTCGCCGTCGCCGTCGCCGTCACACGATACGTTGGCCGGCATGACTGAACTCGGCACCGCAGCATGGCCAGTTGGCCCGATCCGAACCGAGCGGCTCGTGCTCCGCGAGTCCGAGGCCGGGGACCGCGCCACATTCGTCGAGCTGCTCTCCTCTCCGGAGGTGCACACCTACCTCGGTGGTCCGCAGTCGCGTGCCGAGCTCGAACGCTCGGTGCCCGAGACACCCGGGCGGCGCACCGGTCACTTCGTGATCGAGCGCGACGGGGCGATGATCGGCACCGTCGAGGTCAGTCGGCACGAGGCCGAGCGGCGCGGCCGGGTGCGGCCGGACGGCGGGGAGGCCGAGCTCGGCTACCTGCTCCTGCCGGAGGCATGGGGGCGCGGCTACGCCGCCGAGGCATGTACGGCGGCACTCGGCTGGTTCGCGCGAGCGTGTCCCGGAGTGCCCGTCGTGCTCTACACCCAGACCGCCAACCACCGCTCGATGCGGCTCGCGGCGACACTGGGGTTCACCGAGCTGGAACGGTTCCAGAAGTGGGACGCCGAACAGTGGATGGGCGTGTGGAAGCCGGCCACGTAGTCCGCTCACCAGGGCCTGCCTGAGGGCGCTCACGGTCCGCCGCGGCAGCCCGGCCCCGCTCAGTCCTCCCGGCGCACCGCCGCGTCGAGAAGAGGGCCGAGTTCACGGGCCACGGTCGTCAGAGGACGTACGTCCTGCTGCGCCCGTGCCATGAGAATCGCCCCTTCCAGGGAACTGACCATGAGAGTGGCCAACGCGCCGGAACGCTCCACGGGCACGCCCATGCCGGTCAGCGCCCCGGCCACCGGACCCGTCCAGGTCGCGAACGCCTCCGCCGCGGCAGCCCGCGTGGACGCGGTCGACTCCGCCCAGTCCACCGTGGCGGCGGCGACGGGGCAGCCACCGGCGAAGCCGGAACCCTCGTACTCGTCGGTCCACTGGCGCACCATCGCGGCGAACAGCCCGCTCGGTGTCGGTTCGGGCAGGGCGGCGAGGAAGCGGGCCACCCGGTTGCCCGCGTACCGGCCCGCCCACTGCACCGCCTCGTTGACCAGTTGTTCCTTGCCGCCCGGGAAGTAGTGCTGGAGCGAACCGCGCGGCGCACCGGCATGGGCGGCGACCTCGCGCATGCCGGTCGCGGCGACCCCGTCGCGCCGGATGAGCTGGGCCGCGCTGAAGACCATCCGCTCCCGAGCCCCCCTCTCGGACCCCGCCATCGCCGACCTCCACGTCAGGTTCTGTGCGGCACTCACTCTATGACCGCCGTCATAGCCTCGCCTACTATGACCGCTGTCATAATGCGCTCGACGGCCTCCTTGTGAGCCGGATAGGCGGTGCCCCGTGTACGTCGGATTCATCGGCCTCGGAACCATGGGGCAGCCCATGGCCCTCAACCTCGCCAGGGCCGGGACACCTCTCGTCGTGTGGAACCGCACTCCCGGCCGCAGCGAGGCCCTGCGGGCCGCCGGAGCCGAGGTGGCCGAGAGCCCCGGCGAGGTCTTCGGGCGGGCCGGGACCGTGTTCCTCATGCTGGCCGACGGGACCGCCGTGGACGCCGTACTGGGGCGAGGCACCGCGGACTTCGCAGTTCTGGTGGCCGGACGGACCGTCGTGCACATGGGCACGACCTCGGCCGAGTACTCGGCCGCACTCCAGGACGCCGTCCGGGCGGCGGGCGGACGGTACGTCGAGGCTCCCGTCTCCGGGTCCCGCATCCCCGCCGAGAAGGGTGAGCTGGTGGGCATGACGGCGGGCGACGACGACGCCGTGGCAGCCGTACGTGCCCTGCTGGCCACGATGTGCCGGGAGACGTTCGACTGCGGTGCGGTGCCCGGCGCGCTGCTGATGAAGTTTTCGGTGAACCTGTTCCTGATCACCCTCGTCACGGGGCTCACCGAGGCGTTCCACTTCGCCGAGCGCCACGGACTCGACCGGCGCCTGCTGCGGGACGTCCTGGACGCGGGCCCGATGGCCAGTGCCGTGTCCCGGGTCAAGGGGCCGAAGTTGCTGGCCCGCGACTTCACCGTGCAGGCCGCCGCGACCAACGTCCTTGAGAACAACCGCCTGATCGCCGAGGCCGCCCGCAAGGCCGGCCTGTCCTCCCCGCTCCTCGACGCCTGTCACGCCCTGTACGTGGAGGCCGTCGAGCAGGGCCACGGCGACGAGGACATGGTGGCCGTCCTGCACGCCCTGGAGGCGCGGACCGACGGCACTCAGGCGTCCGTGCGGTGATCGCAGGACCCGGCGAGGCGTGAACGCCGACCCGAAGGTGCCGGCCCCCATGGCGGCCCCTCCGCTTTCACCGCACCCTTCCGCCCATGGCTCTCGCCCTCCCTGGACCGTTCGGGGGGCGGCCCCGATCGGGACGACTCGAAAACGCCGATGTGGGAACCGGTAGAGGAGCCCTGACGCACGAAGGGGGCCGGGGAGCGCGACGCCCGGTGTCCTTCCCGGAGGAGAGACCATGATGGCGCCTGAACACGACTCCCAGCAGGCCGTCCCGAACACGCCGGGGATGCGCCCCGACGGTGACGGCGTCACGCGCCGCCGGCCCCTGCGGCGGCAGCACATAGCGGAGACGGTCGAGGTCGCGGTGCCCGTGCGGACGGCGTACGACCAGTGGACGCAGTTCAAGACCTTCCCCCGCTTCTCGAGCGTCGTGCACGGCGTGGAGCAGGTCAGGCCCACCGTGACCGCCTGGACCATCGGCTACGGGCCGCTGCGCCGCCGTTTCGCGGTGGAGATCGTCGAGCAGGACCCCGACGCCTACCTGGCCTGGCGCGGTCTGGAGCAGCGCCCCTCCCACCAGGGCGAGGTCGAGTTCCGGCCGACGGAGTCGGGCGGCACGGCGATCACCGTCCGGATGCTCCTCGAACCGCGGGGGGCCACGAAACGCCTCACCGGCTCCTCCAAGGTCACGCAGGTGACCGCCCGGCTGGTGCGCCGCGAACTCCAGAACTTCAAGCAGTTCATCGAAGGGCTGGGCCAGGCGGGCGGCGCCTGGCGGGGCACCATCCGCAACGGCCGGGTACAGCACGACCACCCGGAACCGCCGAGGAGCCGCGTGGCCCAGTGGCCCGTCGGCTGACCCGCGGACCGGACGCGCAGGACACAGCGGCCGCGGCGCGCGAGTCGCGGCAAGAGAAAGGCGATGCGATGCAGAACCCGCCCGGCGAGGAGCCGGAGACCACCCTCTCCGTGACACCACCGAAGAAGTGGGCGGCCGGGGTTCCCGCTGTCGTGCACGCGCTGGAGTACTCCCTGGAGCAGACGTCCCCGCGCAAGACGGGGGTGGACCTGCTGGCCATGAACCAGGTGGGCGGGATCGACTGTCCCGGCTGTGCCTGGGCGGACCCGGCACCGGGGAAGCGCCACCGCAACGAGTACTGCGAGAACGGCGCCAAGCACATCAACGACGAGGCCACCAAGCGCCGGATCAGCGCCGACTTCTTCCGTGAGCACAGTGTCCCGGACCTCGCCGCCCGCTCCGACATGTGGCTCAACCAGCAGGGCCGGCTCACCGAGCCGATGATCAAGCGGCCGGGCTCCGACCACTACGAGCCCGTCGGCTGGAACGAGGCCCTGGGTGTGCTGGCGAGCGAACTCACCTCGCTCTCCTCCCCCGACGAGGCCGTCTTCTACACCTCGGGCCGGGCCAGCAACGAGGCCGCCTTCGTCCTCCAGCTCTTCGCCCGCGCCTTCGGCACCAACAACCTGCCCGACTGCAGCAACATGTGCCACGAGTCCAGCGGCTTCGCCCTGAGCGAGACGCTCGGCACCGGCAAGGGCACCGTCAGCCTCGACGACCTCCACCACGCCGAGCTGATCTTTCTCGTCGGGCAGAATCCCGGCACCAACCACCCGCGCCAGCTGACCGCCCTGGAGGAGGCCAAGCGCAACGGCGCCCGCATCGTGGCGGTCAACCCGCTGCCCGAGGCCGGGCTGCGACGCTTCAAGAACCCGCAGAAGCCGCGCGGGGTCGTCGGACGCGGCACCCAGATCGCCGACCGCTTCCTGCACATCAAGCCCGGCGGCGACCTCGCCCTCTTCCAGGCCCTCAACCGCCTGCTGCTGGAGGCCGAGGACGCCCGGCCCGGCACCGTCCTGGACCACGACTTCATCGACGCGCACACCGCCGGCTTCGAGGAGTTCGCCGAGCACGCCCGCTCCGTCGACTGGGACGACGTGCGCGCGGCGACCGGGCTGACCCGCGAGGAGATCGAGAAGGTCCGCGACGAGGTCCTGCGCAGCGAACGCGTCGTCGTCTGCTGGGCGATGGGCATCACCCAGCACAAGCACGGCGTGCCCACCATCCGGGAGATCGTCAACTTCATGATGCTGCGCGGCAACCTGGGGCGGGCGGGCACCGGCGTCTGCCCGGTGCGCGGCCACAGCAACGTCCAGGGCGACCGCACGATGGGCATCTGGGAGCAGATGCCGGACTCGTTCCTCGACGCGCTCCAGAAGGAGTTCTGCTTCGACCCGCCGCGCCCGCACGGCCTCGACTCGGTGAACTCGATCAAGGCGATGCGTGAGGGCCGCGTCAAGGTGTTCCTCGCGCTGGCCGGCAATTTCGTCCGCGCCGCTCCCGACAGCGAGGTCACCGAGGAGGCGATGCGTTCGTGCCGGCTGACCGCCCACATCTCCACCAAGCTGAACCGGTCGCACACCGTGTGCGGTGACACCGCGCTGATCCTGCCGACGCTCGGCCGTACCGAACGCGACGTCCAGGCCGACGGCGAGCAGTTCGTCACGGTGGAGAACTCCATGAGCGAGGTTCACACCTCCCAGGGGCGCCTCGAACCGGCTTCCCACCAGCTGCTGAGCGAGGTCGCGATCCTGTGCCGGCTCGCCCGCCGCACCCTCGACGGCAAGCCGGACATCCCCTGGGACCGGTTCGAGGGGGACTACGGCACGATCCGCGACCACATCTCCCGCATCGTGCCGGGGTTCCACGACTTCAACGCGCGGGTGACGCGCCCCGGTGGCTTCCAGCTGCCCAACCCCGTCAACGAGGGCGTGTTCAACACCGCTGTCGGCAAGGCGCTGTTCACCCGCAACGAGCCGGTCGTCCCGAGGGCGCCCGAGGGCCATCTGCTGCTGCAGACCCTGCGTTCGCACGACCAGTGGAACACCATCCCCTACACGCTCAACGACCGGTACCGCGGCATCCACGGCAGCCGCCACGTCGTGCTCGTCAACCCGGCCGACCTCGCCGGCCTCGGCCTCGCCCAGGGCGACCACGTCGACCTGGTGAGTGTCTGGGCGGACGGCATCGAGCGCCGCGCACAGGACTTCGAGGTCGTCCCCTACCCGACCGCGCCGGGTTCGGCCGCCGCCTACTACCCCGAGACCAATGTCCTGGTGCCGCTGGACAGCGTCGCCGACATCAGCAACCAGCCCACGTCGAAGGGCATCGTCGTACGCCTGGAACCGACCCCGGACCGGCCGACCCCCGCCTCGGCCTGAACATCGGCACCCCCACCGGGCCCGCCCTGCGGCGCAGACACCTCCCGTCACGGTGTCCGGCTCGTCGGCGGCTTCCGCGCGAACAGCGAAACCCACCTCGCCTTCCCCGGATCGCTCCCCGCATGCGCGGCTTCCCTCAATCGAGAGACATAGGGCACACCCCCCGAACAACTCGGCGCGACGGGGTAAGCGGATTCAGGTAAGGGCGTCAGACGACTGTTGCCGTTTGACCGCGAAAGCCGGGTAGCAACACAGTGACCGTGTCGGACGTACAGGGAAGGACCCGGAATGCTCCGGTGGGCGGAGACCACTGCGCCGACGGCGCGATCGGCGGATCAGGCAGTCCTGCTGTCGGAACCCCTCGCCTCGTCGTGCGTCTGTGCCGCCGCGGCGGCGCAGAACGCCTCCAGCCCTTCCAGCAGTGCGACCCGCTTGTCGGCAGGCATGTCCGCCAGCACGGTCCGCAACTCCCTCTCCCTGCGGCCACGCAGGTCGACGAGGAAGGCGCGGCCCCGGCCACTGAGGTGCAGCCGCACCTCCCGCCGGTTCTCCTCGCTGACGACCCGCTCGACGAACCCGGCCGCCACCAGCCGGTCGCACAGCCGGCTGGTGGACGGCGGGGTCGAGGCGAGCGACTCGGCGAGCGTGCGCAGGTTGATGCCGTCGTGGTGCTCAAGGATGTGCAGGACCCTGAGCTGTGACGCGGAGGTGGGCGCGGTCGAGGCCCGGCCCCACACGACCTCCAGCAGCTCGACGGCCGTGGTGGTCACGCGTGCGACCTCATCGGGCTCGGGGCGGCGGAAGGCAGTCACGATCACACTCTCGCAGGCACTGGGGTGCCTGTCAGCGTACTAGGCGCGTTCCCAGACCACACAGGACCGGGACGGTCGAAGCGGGCCCGCCTCGTGAGCGGCCCCGTACGTCGTCCCGTGAAGGACAGGTGTTTTTCCCACATGAAGAGATATCTGGCCGTTGAACGCGCTCTGCGTACAGCGGCCCCCCACGAGTTGCTCGACGCCGTCCGAGCCGTGCTGATCGAGCAGTACGGCGCGCACGACGTCGAGCTGTTCATGGCCGACTACAGCCTGAGTGTGCTCCAGCCGGTATCGGTGCTGCCGCACACGCTGGAGCCGGTGTCGGTCCACAACAGTCCGGTCGGCCGCGCCTTCGGCTCGCAGAAGCCGCACCGGGAGACGGGGCGCGACGGGCGCACATGTCTGCATCTGCCGGTCAGTGTGCGCGGCGACCGGCTCGGCGTGCTGTCCGTGACCCTGCCCGACGGCGAGGCCACGCAGCAGTGGGAGTCCGAGCTGGCCGACATCGCCGACGTCCTGGGCCACGAGGTGGTCGTCGCGGAGCGCGACACCGACCTGTACCTCCAGGCGCGGCGCAAGGACCGGCTGACGCTGGCCGCGGAGATGCAGTGGCAGCTGCTGCCCGGGCGCGCCTGCTCCCGCCCCGAGTACGAGCTGGGTGCCCAGCTGGAGCCGGCCTACGCGATCTTCGGTGACAACTTCGACTGGTCCGCCACCGCCGACCACCTGATGCTGTACGTCACCAACGGCATGGGCGAGGGCATAGAGGCGTCCCTGCTGACGAACCTCGCCATCAACGCGCTGCGCAACGCCCGGCGGGCCGGACTGCCCATCGCCGACCAGGCGGCCCTGGCCGACCAGGCCGTCTACGCCCACTACCGGGGGCGGTCCTACCTGTCGGTCCTGATGTTCGACTTCGACCTGGCCACCGGCCGGGCGACCGTCGTGGACGCGGGCTCCCCGCAGCTGCTGCGGCTGCGCGACGGCTCCGTGGAGCGAGTCGAGTTCGACGCCCAGCTGCCGCTCGGCATGTTCGAGGAGACCGACTACGCCGCGCAGGACTTCCGGGCCGAGCCCGGCGACCGGCTCGTCTTCGTCAGCGACGGAGTCCACGACGTGGCCTCCCCCAGGGGCGAGGCGTACGGCGAGGGGGCGCTGGCCCGGGCCATCCACTCCACCCGGCTGCTGCCCGCCGCCGAGGTGCCGCGCGCCATTCTGCGGGAGCTGACCGGCCACCGCGGCGAGGCCATGCCGGACGACGACGCGCTGGTCGTGTGTCTTGACTGGCACGGCAGGCCGCGGGTCGACTGAGGGCGGGCCGGCCCCGTGGCGGTGGGGGCATGTTGTTCACCGCACACGCACGCGTTAACGTTTGCCATGCGGCAATAATTGCCACATGGCCTGACCGCTCGGCGGGCCGGAACGGCCTCGCAGGCAGGGAGACGATGCAGGTGGCGCAGCACGACACAGCCCTTGAGACGGCGAAGGAGCTGGGCGCCTTTCTGGAGCGACGCCGCGAGCAGATCGCCCAGCGCTGGGCGGACGCCGCCCTGTTCCGCACGGTCTTCACCGTCTCCCGGGACGAGGCGGTCGAGGCGTGCAAGGCGGTGGTGGACGCCCTGGCCGACGTGGCCCGCTCCGGGCGGCTGGAGGACGTCGACGCCCCGGGCTTCGAGACCGTGCGCGACCAGCTCGGCCGGATGGCCGCGGCCCGGGCCCGGGCCGGGTTCACGCCGGTGCAGATCGCCGGCGAGGTCGCGGAGCTGCGCGAGCCGGTGACCGCGCTGCTGCCGGCCGAGTTCCAGGACACCGCCGACGAGGCGCGGGGGGACGCGTGCGCGCAGGCGCTGGCGGTCCTGACGGCCACGCTCCGACTGGTGATCATGGAGACGACGGTCAGCGCGGGCGAGGAGCTCATCGCCCGCCAGCACCAGCAGCTGATGGAGGTGGCCACACCGGTCATCAAACTCTGGGACGGCGTCGTCGCCGTCCCGCTGATAGGGACTCTGGACAGCGCTCGCAGCCAGGTCGTGATGGAGAGCCTGCTGGAGGCCATCGTGGACCAGCGGGCCGCGTACGCCATCCTCGACATCACCGGTGTGCCCACCGTGGACTCGCTCGTGGCCCAGCACCTGATGAAGACGGTCGCCGCCGCCCGGCTGATGGGCGCGGAGTGCATCGTCTCCGGGATCCGTCCCGCCATCGCGCAGACCATCGTCCACCTCGGCATCGACCTCGGGTCGATCATCACCCGCGCCGGCCTCTCCGACGCGCTGGCCTACGCGCTCACCCAGCAGGGCATCGTCGTCTCCCCGCGCCCGGTGACGGCGGCGAGCCCGCGGTGACCGGCTTCGCCGCCACGCACACCGGCCCGGTACCGGTGCTGGCGCTGGGGGACGTCCTGCTGGTCACCCTGCAGGGCGAGCTGCACGACGGGGCGGCCGAACAGCTCCAGCACGACATCCCGCAGCGCATCGCGTCCAGTTCGACACCGGTGAACGGCGTGGTGATCGACATCTCCGGGGTGGAGATCGTCGACTCCTTCCTCGGCCGCGTGCTGGCCGAGATCGCCGCGAGCGCTCGTCTGCTGGCCGCACGGACCGTCCTGGCCGGCATGCGTCCGGCCGTCGCCATCACCCTCGTCGAGATGGGTCTGACCCTGCCCGGACTGGGGACCGCCCTGAACGTCGAGAGGGCCTTGTCCCTGCTGGGCCGCACAACCTCGGCAGCTCCGACCGCACACCTGGAAGAGGGTGCATGATGCATGCCCCCATCGCCTCGACGACGCGTCTGCCCATCGGCTCGGACGCGGACCTGGCCTGGGTCCGACAACAGGTGCGCCAGACCGCTGCCGCCCTCGGCTTCAACCTCGTCCAGCAGACGAAGCTGGTGACCGCGGCCAGCGAACTGGCCCGCAACGCCCTGGTCCACGGGGGCGGCGGGCACATGGAGATGACGGTGCTGGCGGAGGGAGCCCACCAGGGACTGCGGTTGTCGTTCGTCGACTCGGGTCCCGGCATCCGGGACGTCGAGCTCGCCATGACCGACGGCTACACCACCGGAAACGGGCTGGGCATGGGTCTGAGCGGGGCCAAGCGGCTGGTCAAGGAGTTCGCTCTCGACAGCCGCCCCGGCGAGGGCACCACCGTCACCATCACCGACTGGGTCACCGGCCTGCCCGCGCCCCGCACGGGTGCCCCTTGAGCAGGGTGTGGGACATCCCGGTCCAGGACAGCACCCGCGTCCGGGACGTACGGGTCGCCGCCGAAGCCGCCTGCGCCCGGGCGGCACTGGACGCGCACGCCACGGCGGTCGCGGCGCTGGTGGCCACCGAGTTGGCCACCAACCTCGTCAAGCACGCCGGCGGCGGCCGCGTCCTCATCCATCTGGCCGCCCCCTCCGACACGCTCGCCGAGGACGTGCCCTGCGTGCAGATCGCCTCGCTCGACCACGGCCCGGGCATCGACAACGTCCCGGCGGCGATGCGCGACGGCCACAGCACCGCCTCCTCCTCCCTCGGCGCGGGCCTGGGCACCTGTCGGCGCATCTCCAGCGAGTTCGACCTGCACAGCAGTCCGGGCCGGGGCACCGTCGCGGTGGCACGCATCGCCCCGGCGGGCAGGCCCGGCGGCCGGCGTTCCCGGGGGGTGCGCTCCCGTACGGGCACCAGGGCCGGCGGGATCACCACCTCCCTCGCCCACGCCGAGCACTCCGGCGACGCCTTCAGCCATGTGCGCTCCGGGCCACTGCTCACCCTGATGCTGGTGGACGGGCTCGGCCACGGGGACAAGGCGGCCGACGCGTCCACGGCCGCCGTGGCGGAACTGCGCCGGTGCGCGGGACTGGCTCCCGCCGAGATCCTGCGGCGGCTGCACACCGCGCTGCGGGCCACGCGGGGCGCGGCGGTCGGGGTCGCACAGCTCGACGAGGACACCGGGCGGCTCGCGTTCGGCGGAGTCGGCAACATCGGCGCCAGACTGCGCACCGGCGGCGCGTGGCAGCCGCTCATCTCGCACCCGGGCATCGTCGGCGCCCACTTCCCCGCCACCGTCCCGGTGCGCGAGAATGGGTGGACGCCGGACAGTCTGCTGGTCCTGCACAGCGACGGACTCCCCAGCCGCTGGGTGCCGCCCGAGGACCCCCGGCTCGGCGCCCACGACCCCGCCGTGGTGGCCGCGGTCGTCCTCAGGGACGCCGGGAGCGCCGCCCGGCCCTTGCGCGACGACGCCAGTGTGGCCGTACTTGCTCCTGACCCCCGGACGGACCCGCATGACCGTACCCCCTGACGTCTGGAAGATCGCGTCGGTCGCCGACGCGGCCCGGGCCCGTGCCGCCGTAGGCCGCCTCGCGGCGGACGGCGGCACTCCGGTGCTGGAACGGGCCCGCTTCCTGACGGCACTGACCGCACGTCTGCGCGACTGCGTCGGCGGCGCCGGTGCGTGGGAACTCCGGCTCCACGTCCGGCAGTCCGGCCCCGGGCAGCCGGGCCGGCTGGAGGTGTCCCTGAGCCCGGCCGGCGCCGGCGAGCCGGACACTCAGGCCCTGAGCTGCTCGCTGCCGCACCCGCCCGCCCGCGGGAGTCGCCGTACCGCGTCCGCGGTGCCGCAGGCCCTGCTGTGCGCCGACGAGGACACCGCGGCGGTGCTCGGGCTGCTCGACGAGCAGGAGAACCTGGTCCGGCTCCACCGGGAGGAACTGCACCACACCAACCAGGGCGTCCTGGCACTGCACGCCGACCTGGAGGCCGCGGCACGCGCCCAGCGTGAACTCCTGGAGGCCGAGCGAACCGCACGCACCGCGGCGGAACGGGCCCGGCGCCTGCTGACCTTCCTCGGCGACGCCAGCGCCGCCATCACGTCCTCCCTCAGCCATACGGCCATCCTGCGCCGCCTCTCCGACATGCTGGTGCCGGAGTACGCGGAGCGTCTCGACGTCTGGCTCTTCGACGAGGAGGAGTACGAGGAGCGGCCCGACGACGAGCCATCGCACCACGTGCGGGAGCACTCGGCCGCCGCCGTGGCCGCCGCCCGCACC
>NZ_RSAJ01000230.1 GCF_003933965.1 Streptomyces sp. RP5T
CCCCCACCGTGTCGACCCCGGCCGCCCGCAGCGAGTCCAGCAGCAGCCGGCCGTGCCCGTCGTCGCCGACCCGGGCCAGCAGCGCCGTACGCGAACCCAGCCGGGCCGCCGCGACCGCCTGGTTGGCGCCCTTGCCCCCCGGGTGCACGGCCAGGTCCGAGCCGAGCACCGTCTCGCCGGCCCCCGGCCGCCGCTCCACGCCGATCACCAGGTCGGCGTTGGCCGACCCTACGACCAGAAGGTCGTAGTCGTACATGAATGACTCCCCTAGTCAGTGACGCGGGGCGGGCGGTCGAAGCGACCGCCCGCCCTTACGCCGTCGTCAGCCCGTGAAACCGGCCACGTTCTCCTTCGTGACCACCTTCACCGGCACCTTGATGGTCTCCTCGACCTTCTTGCCCTGCAGGGCCTTCAGCGCGTTGTCCACCGCGATTCTGCCGAGCTGGGACGGCTGTTGTGCCACCGACGCGTACAACGTGCCGCCCTTGACCGCGTTCAGACCGTCCGGCGTGCCGTCGAAGCCGACCACCGAGACCGACTTGCCGGCCTTGGAGCCCAGCGCCTTGATCGCGCCGAGCGCCATCTCGTCGTTGGCGGCGATGACGCCCTGGACGTCCGGGTGGGCCTGGAGCAGGTTCGACATCACGTCGAGGCCCTTGGTGCGGTCGAAGTCGGCGGGCTGCTGAGCGACGACCTGGATGCCCGGGTACGCCTTGAGGCCCTTGGCGAAGCCCTCGGCGCGCTCACGGGCGGCCGACGTGCCCGCCTGGCCCTGCAGGATCACGATCTTGCCCTTGCCGCCGAGCTTCTCGCCGATGGCCTTGGCCGCGAGCTCACCGCCGGCGACGTTGTCGGAGGCGACCAGCGCGTCCACGGAGGCCTTGTTGACGCCGCGGTCCACGGCGATGACCGGGATCTTCGCCTGGTCGGCGGCCTTCACCGAGTTGCCCGCCGCGTCCGAGTCCACCGGGTTGACGATGATCGCGCCCAGGTTCGAACTGGTGAAGTTCTGCAGCTGGTTGGCCTGCTGGGAGGCGTCGTTCTGGGCGTCCGTGACGGTCAGGTCCACGCCCAGCTTCTTCGCCTCGGCCTGGGCGCCCGCCCGGATCTGCACGAAGAAGGGGTTGTTGAGGGTGGACAGCGACAGACCCACCTTCGGGTTCGCCGTCGAGGACGAGTCGTTGTGCAGGAAGGATGTCGCGCCGACGATCGCCACGGTGACCACGGCCGCGAGACCGTACGTCACCGCCTGGCGCCCCTTGCCGCCCGGCCCGCCGGCACCCGCGGCCACCGGGGTCGCCCCCGCCTTGCGGCGCAGGGTGTCCAGGAGCACCGCGAGCGCGATGACGACACCGATGACGACCTGCTGCCAGAACGCGGACACGTTCAGCAGGTTGAGGCCGTTGCGCAGCACCGCGAGGATCAGCGCGCCGATCAGCGTCCCGGACGCCTTGCCGGTGCCGCCCGCGAGCGAGGCACCGCCGATGACGACCGCGGCGATCGCGTCCAGCTCGTAGCCGTCGGCGGCCTGCGGCTGCGCCGAGGAGAGCCGGGCGGCGAGCACGACACCCGCGACGGCCGCGAAGACACCGGAGAAGGCGTAGATGGCGAGCTTCTGCTTCTTCACGCGGAGGCCGGACAGCCGGGCCGCCTCCTCGTTGCCGCCGATCGCGTACATGGAGCGGCCGATGTAGGTCCGGCCCAGCACGAAGGCCGCGATCAGCCCCATGACGACCATGACGAGCACCGGCACCGGCAGCCAGCCGCCGAGCGTGTCACCGAGGTGCGACACGGAGTCGGGGAAGGCGATCGGGGAGCCCTCGGAGATCACCAGCGACAGACCGCGGGCCACCGAGAGCATCGCCAGCGTCGCGATGAACGGCGGGAGCTTGCCGTACGCGATCAGGAAGCCGTTGACGAGACCGGCCGCGATGCCGGTGACCACGGCCAGCAGGACCGCTATGACGACCGGCACCCCGTGCGAGGTCGCGCTCCAGGCGAGGACGGTGGCCGACAGGGCGGCGACCGAGCCCACCGACAGGTCGATGCCCGCCGAGACGATCACGAAGGTCACGCCGAAGGCCAGGATGGCGGTCACGGCCGCCTGGACGCCGACGTTGAGCAGGTTGTCGGTGGTCAGGAAGTCGCCGGACAGCGCCGACATGGCGATGACGAGGACGATCAGCGCGGTGAGCGCGCCGTTGTCGAGCAGGAGACGGCGCAGGCCACCCGCGCTCGCCCCGCTCTTGAGCGTGTCAGTGGCCATCAGGGGCCTCCTTCTCGGTCTTGACGGTGTTCGTGCTGACGGCGAGTGCCATCACGGAGTCCTGCGTGGCCTCGCCGGCGTCGAGTTCGCCGGCGATCCGGCCCTGGGCCATCACCAGCACCCGGTCGCTCATGCCGAGCACCTCGGGCAGATCGCTGGAGATCATGAGGACGGCGGCACCGGCCGCGGTGAGTTCGTTGATGAGCTGGTAGATCTCGACCTTGGCGCCGACGTCGATCCCGCGCGTGGGCTCGTCGAGGATCAGCACCTTGGTGTCGGCGAGCAGCCACTTGCCGATGACGACCTTCTGCTGGTTGCCGCCGGAGAGCGTCCGCACGTGCTGGTGCAGGCCCGCCATCCGGACCCCGAGCTGCTCGGCGATCCGCGCGGCGGCCTCCCGCTGCCCCTTGAGGTCGACGAGCCCCGCGCGGGTGGCGGTCCGCATGGTCACCAGACCGAGGTTCTCCTCGACCGACTGGTCCAGGACGAGCCCCTGGCCCTTGCGGTCCTCGGGGATCAGCCCGATCCCGGCCGCCATCGCGGCGACCACGTCGTGACCCCTGAGGGCGGTCCCGGAGACCTTCACGGTCCCCTTGTCGTACGGATCCGCGCCGAACACGGCCCGCACGACCTCGGTACGGCCCGCTCCGACCAGCCCGGCGATGCCGACCACTTCGCCGGCGTGCACCTCGAAGCCGATGTCGTGGAAGACGCCGTCCCGGGTGAGCCCCTCGACCTTCAGCAGGGCCGCTCCGGTGTCGCCGCGCTCGCGCGGGTACTGCTGCTCGATCGACCGCCCCACCATCAGGCGTACGAGCTCGTCCTCGGGCGTGGCCGCGGGCACCTGGCCGACGGACTTCCCGTCGCGGAGGACCGTGACCCGGTCGCCCAGGGCGGCGATCTCCTCCAGGTGGTGGGTGATGAAGACGATCCCGACCCCGTCCTCGCGCAGCCTGCGCACGATCGCGAAGAGCTTGTCGACCTCCCCGGAGGTGAGCACGGCGGTCGGCTCGTCCATGATCAGCACGCGCGCGTCCAGGCTGAGCGCCTTGGCGATCTCGACCATCTGGAGCCGGGCGATGCCGAGTTCACGCACCCGCGCGCGGGGCGACACGGTGACCCCGACGCGCTGCAGCAGCACCTCGGCGTCGGCCTCCATCCGCTTGCGGTCGATCATCCCGAGCCGGCGCGGCTGCCGCCCCAGGAAGATGTTCTCGGCCACGGTCAGGTCCGGCACCAGGTTGAACTCCTGGTAGATGGTGGCGATGCCCAGCCGCTCGGCGTCCTGCGCCCCGCGGATGTGCACCTCCTCGCCGTCCACCAGGACGCGGCCCCCGTCGGGGTGGTAGGCGCCCGACAGCATCTTGATCAGCGTGCTCTTGCCGGCGCCGTTCTCGCCGAGCAGTACGTGCACCTCGCCCCGGCGCAGGTCGAAGTCGACGCCGTCGAGCGCGACCACGCCGGGGAAGGACTTCCGTATGCCCTCGATGCGCAGCAACTCGTCCTCGTTGCTCACGACTTGCTCCTGTTCGTTACGGGGTTCTCGTGCGGGGTCTCGCCGCAGGAACGGCGGACGACGAGACGGGCGGGGAGGGTGACCGACGCGGGCGGCCGGCCCTCGATGCGGTCGATGAGCGCGCGCACGGCGGTCCGCCCCAGGTCGCCCGTGGGCTGGGCGATCGCGGTGATCGGCGGATCGGTGTGCACGAACCACGGGATGTCGTCGAACGCGGCCAGGGCGAGGTCGTCCGGCACGCGCAGCCCACGCGCGCGTACGGCGTCCAGGGCGCCGAGCGCCATCAGGTTGTCGGCCGCGAAGACGACCTCGGGCGGCTCGGGCAGGTCGAGGAAGCCCTCGGTGACCCGCCGCCCGCTGTCGGCCTGGAAGTCGCCCTGCCCTATGTAGACCTCGGGCAGCTCCAGGCCGTACGCCTCAAGGGCCTCCCGGAAGGCCGCCACGCGCTCCTGGCCGGTCGTGGTGGCGGCGGGCCCGGCGATGATGGCGAGCCTGCGGTGCCCGAGACCGTACAGATGGGCGACGAGATCGCGCACCGCGGCCCGCCCGTCGGCCCTGACCACCGGTACGGCCACGCCCGGGATCCACCGGTCCACGAACACCATCGGCGTCCCCGCGCGCACGGCGTCCAGCATCAGCGGGGAGCCGCCGTCGGTGGGGGAGACCAGCAGGCCGTCGATCCGGCGGTCCAGCAGGCCCCGTACGTGGTGGTCCTGGAGGTCGGGCCGTTCGTCGGCGTTGCCGATGATCACGCTGTAGCCCAGCGCGCGGGCCTCCTCCTCGACGGATCGGGCCAGCTCGGTGAAGTAGGGGTTGAGCACGTCGCTTATGACCAGGCCGAGGGTGTGGGTCTGGTCGGTGCGCAGGGAGCGTGCGACGGCGTTCGGGCGGTAGCCCAGTGCCTCGACGGCGGCCAGCACGCGGGTGCGTGCGTCCGCGCTGACCGACGGATGGTCGTTGAGGACGCGCGACACCGTGGCGACGGACACCCCCGCCTCGGCTGCGACGTCCTTGATGCTCGCCATCGCCGCTCCACCTCCTCGTGGAACTGTTGGAATCGATTACACGACTCCGTGTACGGAGGATTGGAATCGATTACAAGCCGATTGACAAGACCCCGAGACCGGATCGTGACGTTTTGGCCGCCGATGAGTTTCCTGAGGCCCCGGCAGGTGGCGGCCTCGTGGCGCCGGCCCCCGACCCGGGCGCCCCGCTCGGTCGGGGCGCAGGCGCAGGCGCCGACCGCGCGCCGCCGCCCGCGAAGCTCCGGAAACCCGCGGGTTCGGGGCGGCCGGTGGATGCGGCACGTGCCCTGCGGCGGCGCGCCACCGAACGATGTCCGGAGCGTCGCGGCCTGCCCCGGGCCCGGGGTGGTTTGACCTCTTCCGCACCCCGCGGCATCCCCCGCCCGGTCCGGTCCGGCCCGACGCCGATGCGGAAGGTGACGTGTTCCCCTCGCCACTGAGCGGCACGGCAGCACATCACCGCACCGGGCTCCCCACTGTCGGACCCCGCCTGTAGCGTCGGATCATGTCCAATCAGGCGGGGGCCTCCACGGGCGAACGACGGCTGGCCGTACTCGAAGGCGTGCTCGAACGCATCACGTACGCCAACGAGGAGAACGGCTACACGGTCGCCCGGGTCGACACCGGCCGGGGCGGCGGCGACCTGCTCACCGTCGTCGGCGCGCTGCTCGGTGCCCAGGTGGGGGAGTCCCTGCGGATGGAGGGGCGCTGGGGGTCCCACCCGCAGTACGGCAAGCAGTTCACCGTCGAGAACTACACGACCGTCCTCCCCGCCACCGTCCAGGGCATCCGCCGCTACCTCGGCTCCGGGCTCGTCAAGGGCATCGGCCCCGTCTTCGCCGACCGCATCACCCAGCACTTCGGCACGGACACCCTGAAGATCATCGAGGAGGAGCCCAAGCGGCTCGTCGAGGTCCCGGGGCTCGGTCCCAAGCGGACCAGGAAGATCGCCGACGCCTGGGAGGAGCAGAAGGCGATCAAGGAGGTCATGCTCTTCCTCCAGACCGTCGAGGTGTCCACCTCCATCGCCGTGCGCATCTACAAGAAGTACGGCGACGCCTCGATCTCCGTCGTGAGGAACCAGCCCTACCGGCTCGCCTCCGACGTCTGGGGCATCGGCTTCCTCACCGCCGACAAGATCGCCCAGTCCGTCGGCATCCCGCACGACAGCCCGGAGCGGGTCAAGGCCGGTCTCCAGTACGCCCTTTCGCAGTCCACCGACCAGGGCCACTGCTACCTCCCCGAGGAGCAGCTGATCGCCGACGCGGTCAAGCTCCTCCAGGTCGACACCGGCCTGGTCATCGAGTGCCTGGCCGAACTCGCCGCGCCCGACGAGGAGTCGGGGCAGGAGCCCGGGGTCGTCCGCGAGAAGGTCCCCGGCCCCGACGGCCACGAGGTGACCGCCGTCTACCTCGTCCCCTTCCACCGCGCCGAACTCTCCCTCTCCGCCCAGCTGATGCGCCTCCTGCGCACCGACCAGGACCGGATGCCGGCCTTCCGGGAGGTGGCCTGGGACAAGGCGCTGGGCTGGCTGAAGACCCGTACCGGAGTGGAGCTCGCGCCCGAGCAGGAGGCCGCCGTCAGGCTCGCGCTGACCGAGAAGGTCGCGGTCCTCACCGGCGGCCCCGGCTGCGGCAAGTCCTTCACCGTGCGCTCGATCGTGGAGCTGGCCCGCGCCAAGAAGGCCAAGGTCGTCCTCGCCGCCCCGACCGGACGGGCCGCCAAGCGCCTCGCCGAGCTCACCGGCGCCGACGCCTCCACCGTCCACCGCCTCCTGGAGCTCAAGCCCGGCGGCGACGCGGCCTACGACAAGGACCGCCCGCTCGACGCCGACCTGGTGGTGGTCGACGAGGCCTCCATGCTGGACCTGCTGCTCGCCAACAAGCTGGTGAAGGCCGTACCCCCGGGCGCGCACCTCCTGTTCGTCGGGGACGTCGACCAACTCCCCAGCGTGGGCGCGGGCGAGGTCCTCAGGGATCTGCTCGCCGAGGGCGGCCCGGTCCCCGCGGTGCGCCTCACACGCGTGTTCCGCCAGGCCCAGCAGTCCGGCGTGGTCACCAACGCGCACCGGATCAACGCCGGGCAGCACCCCGTGACCGACGGCATGAAGGACTTCTTCCTCTTCGTCGAGGACGACACCGAGGAGGTCGGCCGGCTCACCGTGGATGTGGCGGCCCGTCGGATTCCGGCCAAGTTCGGCCTCGACCCGCGCCGGGACGTCCAGGTGCTCGCGCCCATGCACCGCGGCCCCGCGGGCGCCGGCACGCTCAACGGCCTGCTCCAGCAGGCCATCACCCCCGGCCGCCCCGACCTCGCCGAGAAGCGGTTCGGCGGCCGGGTCTTCCGGGTCGGCGACAAGGTCACCCAGATTCGCAACAATTACGAGAAGGGCGCCAACGGTGTCTTCAACGGCACCGTGGGCGTGGTCACCTCCCTCGACCCGGTCGACCAGCGCCTGACCGTGCTGACCGACGAGGACGAGGAGGTGCCCTACGAGTTCGACGAACTGGACGAACTGGCCCACGCGTACGCGGTGACCATCCACCGTTCCCAGGGCAGCGAGTACCCGGCCGTGGTGATCCCGGTCACCACCAGCGCCTGGATGATGCTGCAGCGGAACCTGCTGTACACGGCGGTGACCCGGGCGAAGAAGCTGGTCGTCCTCGTCGGCTCGCGCAAGGCGATCGGCCAGGCGGTGCGCACGGTGTCGGCGGGACGCCGTTGCACGGCCCTGGACTTCCGGCTCGCGGGCCGGTGACGGGCGTCGATCGTGAGACACCACAAAAAATGATCGATCAAATGAGTCACGTGGGTCACAGAGCTCTTCCGGAAGCGGGTGGGGAGGGGCAGGATGAGCAAGTTGGCGGCACTCAGTGCCGCCAATACGCCCAACGGCCGACCCCGAGTGCACTCTCCTGCGCCAAATGGGGGATGGTAGAGACAGTCAGGGCAACCTCGAAGAAGAGGCACAACGTCGGTGAGGGATGACGTGAGCGACAACTCTGTAGTAGTGCGGTACGGCGATGGCGAGTACACCTACCCGGTGATCGACAGCACCGTCGGCGACAAGGGCTTCGACATCGGGAAGCTCCGCGCCCAGACCGGTCTGGTCACCCTGGACAGCGGCTACGGCAACACCGCCGCCTATAAATCCGCCATCACCTACCTCGACGGCGAGGCCGGCATCCTCCGGTACCGCGGCTACCCGATCGAGCAGCTGGCCGAGCGCTCCACGTTCCTGGAGGTCGCCTACCTCCTGATCAACGGTGAGCTTCCGACCGTCGACGAGCTCTCGGTGTTCAAGAACGACATCACGCAGCACACCCTGCTGCACGAGGATGTCAAGAATTTCTACCGCGGCTTCCCGCGCGACGCCCACCCGATGGCCATGCTGTCCTCGGTCGTCTCCGCGCTGTCCACCTTCTACCAGGACAGCCACAACCCCTTCGACGAGAAGCAGCGCAACCTCTCGACGATCCGCCTGCTCGCCAAGCTCCCGACGATCGCGGCGTACGCGTACAAGAAGTCGATCGGTCACCCGTTCGTCTACCCGCGCAACGACCTCGGTTACGTCGAGAACTTCCTGCGCATGACCTTCTCGGTCCCGGCGCAGGAGTACGAGCCCGACCCGGTCGTGGTCTCCGCCCTGGACAAGCTGCTCATCCTGCACGCCGACCACGAGCAGAACTGTTCGACCTCCACGGTCCGCCTCGTCGGCTCGTCGCAGGCGAACATGTTCGCCTCGATCTCCGCCGGCATCAACGCCCTGTGGGGCCCGCTGCACGGCGGTGCCAACCAGTCGGTGCTGGAGATGCTGGAGGGCATCCAGACCTCCGGCGGCGACGTCGACTCCTTCATCCGCAAGGTGAAGAACAAGGAGGACGGCGTCCGCCTGATGGGCTTCGGTCACCGGGTCTACAAGAACTTCGACCCGCGCGCGAAGATCATCAAGGCCGCCGCGCACGACGTCCTCTCGGCCCTCGGCAAGTCCGACGAACTGCTGGACATCGCGCTCAAGCTGGAGGAGCACGCGCTCTCCGACGACTACTTCGTCTCGCGCAGCCTCTACCCGAACGTCGACTTCTACACGGGCCTGATCTACCGCGCCATGGGCTTCCCGACCGAGATGTTCACGGTCCTGTTCGCCCTCGGCCGCCTCCCGGGCTGGATCGCCCAGTGGCACGAGATGATCAAGGAGCCGGGCTCCCGCATCGGCCGCCCGCGCCAGATCTACACGGGGATCGTCGAGCGGGACTTCGTCCCGGTCGAGCAGCGCTGACACCTGCGGGTGAGCTGAGGGGCGTCGCTTCGGTGGCGCCCCTTCGGCGTTCCCGGGGAACGCGCGGGCGCGGAAAAGGGCAAACGAAAGGCGCCCTGGCGACGGTCCCCCCACGGGCCGGCGTCCAGGGCGCCTTCCCATGTCCCGGTGCGGATTCCCCCCACGGGATCCGGCCGGGCGTCTGAGAGACCAGCGCCTGAATCGCTGTCTTTCCGGTACTGCTGGTACTGCGGTTTGAGAGAACGAGCGCAACCGTTCGTATCTACTCATGTGGTGCGGTCTGCCGGGACAGCGCACGGTCGGGAGGGCCGCTCAAAGCTTCCCTAAGTGCGTGCCCCGGCAACGCAGCTCCGAGGAAGTCCCCCAAGACATCCTCAGACGTCAGTCGGCGCCCCCCAAGACGCTCCCTGACATCGCCAACTTAGACCTTCGAACCCCTTCGATGGTTACGTTCGCATCACTGTGATCTGCGTCTCTTGCAAATGTCCGTTAGATACGCAAGAGCCCGGATGGGACCCCGGCGTAAGGACGATGCGCGAGTCTTGTGAAGAGCTTATGTGAGCGCGGCTCCGGACTCCAGAGGGGGGGCCGTCAAAGGATCCTCAACGGAAGGACCGCAGGCGCAGGCTGTTGGTCACCACGAACACCGAGGAGAACGCCATCGCCGCCCCGGCGATCATCGGGTTCAGCAGCCCGGCCGCGGCCAGCGGCAGCGCGGCCACGTTGTAGCCGAAGGCCCAGACGAGATTGCCCTTGATCGTCGACAGGGTGCGCCGGGAGAGCCGGATCGCGTCCGCGGCCACCCGCAGGTCCCCGCGCACCAGCGTCAGATCCCCTGCCTCGATCGCCGCGTCGGTCCCGGTCCCCATGGCGAGCCCGAGGTCGGCGGCGGCGAGCGCGGCCGCGTCGTTGACGCCGTCCCCGACCATCGCGACGACCCGTCCCTCGCCCTGGAGCCGGCGCACGGCGTCGACCTTGTCCTCGGGCAGCACCTCGGCGATCACCTCGTCGATCCCGACCGCCCGGGCCACCGCCTCGGCCACCGTCCGGTTGTCCCCGGTCAGCAGCACCGGCGTGAGCCCCAGCGCCCGCAGGGACCGCACCGCCTCCGCGCTGGTCCCCTTGACGGCGTCGGCGACGGCCAGCACCCCGCGCGCCACCCCGTCCCATCCGACCACGACAGCCGTACGGCCGTCCCGCTCGGCCTCCTCCCGCGCCCGGGCCAGCTCGGCGGGCAGTGCGTCGAACAGGCGCCCCACGGCCACCTCACGGCCCTCCACGAGGCCGCGTACGCCCTTGCCCGGGACGTTCTCGAACCGCTCGGTCGGCGGCAGCTGGCCGACCCGCTCCTCGGCGCCCAGGGCCACCGCCCGGGCCACGGGATGCTCCGAGGCGTGCTCCAGGGCGCCCGCGAGCCGCAGCAGCTGCTTCTCGTCGGTGTCCTGGACGGAGTGGACCTCGTGCAGCGTCATCCGGCCGGTGGTGACCGTGCCGGTCTTGTCCAGGACGACGGTGTCGACGCGCCGCGTGGACTCCAGGACCTCCGGCCCCTTGATGAGGATGCCGAGCTGGGCGCCGCGCCCGGTGCCGACCATGAGCGCGGTCGGTGTGGCCAGGCCCAGCGCGCAGGGGCAGGCGATGATCAGTACGGCGACGGCCGCGGTGAACGCCGCGACGGTGTCCCCGGTGGTGCCGAGCCAGGCCCCGAAGGTGGCCGCCGCGATGAGAAGGACGGCCGGCACGAAGACCGCGGAGACCCGGTCGGCGAGCCGCTGCACCTGCGCCTTGCCGTTCTGTGCGTCCTCCACCAGCTTCGCCATCCGCGCGAGCCGCGTGTCGGCCCCGACCCGGGTCGCCGCCACCACGATCCGGCCGCCGGCGTTGACGGTCGCCCCGGTGACGGTGTCCCCGACGCCGACGTCCACCGGTACCGACTCGCCGGTCAGCATGGAGGCGTCCACGGCCGAGGCGCCCTCGACGACGGTGCCGTCGGTCGCGATCTTCTCGCCGGGCCGCACGACGAACCGGTCCCCGACCGCCAGCCGCTCCGCCGGGACGCGCACTTCCCGCCCGTCCCGCAGCACGCTGACGTCCTTGGCGCCCAGCTCCATCAGGGCCCGCAGGGCGGCCCCCGCGTGGCGCTTGGCGCGGGCCTCCAGATAGCGGCCGAGCAGGAGGAAGGCGGTGACCCCGGCGGCCACCTCGAGGTAGATCGTCGAGGCGCCGTCCATGCCGCCGACGGTGAACTCGAACCGCTCCCGCATTCCGGGCATCCCCGCGTCACCGAGGAACAGGGCCCACAGCGACCAGCCGTAGGCGGCGAGGGTCCCGACCGAGACGAGGGTGTCCATGGTGGCCGCGCCGTGCCGGGTGTTCGTCCAGGCGGCGCGGTGGAAGGGCCAGGCGCCCCAGACGACGACGGGGGAGGCGAGGGTCAGCGCGAGCCACTGCCAGTTGTCGAACTGGAGGGCGGGGACCATGGAGAGCACGACGACGGGGACGGCGAGCGCGACCGAGACGAGGAGCCGCTGCCGCAGGGCGGCGAGCTCGGGGTCCGTGTCCTGGGGGCCGTCGGGCCGGTCCGCCGGGGGCGCCGGCTCCTCGGCCGTGTAGCCCGTCCTCACGACGGTCGCGATCAGGTCGGCGACCTCGACCCCCGCGGGGTAGACGACCCGCGCCTTCTCGGTCGCGTAGTTGACCGTGGCGGTGACGCCGTCCATCCGGTTGAGCTTCTTCTCGACCCGGGCGGCACAGGAGGCGCAGGTCATCCCGCCGATGACGAGCTCGACCTCGGACACGGGCGCTATCGGGGCCGTGGTGGACATGTTCCCTACTCCCGAAACGGTTCGTCCGCGCCCCTCGGGGACGCGGTGAACTGTGTGGCCGGCATCGGCGGGCCGGTGGCCCGCCGAAGCTCTTCCCGTGACGCTCAGGCCTTGCCGACGAGCTCGAAACCGGCCTCGTCCACGGCGGCCCGCACGGCTTCCTCGTCCAGCGGCTCCGCCGACACGACCGTCACCTCGCCGGTGGAGGCGACCGCCTTCACCGAGCTGACACCCGCGATCTCGGAGATCTCGCCGGAAACGGAACCCTCACAGTGCCCGCAGCTCATCCCGCTCACCTTGTAGACGGCGGTGACGGAGCCAGGGGTGTCGGTCTGGGCGGTCATGTCGTTCTCCTCGTGGAGGCGTGTGGGGTTACTGCATCACAGCCTATACCCCTAGGGGGTATTTCTCCAAGAGTCCTGGGGCCGGGTGCGGGCGGCGGACCGGTGACCGGTCACGATGGACCGTCGGACGAGAACGGCCAGGGAGACGTGGATGCGAGCGGTTGTCTTCGAACAGTACGGCGAACCCGCACAGGTGCGGGACGTGCCCGACCCCCGCCCGGCGGAGCACGGAGCGGTCGTGCGGGTGGAGGCCACGGGGCTGTGCAGAAGCGACTGGCACGGCTGGCAGGGCCACGACCCGGACATCACCCTCCCGCACGTGCCGGGCCACGAACTCGCGGGCGTGGTGGAGTCGGTCGGCCCCCTCGTGCGCGGCTGGCACCCCGGCGACCGGGTCACCGTCCCCTTCGTCTGCGCCTGCGGCACCTGCGCGTCCTGCGCGGCCGGCGACCACCAGATCTGCGAGCGCCAGACACAGCCCGGCTTCACCCACTGGGGCTCGTTCGCCCAGTACGTCGCACTGGACCACGCCGACGTGAACCTCGTGGCCGTGCCGCAGGACATGTCCTTCGCCACGGCCGCCTCCCTGGGCTGCCGTTTCGCCACGGCGTTCCGGGCGGTCGTGCAGCAGGGG